>JBPCVE010000001.1:0-19214 GCA_051010795.1 Rubripirellula sp.
CCGATTCGGTCTGTCTCAAGCGATCTCGCTCAATGAACCTGAGGATGACTAAAATCTGATACAAACGTGTTAGAGACTGCGAACACGGAGAGCAGCCTTCCTTTCTTCGATTGCTTGGGAATTCACCGATGTCAGATACAAGAAAAAAGCTGGACGATCTTGTCAGCACTGTCAGGAAAGAACGGGACGAACTGAAATTGCAGATTCACCTCGCTAGCCTCGACGCAAAAGACGAATACGAACGGCTTTCCCAAAAATGCGATCAACTTGCAGACGAATATCAACCGGTCACAGAAGCAGTCGAAAAGACGGCTGACAACGTCGTCTCAGCCTTGGGGATGGTTGCCGACGAATTGAAAGTTGGTTTTCAGCGGGTACGTCAGGCAATTCGCGACACAGAAGATTGAGTGTATTTTCATTGACGTACCGGCATCGCCAACAGCAGCCCAATCCCACGAACGCCTGAGCCCCACAGTGGAAGTCACCGACCTACCGCGTCTCGTCCGTAACACTGCTCGGTTCCACGAAGTTGTATCCGTCGCGATGAAATACGGAATTGCTCCGTGGCTAAGCGGCATCCGCACCGAATGGGTGCAACGTCACCTGCGTACAACTGATGGGCAACAGATCAGTGACCTGCCAGAAGCAGTGCGTGTACGCATGGCCCTCACAGACTTGGGCACGACGTTCATCAAGCTTGGGCAGATTTTAAGCACGCGTTCAGACTTGATTGGCCCTGATCTGGCGGAAGAATTATCCAAGCTGCAATCGAGCACGCCACCCGATCCAGCCGAACAAGTCATCGGTTTGATCACCGAGGAACTGGGATCCGCACCGGACCAAGTCTTTCGCGAATTCGACCCGGTTCCGTTTGCATCAGCCTCAATTGGGCAAGTTCATCATGCCGTGCTGAAGGACGGAAAATCGGTGGTGGTGAAAGTCCAACACACAGGTATCGAAGAACGAGTGCGCAATGATCTCGAAATCTTGATCCAACTTGCTGAACTGGCAGAACATTACTCGCAGGACATTGCTCGTTACCGGCCTCTGGCCACGGCAAGAGAATTTGCCCGTACCCTTCGCGATGAACTCGACTTCACCCGCGAACAAAGCAATTTAATGCGTTTCACACGCAATTTCGGGGATGATCCCATGATTGCGATTCCGGCTTCCTACCCCCAATGCTGTTCCCGTCGAGTCCTCACGATGGACTGCCTCAATGGAATTGAACTAACAGATCGCATAGCATTGCAGGAGTCGGATTTCAATTTATCCGAGATTGCAAAACGCGGAGCTAACATGTTCCTGCAAATGATATTTCGCGATGGTTTTTACCACGCGGATCCTCATCCGGGAAACCTGATGGTACTTCCCAACTCCGTGATCGGCTTACTGGATTGCGGAATGGTTGGCCGAGTCGATGAAGAACTCAGAGAACAGATCGAAGACCTGCTGATGGCCGCGATCGATCGTGACAGCAAGCGTCTGCAGGAATGCGTCGTCGAACTCGGCGAAGTCCCGACAGACTTTGACCGAACTATGCTACAAAGCGACCTTGTCAACTTCGTGGATGATTACGGTGGTCAGTCAATTGATGAGTTCGACCTCAGCGGATCACTCAATGGCATGATCGAGATCATCCGAAAACACCACATTTTACTTCCGTCGAAAGTCAGCCTTTTGATCAAGATGCTGGTCATGCTGGAAGGCACGGCCCATCAACTGTCGCCTGACTTCAACCTCATTGAATTGCTAGAACCCTACCGCGTCGAGTCCATCAAGCGGCGACTTTCGCCTCAGCGTGCATGGCGAAAACTGCAGTCGGCACAACGCGACTGGACGCGACTCGCCGAAACATTTCCTTCCGATGTCGCTGACATCATGAATCGAATCAGGCGTGGCAGTTTCAATATCAACCTTGAGCACAGGAAGCTCGACAGCATCACCAACCGTCTCGTTCTTGGCATTCTTACCGCTGCATTGTTTGTCGGATCTGCGTCGCTGTGGAGCAACGATGTGCCCCCCAAACTTGGCTCTGTTTCGCTGCCGGGGTCAATCGGCTGCGCGGTGGCTGTCTACTTGGGATTCACGCTCGTCCGAGCAATCAAAAAATCGGGAAACTTGCGTTAAGCCTGCGTTGTTCGGCCGCCCGCCTTGAACAACGAACCTGTGCATCGATGCAGCAGGGCTGCTCCGGAGCGATACTCAAAAAGAACCTAGATCACGGATTCCAAGGCGAGGCCTAAATTAGGGTGCCGCAGTGCGATGCAGCCTCACTTCAAAACTACGCCTGACCACCGCGGCACCGTTTGACTATCCACACCTGTCAATCCCAACTGCGTAAATCCCTACTTTTCCATGGTTTCAGTTCAATCCACGGTATTGTGACAGCACAAAAAACGAACTTCGTCCGGCAGAAATCGGAACGACAAGCAACCAAATCCATCAGGCATTTATTGCCAGTATTCCTACGGACCGAGGCAATGCCTGCTTTCGCACGGCTGCGTTGGCTTTGTCCCCGCCCAGCAGGCATCGGTAACTCACGGTCGAGAAGTCGCACGATGAGGAAGCCAGAGAGAATCACGCCATCAGGACCAGTGCCCCCCCAGTCAGAGTGCTCGGTTCACCGCCCAAGACTTCCCTACACAACCAGGCTGCCCTCTTGCAACACAGCGGTATGCCAACACAGTGCCGTTGCAACACAGTGCCGTTGCAAAACAGTGCCGTTGCAAAACAGTGCCGTGCAACACAGTGCCGTTGCAACACAGTGCTATCTCGATACGGTGCCATGACTAGACTTTGGTAACGGCTCCGCTATCCGGCTTGCTGTCGATTCCGGCATGCAAGTCATCCCGTGGGTGAGGACGCATCGACTCCAGCATTCGGGCAAGCACGACGGTAATGTTGTCACGCCCACCTGCTAACAAGGCAGCGGAAACTAGAGTTTCACAAGCATCAGCGGTGGACTTCGATTCTGCGATAACCGCCGCGATGTCTGCATCGATGACGAGATCAGACAACCCATCGGAACACAACAGAATCCGATCATCCACATTGAGCTTGACGTGGAAAACGTCAACGGGAACCGGATCACCATCAGTGCCAAAACATCGAGTGAGCACATTTCCGTAAGCACGCGTCGATTCAGCCGGCACACCTGCGTCCAGCAGATCCTGCGCGACCGTATGATCCCGTGTGATTTGTCGAAGTCCGTCAGATCCGACGAGGTAAGACCGTGAGTCACCCACATTGACGACAACTGCAGAATCACCATAGATGTAAGCTGCAGTAAGGGTTGTCGCCATACCATCAAGCTCGGTATTCTCACTTGCCTTGTCTCGCAAATCTCGCTTGATCGCCTGTGAGTACAGCGCCACACGTTTCTGAATGTCGAGTTCAAGATTCTCGGCGGGCTGCATGATCCAACTGCTCATTTCACTGGCGAAGTCCAGCATGGCTTTCACCGCAGTCGCGCTAGCCACCTCTCCAGACACCTCTCCCCCCAATCCGTCTGCCACGCAAATCAACCACGCAGTTCGGTCCTGATGCGTCAACTCACTGATCGGCAGACTACTCGCCAACACCACCCCGGACCGGGTTCGTCTCACCACGGCATACTGGTCTTCATTGTTATTTCGCACCCGCCCACGGTGGGTGACTGCGCTAATTTCAACGGCATCTTCCATGACAGACTCAACATCGACAGGATCATTGGCACTCATCGCCAACAGATCGTCAACGGTATCTTCTTCATCCAAGCTCATCAAACCACTCCGACTCGCCTCGTTCCTTGCTGACCAACCAACGCACTTGTGTCTGCAAATGAAAATGAAAAGAGAACATTGCCCTCAAGCCGAGCAAAGTCCCAAAGGTGACACGCATCGTTTTCTTTACGACGGATCCTTCGCCCTGCACGTGCCACACATCACACTCTGGTGTTGCACGGGCCTACCGATCACAGCACTTCATGTCGCTCACCGATGTGAACACGCCCAGTGAGCCGCGACGACTGGATGCAAAGCAGCCACCGCAATTCGATGGGCAAGACCGGGCCACGACGATCACTTTCGTCAACGAGGAAAGCATATTTGCAGCAACTCGGTCGAAACAGACAGGTGCAAGTGCCACACCAACCTACTGACTATCATACGTTCTGGCCCCCGTGATTGCCCCCCCTGATCCACAAGATTTGCCTGACAGCGCACCACAAACCATCTGCAGACGGATGACTCGGCTCATACCGAATACGGTTTCACAGGCACCAGAGGAAGCAGTCGGCCGCTGTGCTGCGACAGTTCGATCACCAAGCCCAACCATTTCATGAACGCTTCTCTTAAGAAAAAAAGGGTAACGGGAAACTCAAGCCGACTAAAATCCGCCTCCCCTGCTGGACACTTGTTGGTTATCCTCACTGCAAGTGGTGCTGGGAAATGTGTCAGGACTGAAATTACACGTGCCGTTCCCGTTTCCACTCGCCACCGAAATGCCGCACCGACAGGAACATCATGCGTCTGGAAGATGATCCCCAAATACGTATCCAAACTGCCTGCCTGCTGGTACTCGTCGCAGTTTGCATCACTTTTTCCGTTTACTGGTTGCGGCCAGTACTTGTGCCGCTGGTGGTCGCATTTTTTGTCGTGAGCGGCATAAGCCCTGTCTTGAGCGTCTTGGAAAAACGGCTGGGAGTGACACGAATTGTTGCAGCTGGCCTGACTTTCCTTGCTGGCGTGATTGTGCTCATCACTTTCGGATGCTCAATCTGGGTTTCCATGATTGACTTGTCCACTAACGCGCAAGCTTATCGCAATCGCGTCAGGACGATCGTCAACCGAGTCGAGTCCTACTTACCTCAGCGACTTTCGTTCAGAGACTCGATCACGCCGGTGACCAGCGGTGCCCCGGCCCCCACTGAATCATCACAGCAGAGCGCATCATCACAGCAGCCGGAATCAACACCCGCTTCTTCACAATATCCTAGATCTGACTCGGGCAATTCAGAGACGCCAAGCGATACCGGAGAAGTTTCGACCAAGAAAACGAAGTCAGGACAAGCTTCTGTCCCTAGCACGAACCTTAGCGAAATGGATGCAGCCATCGCTGACACGGCAACGAATCAACAAGCGACACCCAGATCGGAAAAAGCAAGTAAATTTGTCGATCAAATGGTGACCTATGGAATCACGACATTATCTCAGGCGTTTGTGAGCTTGGTCTCGACCAGTGTGGTCGTGCTGATCTACGTCTTCTTTTTACTGATTGGCACTCCATCCATTAGCCACTCGCCGACACTCAGCGAAGTCGATCAGCAGATCAGATCGTACCTGTCTCTAAAGACAGTGATTTCGATTTTCACCGGCCTCGTGTTCGGGCTCGCTTTACGCATGTTCGGGGTACCCATGGCTTTCACGTTTGGAGTCTTGGCATTCTTGCTCAACTTTGTTCCCAATGTGGGCCCGATTGTTGCCAGCCTTCTGCCGATCCCACTGATCATTCTGGATCCCGAAGGTTCGGTGGGTTGGATGGCGGCAACGATTACAGTGATCTGTACCATCCAGCTCATTAGCGGGAATGTCGTTGAACCCAAGATCATGGGTAATTCCTCGGACCTGCACCCAGTCACCATCCTTGTGGGTTTGATGTTTTGGGGCATGATGTGGGGAATCATTGGGATGTTCCTGGCGACCCCCATCATGGCCGCACTAAAAATAATTCTGGGTCGAATTCAGGGAACAAAATCAATTGCAGATCTGATGGCAGGCCGCTGGACGTTCGACTCATCAAAACAGCAAGTGGACTCCCCAACCCAGACAACAGGCTGATGCCAGCATCGGCTTTTTTCATTATGTTGCGGCTATATTGCTACGGCTGACCTCCTAATCGGATGCCAACAGGTCTAAACTGATCGGTAGCGCAGCATGGAGCGTGAATAGACATTGCCCAGTGGGTGATGCCCCGATCTTTTGGATACCTCTCTCTTCGAGTTGACTGGATGAACACAATCAAGCTTTTTCTGACCGCAAGCGCTCTCGTTCTTCTGGGCTTGGTCTCCTGCCTGACAGGCTGCACGCGTCAGGAAAACAAATATGATCCGCCGCCACCACCTGCAGTAACCACTGCCTTGCCTGTACGAAGTAAGATCACGCCGTTCCTGGAGCAAACAGGACGCACAGAGGCTTCGGAGGAAGCAGATGTCCGAGCAAGAGTCCGCGGGTTCATCCAAAGCATTGGCTTTGAGCCAGGCGGAAAGGTTGAAAAAAACAAGACTCTCTACGAAATCGAACCTGACCAATACGCCGCAGTACTGAAATCAGCGGTTGCCAAGGTTGCAGCGGCCAATGCAGACATCAAGGTCAAGAAGGCCCGTATCAACACCCTGCAAGCCGAAGTAGATCGGGCAAACGATCAGCTCGACCGCGAGACAAAGCTGCAAGCTCAGAACGCCAGCTCCGAATCGAACTACCAAAATGCTCTTGCAGCATCCAGAGCAGCAGAAGCAAATTTCAAATCCGGCGAGGCCGACGTCGCTGTCGCGGAAGCGAAACTTGGCAGTGCAGAAGCAGAAAAAGATCAAGCCCAGCTGGACTTTGGCTACACGAAAGTCCAAGCTCCCATCAATGGCGCGATCACTAAGACCTATTTCAAACTCGGCAACCTCGTAGAAAACGGCGACCGACTGGCAACCGTCGTGGACGATAGCGTCATCTTCGCAAACTTCAGCATCAGCGACCGCAGCTTGCTGGAGTTCATGAAGGCGAGGAAACTGGCACAGACGGAAAACGGCGTGGAACCCGAAGCCGGAAAAGAAAGGTGGCGTGGTAAAAAAGTCTATCTGCAGCGCGAGACTGACGAAGGCTTCCCTTTTGAGGGAGAGCTCGACTACGTCGATCAAGCTGGTATTGAAGCCGAAACAGGTACCCTGGGACTCCGAGCTTCATTTAAAAACGAGGGCAACCAACTACTACCTGGGCTGTTTGTTGCGGTTCGCATTCCGGCCGAAGAGTCCGTCGAATCTTTGCTGATTCCCGAAGCAGCACTCATCCGAAATGACCAAGGCTCGTTTGTCTTAACAGTGAATTCGGCCAACGAAGTCGTGCAGAAAAAAGTCACCGTGGGTCAAACGGTGAGCGGCTGGGCTATTATCCAAACTGGCCTCAGCGATAACGATCAAGTAATCATCAATGGACTTCAACGTGCACGCGCCGGAGCAAAAGTGGTTCCGACTTCGAAGACACTGTCCGTGGATGCCGAGGCTTTGCTACGCGGGCGGGGTCAACCCAATACGGAAGCACGCGCTACTGCTACTCCTGCCAGCGGTAACACACCGCCCCAACCGGCAACATCAGAAACCACGCCGTAACCAACGCCGTCAGCCACTTACTCCCTGATCACGAAAGACAGTGTTTCTCTCTTTCGATTGCACACCGGAAATCGAGCACCAGATGTCGCGTTTCTTTATCTACAGGCCCATCTTCGCAACCGTGATCTCAATTGTGATTGTGATTGCGGGATTCGTTTCATTTGGCGCGCTGCCTGTTGCAAAATTCCCGGAGGTTGCACCACCCACAGTTGCTGTTTCAGCGATTTATCCGGGCGGTAATGCGACCACGATTGCCGAAACTGTTGCCGCCCCCATTGAACAGCAGGTCAATGGCGTCGAAGGCATGCTGTACATGTCCTCAAAAAGCGCAAACGATGGTACGTATAACTTGACGGTGACCTTTGAGCTGGGAACCGACATGGACATTGCGTCCGTGTTAGTACAGAACCGTGTCGCTATTGCAGAACCTCAGCTTCCCCAGGAAGTTCGCGCCCAAGGAATCACGACCAAAAAACGATCAACCCAGATCCTTCAATTCATCGCACTGACGTCACCCGAGAAAAACGTTGACGCGCTCTATCTGAGTAACTATGCGTTGACCGTCAAAGATGAATTGAGCCGAATTGCTGGCGTTGGTGATGTCACGGTTTTTGGGGCAGGTGACTACAGCATGCGGATCTGGCTTGACCCTCGCAAACTGAAACAGCGTGGCCTGACCACCGATGATGTGCTCAATGCGGTCAAGGAACAGAACGTTCAAGTCGCAGCTGGCCAAATTGGAGCGCCACCAGCCCCATCCGGCACAGCGTTTCAGTTTTCCGTGAATGCCAAAGGGCGTCTGGCAGACGTCAAGGAATTTGAGAACATCATCATCCGCACGGGAGAAGACGGGCGAACTCTCACTGTCGGTGATGTGGGCCGAGTGGAACTGGGGGGCAAAAACTATACATTCGACTCGAAATTTAACGGACAGCCGTCAGCCTCCGTCGCAATTTACCAGTTGCCGGGAGCCAACGCCCTGACGACAGCCAAGCTCATCCGTGAGAAAATGCTGGAGTTGAACAAGAGCAACAACTGGCCTACAGGAATCGACTACAACATCGCCTTCGACACAACGCTCTTTGTAGAAGCGTCCATCTCGGAAGTGTACGAGACGCTGTTCATTGCAGTTGCTCTGGTGGTCCTTGTGATCTTCATTTTCCTACAGGACTGGCGGGCGACGGTAGTGCCCGTAGTTGCCATTCCTGTCTCGCTAATCGGCACTTTTGCCGTCATGAATGCGATTGGATTCTCGATCAACATGCTATCCCTGTTTGGGATTGTGCTGGCGATCGGAATCGTAGTCGATGATGCGATTGTGGTGGTCGAAAACTGTACGCGGCACCTCTCGGATGGCCTCAGCCCCAAAGACGCGGCGGTCAAAGCGATGGAAGAGATCACGGGGCCGGTGATTGCGACCACCCTGGTACTGCTAGCCGTTTTCATTCCCAGTGCATTCATGGGCGGCATCACGGGTCAGTTATTCCGGCAGTTTGCTCTCACCATCTCGGCTGCGGTACTCATCAGTACCGTCAACGCCCTCACGCTCAGCCCGGCCCTTTGTGCGATCGTTCTCCGGAAGCCCAAAGAAGCGAGGTTCATTGGATTTCGGCTTTTCAATCGCGGTTTTGACGGAGCAACATCGGTTTATGGCTTCGTCATCGGCTGGTTTGTACGCCTGGTCGTACTGGTGTTAGTCGTCTACGGCGGTCTGATCGCAACTACCGGCGTTCTATTCACCTCATTGCCCACTGGCTTTGTTCCCCCCGAAGACCAGGGATACCTGTTCGTCAATGTTCAATTGCCTGATGCTGCGTCGACCGAGCGCACCACAGAGGTCATGAACGAACTGAACGAAGATTACAAGCAAATCCCCGGTGTCGCAAACTCTCTGTCCATCGCGGGCTATTCGTTACTCGGTGGCTACGCCGGTTCGAATTTGGGCTTTTCGATTGTCATTCTTGATCCATGGGATGAACGTCAAACCCGTGAGACTCGAATCCGAACGATTGCCGGTGAAATGAAACGGCGTTTCGATCAAGTTGAAGCCGCCATCGTCTTTCCCTTTGCCCCGCCGCCCATTGATGGCCTTGGCAATGCTGGTGGTTTCCAGATGGAAGTCCTGAACAAAGGCGGAGCCAACTACACCCAACTGCAGAATACTGCTCAAGACCTTGTGCAAGCAGGCAATGATCAGTCCGGTCTTTCTGGGCTCAACACCACCTTCCGAGCCAACGAACCCCAGCTTTTTGCTGACGTCGACCGAGTGAAGGCCAAGGCGATGAATGTGCCACTTCAGACCGTGTTTGGCACCCTGCAAGCCTACCTCGGATCCGCCTATGTGAATGACTTTACTTACAACAACCGGCCCTACCAGGTTCGTGTTCAGGCTGAACCACAATTCCGTGCTTCCCCTGAGGACATTGAAAACCTGGATGTCCGTGACCGCGACGGGAAGATGGTTCCCATCAGTTCCATTGTCACAGTTAAGGAAATGGTGGGCCCCTCGGTGGTCCAGCGTTACAAGCTTTATCCCAGCGCTTCTGTGACGGGATCACCTGCCACAGGAGTCAGTTCTGGGCAGGCATTGAGCATGATGGAAGAAATGGCGGATTCACGTCTTCCCATTGGATTCGGCTACGAATGGACGGGAATGTCGTTTCAGGAAAAACAGGCAGGCAGTGGCCAAGCCGTCATCTTCCTACTGGCTATTTTGGCCGTCTTTCTCGTCTTGGCAGCTCAATACGAGAGCTGGACCAGTCCTGCCGCAGTCATCGCAGTGGTCCCCTTGGCCGCCTTAGGTGTGGTCCTGGCCTTGGTACTGCGAAATGCGGACAACAACACCTACACGCAAATTGGCATCGTTCTGTTGGTAGCCTTGGCAAGTAAGAACGCCATTCTGATTGTTGAATTTGCCAGCCAGGAACGAAAAGATGGAAAGCCCATTCGCGAGGCAGCTCGGAACGCCGCCCGGCTGCGTTTCAGAGCCATTCTGATGACAGCCGTTTCCTCGATTCTTGGTTTCCTGCCCCTGTTATTTGCCTCTGGTGCAGGTGCCGCGAGCCGACAAGCGGTTGGCAACGCAGTGGTCGGGGGCATGATCGCTGCCACGTTCTTTTCTCTGATGTTTGTACCAACCTTCTTTGTCCTCTTCCAAAGCATTTCGGAACTACGCAGGAACAAAACGGCGATGCCCGCAACCGACAGTCCCAACACACCGACTGACGCAACTGAAACCTAGAACGTGGGTTATTGCAATCTCGGCATCAACTTTTTGCTAAGCGATCTCAACCGATGAATCAAGACGCACTGGATCCACCACAAACAAGGCTGGGAACATTCCGGCGGTTGCGGCACCTCGAATTACTTCTCGCATTGGTTGGGATCATTCTTGGCCAGGCCGTTTTGAACGACACTTCCAATGTCAATCGCACGATCTTCAACCTGCTTTTTTTCACGGTCGTCATTTCGGCGATGCGTTCCCTGTCGCAGTCGCGGTGGATTCAGGTTTTCGCGTTCGTCACCGGACTGGTCGCTTTGTTTGCATCCATGTTTGCTGAATTTCAACCATCACGCGGCTTGCTGGTAGCCGTCTACATTTGCTATCTGGCTATCTTCCTGTCACTTGTGACCGCCCTGTCTCGTAGTGTGTTTCAAAGTGGCAGAATCGACACCAATCGAATCCTCGGCGCGGTTTGCATTTACTTCTTGCTGGGGTTGATCTGGGCGTTGGTCTATTCAATCATTGAGGTCTGCGTGCCGAAGTCGTTCAACATTCCCGACTACATCGCGTTGGGTGTACGCCAACAGATGGTCTGTGACATGATCTACTTCAGTAATGTCACACTAACGACGCTGGGCTACGGGGATATTCTTCCGCTTAGCAACCTTGCCCGCACGCTCGCCAATCTAGAGGCGATGGCAGGACAGCTTTATGTCGCCATCGTGATTGCCCGCATGGTGGGCGTGCAGGTCACCCAACGGCCTGTCGATCCAACCTAGACCCGCGATCGAGACGGAGAAGATGACAGGAAAAACGAAGCTTTGGGACAACATCGGCCGGAGCCGCGGAGCTTTGGCAAGAGGAAATTTCCGATAGAGCCGTCGCTCATAAACGATTGATCGACAGCGCAATGGTTGGTCAAACAAACGCCGCAGAAAGGGCGATCCACTTGACGTTCGACGCGAAAAAAGGCGTTAAACCAGACGATCGGGCGCAACGAAAGCAGAGCAGCCTACGGTCGCAATGCCAGTGCATCCCACTGTTAGCACCATACCGGCTCGCTCATCAAGAGCGGCCGAACATCGCTGATCCCCAAGCACGACGGCTTCCAGTAGCGCAGATGCCGCCGTTTTGACTTAGCGACTCACTTTTCTAACTGGTCCCGCATAGTAACCGGGGTTACTTCTCAGTGCTGCTTGCGTAGCAATCAAGCTATTGCGTCCATAGGTCACGACCCACTTGGGCGGATAGGGATTCCCTGAGTTGGGATAAAGCGTGATTTCCCAGGCCGAAGTGATGCCAGCCTGAACCGCGTTCATGTTCAAATTCATCATCGCGATTCGCTGGTTGACCTGTTGATTCCTCTGATACGCTGCGGCTAGCGACTGCAAATGAAACGCCTGATCATCCTGCTTGTAATTTTGTGCAGCGGGCTTGTTCGCCGAAGTGGCTCCACCTTGTCCTAACGGATTCGTGGCAACATCAGTGCCAAGATCTGCCGTAAAGCCTTTCGCAGGTTTCGGCAGTCCATCGGCACCACGGTCGTTGGCCGTAATCCCCTTGGCCGGCTTGGGCAGCCCAGCCTCACCCGCATTACCATTGCCGGTGAGTCCCACTGCAGGAACAACAGGTGCGTCACCCTCGGTTTTGGGAGTTGCTGGAGTAGGTGGCGCGGGCACCGCTTTGTGGCTTGCGAGCCATGCATCCCAACCACTCTTGAGCATATCCTGCTCTTTCTTGGCAAACAGATAAAACGGAACCGCGTACTGCGAGCCATCCTGCAACTCGAACACGACACCCTCAAGGTTGTAATTCTCGGACTTGCCGTTTTGGAAGTTAGGCGAGGTTCTCACCCAATCCTCGAAAGCCCTCTTGTTGGGCATCGGCTTGGATTCCGACGTCTCAACCACTCGCAGCAGAATGTCCTGGTAAATCTCGGGCAGGCCATCAAACGGCTTGTCGTTGACAACAACCTTGCCGTCCTGTTGCTTGATCACCACTTCATCACGCTCGTAATCCACGATTTTACCGACCACTTTGAGACCATTCGTCATGGCCCACGTTTGGGTTTGATCAATATGGCTGTTGTGGATTTCCAGCGCTTCTTTGCTCTTCAGGTACTCACGATCCTCTTTGCAAAGCTTATCGATTGGGCATGAGCCTAGTTCTTTGTTCTCACGCTGCAGAATGACCATGTCATCATCAAAACCGACCAGATCCGCATTGATGGTGTACAGCCCCGTTACATCTTTCCAGATGCGTGCGTCTGCCGTCTCGGCAACGGTGAAAACCACCGCCAATCCAACCGATGCTCGTAACACGCTCATTGCTCGCAAGGCACAACCCATGATCATCTCCAATTTCAGAATGCAACATGTGCAATCAGGTTTTTCATTCAGTTCCGAACGACGCTGTGGCGCCGCACATTCATGATAGTCAAAAGCAGACGAACAGGGCACGGCAGCAGGCTCGCTTTTCTAGGCTGAGCCAATTTACCGGCCCCAGAATTCGCGTCAGCCCCCCGAAAGCCCATGACAAAATCGGGCGATCACCGGCAAAACCCGTCTTTCCCAGTCTCCTGCAGCCAAAGCCTTTCGCCAACTGATTGGCGCTGGTTCATGGCTGCAGTTGCGGGTTCATGGCTGCAGTTGCGGGTTCATGGCTGCAGGGGGTCGTCCCAAGTGGGCGACACCCTATTTTCCGCACGCATCCGACGCCTGCGTATCAGGACAACCCGATTGGGTCTTTGCGACCTGAAGAATCCCTATTCCTCAGAAAGCCACGCTGCGGCAGCAGCTTCATCCGCGGCATCAAAGTACTTGACTGTCGACAACGTGAACGGCTTGCAGATCATCGCCATCCATTTCTCCCAATTGGAGTCACCCACCATGGCAATTTTACTGATGTCCGAGCAATGCTTGGTTGCGAACTTGATATCTTCCCAAACCGCCCCCATTTCCCAGCCATGAAAGTCGTGCATAACAAATAGGATGTGGATTTTTCCAACTTGGCTGATCAACGCTTCGACGGCAGGCTCAAAACTACCGTAGTCTTCCGCGGTCAACTTACCGCTCACCCGAACATCCAGCAGTTTTGCGTCTGCGTTTTCTGATAATTGAATTGCCATGAAAATCCTCAATTGTGTTGACGTTTAGCGTTCACTTGGGCGAACTGACTCATGTGAGATCCGATCGACAACGTAACTGCACCTTGCCAGAACGGTTCGCAACAATGTACAAGATTCCGCGTTTCTTGAGGGGGCCTGCAACCAGCGGCCAGCGGAAGATTTCAGGACTTCGCCAGCGAGACATCAACAGACCGCGTCGGTTTCCGTCTGCAGCCATTCAAGTCTGCAAAAAAATGAGGAATTTGGCACCCGAGGAATTTGGCACCCGAGGAATTTGGCACATTGGCCAACGGGTGTGCAGCAAGGCCCTGTTCGGGGGATTGAGGGGACTCTGAGCTTTGAAGCAATGACTTGAGACGACCAACTCGATTGCCATGAATCCCAATGATCATGACTCCAGATGAACTAGATTAGCACGTTGGCTTGACCCTGCCTCGAGCCAGATTGTGGGAGAACGATTCGCGACTCTTGGGTAACTTGCGAGACCTCCTGAACCACCCATTGTAGCCTACACAGCCAAGCGTACCTGATGTGCCGAAGCAGACTTACCCGTTGCTGTCGCACCTGAATTCTAGCGGTATATCTAATCTTCAACGGCGTGCTCGGAAGCCTTACCTTGCACGGCGATACCGGGCGACACACCGTTTGCGGCAGAGTCCTTCCCGTGAAGATAGCCGCGCAACTCGTCTCGCAACTGCTGCCGGGCACGCGAAAGGCGACTTCGAACTGTACCGACCTTGATGTCCAAGACATCAGCAATGGCCTGATAATCAAATCCCTCAAATTCTCGCAGGATCAGAATCGTACGATAGCTTTCGTCAAGTCGTTGCATCGCGTCTCTGACATGCTTTCTTTCCTCATCACGCTCGATCGACTCAGACGGTAGAACCTGGTGGTCCATGGTCAATTGATCAAAATTCTTTCCGATGCTTTCGAGGGGACGCATTTTTTGGTTTCGCCGAAAATCGCTCCGACTGGCATTGAGGGCAATTCTGTAAAGCCAGGTATAGAAGTTGCTCCTCTTTTGAAAGGAATCGAGAGCCAAAAACGCCCTGACAAACGCATCCTGTACAATTTCTTCCGCAGCAACCACGCAACCAACTTGGCGGAGAATCGATTTAAAGAGACGATTCTGGTACCTACGCGTCAACACTTCGTAACCTCGGTGGTCGCCACCAACGGTGACACGCACCAAGTCTCCGTCGGGCATCTCGGCATTATCGCGGCTATCAGTGGCAGTGGATTGCACGGAAATGCTACCTTCAACTAAGATTCTGGGACGATTCTGGTTCAAGATCAGGTCACGAAACCACTGGTTTCAAACTGTTCCCTCTTGAGTCGCGTTGAACTCCGCAGAAACCCGCAGCTGATTTACGAAAAATTGTTGCATCGCTGATGACTCAGCGCCCAATTCCCCCAAAGCACACGGTGAGCATGGGCATCTCGGCATCAGCAACGCTCTGCGGCTAAACTGTGGATGTGATCCACAATACGGCAGCAACGTTTGGCGCTCCGCAAATCACTCAGCGACCCAGCATGGCAAACGAAATGAACTCAGCAGACGATCCACACGAAGCAGCATCTGGCAACCACTGCAACGCTTCAGACGACACGTCGACCGACGAGCAGGAGATTGCTGCCCTGCTGGAACAACTCGCCAGTGGTGTCGACAACGCGGCCGACCAGTTGATGCCGTTGGTGTATGACCGACTTCGAGGCTTGGCCCAAAAGATGCTGAGAAACGAATCACCATCTCACACTTTGCAACCAACCGCCTTGGTGAACGAAGCGTACATTCGGATGCTGGGGCAGAGTCAGGTCAACTGGCAGGGCAAGACCCATTTTTTCGCGATCGGAGCGAGAATGATGCGGCGTATCCTGGTTGATCATGCTCGTCGAAAATTGAGCCAAAAGCGAGGTGGCAGTCTCCATCGCATCTCTCTTGAGGAAGATCTTTGCATCAGCAAGCGGAGTGACGAGGATGTTCTTGCAATCGAAGACGCCCTCGGCAAACTTGCTGAACTTGATCCGAGACAGGCACAAATCGTCGAACTGCGTTTCTATGGTGGACTGACAGTCGAAGAAGTCGCCGAAGTTCTGAAAGTCTCCAAACGAACCGTTGAGTCCGACTGGACGATGATCCGAGCATGGCTGCGACGGGAATTGACGAGCGAGCAATCAACTTGACTCCCGAAGAGTACGCACGCGTCAAAGAAATATTCACGCAGGCAATCGCGATGGAGCCTGAGGCGCGCGATGCGTACATCGCGAAAGCGGCGGGGACCGATGAGTTGATGATTGCGCAGGTACAATCACTGCTGGAACACCACGTCGAAGAAACCGTGCTCGATGCATCAGAGGCAGATGACACGGTCAATAACGACATTGTCGTGGATGCGGCTCCCGAATCAGACACCTTTCTTGTTCAAAAGGATGTCTGGGAAGACAACCGGCAAATCCTGCGACGTCGGTTAATGATCATCGCCACCGTGATGACCATCATCATTACCGTGTCAACCGTCGACTGGTTCCTCACAGCCACGGAAGAAACTGACTATATCGCTCGCCTGATCGCTTTCGTGATCAGCTTGACCGCGGCAATCATCCTCTATCGCAAACAGAACCTGTCCTTACTTCAAATCAGAATTGCGGAATTATTGGTGATGGCGAATGTTGGACTTCTAGCTATCGATCTGGATATCCGCATGACCTGCAATGTGATTGAAGCCGAAAAACCGAACATGTCCACGATGCTCGCCAGCATCAACAATTGGAACTATGTCACATGGAGCCTCATCATCTTCATTTATGGCGTTTTCATGCCCAATCGCTGGCAGAGAGCTGCGTGCGTGCTGCTGCCCATGGCGGTGGTTCCGTACCTCGTCACAGAACTCACTGCCACCCTCGTTGCGGAGCAATATCAAAAGAACATACAAGACTTGATGCACAATGATCTGCTTGGCAGACCCTTGTCTCCACCATTGATTGCTGCATGCATTTCAATCTTTGCGGCGCACACAATCCACGGTGCAAGGACATCCGCTTTCCAAGCCCGGAGACTCGCGCAATACCGGCTGATTGACTTGATTGGCGAAGGAGGCATGGGCCGTGTTTATAAAGCCGAACATCTGCTACTGAAGCGATCATGTGCAATCAAACTGATCCAGCCCGATAAAAATGCTGATGCCAGAGCGTTGCGGCGCTTCGAACGCGAGGTCAGAGCAACCGCCCAGCTTACCCACCCACACACGGTTCAAGTCTACGATTATGGCCAAACCAACGAAGGCATATTCTTTTTTGCAATGGAACTGCTTCCAGGAATGAACCTCGGTGAACTGATTAGGCAAACCGGACCACTGCCGCCAGAACGCGCAGTTCACTTTCTGATCCAAGTGAGTGATGCATTAAGAGAAGCACATGAAGTCGGATTGATTCATCGCGACATTAAACCGGGGAACCTATTCATCTCGGAGCGAGGTGGCATCAGAGACTACACCAAGTTACTGGACTTTGGTGTGGTGCGAGAAGTCAAGGTTGATCCTTCGCTGAGCCAGACCGCACTGATGATCGCCGGTACTCCGTCATTCATGGCGCCGGAACAGGCAACGCATCCCGAAAAAACTGACGCACGAAGTGACATCTATTCGCTTGGGATGGTCGGTTACTACATGCTTACCGGCCAAGCCCCCTTCAAAGGACAAAACCCCATCCAAATCATGATGGCGCAAGTCAACGAGTCACCAACTCCCCCATCAGCACATCGATCCGGTATTCCCGCGGACGTCGAAGCCATCATCTTGCAGTGCCTTGAAAAAAACCCTGAGGACAGAGTCGCCAGTGCAGTGCAACTGCGAGATGCCCTGATCGCGTGCAAGTGCTCACGTGACTGGACGGCCAAGCGTGCTTCTGGATGGTGGAACGAACAGAAACTAAATCCCACGAAAATAGCCGACTCCTCTGAAACAAAAATCTCCTGAAACAAGAGTCTGATCCGACCAAGGCCATCACGGCTGAAAGGCGAGTGCTGGCAGAACCGTGACTCAAGGCAGAGGATGCAAACACCGCTAAGGATGTTAGCCTGTACCGCCCTGCCCCGCTGCCAATCACAGGCAACTGAAACACAGGCAACTGAAACACAGCAGAACTGAAACACAGCAGAACTGAAACACAGCAGAACTATGGGACCCAGTGCAACACATCTCTGAGCACGCACCAGCGTGGTTCTTGGTCTCTCGTACCTTCGCCTTCAACCCAGTATTTCCTGAGTTGCAGTAACGTCCCGTCCATCTCTTCAAAATCGAGAAATCGATCAAGCAATCGCACCCATTCGCCATCATTTTTCCGCACAGCCAACCCAACGGGGCGATGGATCTCCGGCGTGGGAATCACGACGGAATGCTCTGGATAAAGAACATTCCACGCCGCCCCTTCCTCGGCTGGAAGTATCAATCCGTCCAGATCTTGCCGCTTTCCCTGGAAGAATTCCTCGATTGAGTCAACCACCTCAAACTCGACATCTGGGTGACGCAAACGAGCTTGTTTTGCAGCATCCAGTTCATCGGTTCCAAGCTTGCGAACACTATCTGGAATCCCATCGAGAGCATGAACATCAAATTCATCACGACGGTGATCACGAACCACAATGGCAACCGTTGCTCTTTGGTACGGCCGCGAAAATCCGACTGCAAGCAGGCGTTCAGGTTTGATCACCAACCCACTCATTGCAACATCGATCTCGCCTGACTCCAACTGTTCAATGACGGAATCGAAGGTGTAAGGAACAAATTCCAAACGAACGTTCAAACGTGCAGCCAGCCGATGCATCAATTCAACATCGAAACCCACCAATTCATTTCGCCGATTGAAGTAGGAATAAGGTAGGTGCCGTGTTCTGTAACCGACACGCAACATCTTTTGGTTTGCCAAATGCTCCAACATGGGAGTACCGCTAAACGAGCGAGGCGGCACCTCCTCGCGTGATTCATAGACGAAAACGTCATCATGTGGCTGTGAAATCCCAAGAGCCAAGAACTGATCATCGAGAGTGTAGTCCAGCTTTGTGCTTGCCAAATACCAACGCCCCGCAGAACAAATAACGAGCAAACAGACTCCCGTCACCAACATTGATCCTGCAAGCCGAGCCAACCGCAACCTGAGTCTGCCCTGCAGGACTTCGGTAACAATGACGGTTAATGCCATCAAGTGCATGACACCCACGACATCAGCAACCCGTGTTGTGATGAACCCTGGCAGGATGAAGAGTGCCATCAAATCCTGTGGTAATTGATATTTATCCAGCATGTAGGGAATGCTGACCAACGGACTTGCGAAACTGGAAACCACACCCGTTACAGCCATCTCGGCAGTCGCGCCCGGCGATAAGTCATCCCCAACATACCAAGCTGCAAACGAGATAAACAGGAAGGCAAGGATCTTTCCAATGTGTGGAAACGGGTAGGCAAGTGGTACAAGAATACGAGCAGTCGAGTCCTCGATTCCGTTTCTCG
>JBPCVE010000002.1:0-3328 GCA_051010795.1 Rubripirellula sp.
AAACTTGTTGTCTGGATCAGTGCGGCCACTGGAAGGCGGCCGAAAGTCAAACCCCAAAGCACGATTACCCATCGCAGTCTTGATCAAAAGAACTTGCTCGTCATGAAAGTTACCTAAGACATGACCATAGCCGAGCTCAGGGCCAATTGATTTACCATTCGAAGTTGCTGAAAGGGGTGAACCCTTGCCATTCTCTGCGACCCGTGCCTCCTGAAAATAAACGTCATTCCGAACCGTCCACTCGCCAGCCTCATCAACCAACCACGGGAACTTTCCTTCCCGCTTGGCAATTGCCTCAAGATCACCATTACCCAGCAAGTCTGTTTTCTCCAACCAGAATCGTGGTGGTTCACCGCTGAACTCCATGATCTCGAACGAATATTGATTACCCGGTATCAGGGTTATTTCTTTTTGAAAACGTTTGCCGTCTGCATTGGATTGGTAGACCGTTGTCCCACTGACTTGCATGGCACAATCCGATGTATCCTGAAAACCACAGTGCACGCGATACACACCCTGCTGGTCCACCGTAAAGAATCCAGTCGCAGTCGGTTTTTCAGTAACTGCCCCATCAGGCAAATGAATCTGCAGCCCCAATGTTTTGAAGACACCGACCTTGTATAACTGCAGAGCACCATTCGGCACGGCGGGGTCAGAACTTAAGTAGACGCCAGAATACATATTCGACGCACCGCTAAGGTCACCCATGCCGACCATGTTGGACTGACCGGCAAGAATATAAACCTTGACAGGCTTGGTGAGATCACCTGCCTGGCCATCTGGGTCGGGTAACTCAGTGGGTACCTCTGCCATGACACCGGTGATATTCAGGAGCATGAACAGACATAGCATCCAACAAGTCGCGTTCTTCATCGTCTTTACCATATGATTTGGACTGCTAGCTCAACATGATTCAATCGTGAATGGATTTCCTCCACCCTGGAAATCACTCATAAACTCTGCCAGGGCAGCCTGACACCACGCCTGCCCTACAGTTTCTTCAGTACAAACCAAGCTGATTTCCAACCCGATTTTTGACGCGTACTGAACCCCCCCACTTCAACGAAGATATACTCTTCATCATCGATCTGCCTGACCTGCATTTTAAGTGCCTGGTACCGGTCAAGATCCATCAACACATCGCCAGACCAAGCCCAAAGTGCTTCACTTGTCCTGCCATCTGATTTGAACGTGATTTTTGCAAAGGGGGCGTTGCGAGGATTTCCATTCTTACCTGCCGGATCAAAATCCTCAATTTCCTCGACTCGAGAGATCACTTCCCAGGCACGTGCAATATCTGGGTGTGCAACGAATTGCCCATCCCAGCGAAACAGATTTTCATTTGGGTCCAGAGAAGCATCCTCAGGATTCAGTCTGCTTTGCCAATGCGATGAAAGCATCGGGACAGTCGATGCCGACTTAAAGACCAGTTCGTCACTCATGGGAGGCAATTTCTGTTCCGCGAGATGAAGACTGATTTTCCCCTGTGGCAAACGATTGGTCGGCTTGGTGCTGTACTTGTCGTTGTATCGAATGAAAGCTTTGACGGCGATGGTGACTTCGCCACTCGCAAAGTCTTCGAGAAAATCCTGCGTGATGTAAGCCCCCTTGGGAAGACCTCCGGACCCACGTCCACCACCTTGCGTAGTCTCAATCAGCTTTTTGCCATTAACGTAAATAAGATGCCCTCCACCTGACCCCACGTGATCGCCAGAATTAACACGAATGCGATAGCGGTGCCCCTCTTTCAACGGGGGAATCTTGAAAGTGCCCCGGATGAGTAAAACTTCCTTTTCCCACAAGGTGTTAACGGTTGTGGCACCATAACAGCCTGGTCCAAGGCAATCAGCAGAACATTTGGTGATGGGGCGAGCTGGTCGTGCGCCGTCGTAGTTTCCGAAGGGACTTTTGCCTGTCTTCCAACCTGCCTTTGCACTATCGAATCCCGGTTGGTACCAGCTCTCCATCCCGCGAGGCAGGGTGACCTGACGATAACGGGACACCAACTGATCGAATGGTATCTGCTCGGACGCGATCGGGTCAAAGCTATGATAAGACCACTGGGCATCTCGTAGATCAACAAACATTTTCCAGTCGTATTGATCATCACCAGCACGTTTGTACAAAGCCGCCAACCCATCGACCGGTTCTCCTCGACCTCCTGGTCTCTGCGACTGCACTTCACCAGCCGCCAGTGGAATCAGTCGCCGCCGGTTCTTGCCCACAAATTCTGGTATCAGTTCATCCATGATGATTGGGACAATCGCCCGCTTCAATTCTGGACCAAAACTACTTGGATCTGCATTGAGAAACAGATTCTTGTAGGGCAGGATTTCTCCCGGGTATTTTTTGCGAGCGATCTCATACACGACATCGAGCCCGCCGGGAACATCGGCCAATGATGCTGCAATGGCCTCAAGGTGATAATCGTAGGTGGATGTCGTATTCAATCCACCAGGTGCCACCTTGGTGCCTGCATACCCTGTGAAAGTTTCCTTCAAAGTTGCCGCTGCTAGCTTCTGAACTGCGGGGGAGGCATTTTTGATCTCAGCACGAATCGCCGGTGCGAATCCTAGCGTTACCGAAACTCGTTGATTGTTACGAACCAGTTCACCCATCGCTGGCAGCACACGCTCGTAGCAGCGTTGGTCGGCTGCCACGGGAGTCAGTGCTGTCAGCGCAGCATTGCGAAGCCATGCTTCCTCATGCTTGAGATAGGGGGTCAATAGGTCAACCAACTGAACAATCTCATCAGCTGAACTGTGACCAACGATCTGGATGGCTGCATCCTTGACCCACCATGACTCATCGGGATCACGAATCGCTTTTACGGCGAGTGTCTGAATTTCGGGATTCAGGACATCGGTACGTTGCAACAAGGCACCAAACATCGCCCGCCGAATGCGAGGATCCTCATCACGTAAAAACTCCATCACCAAATCCGAACGAACCTGGCCTCCAGGGGCTCGCCAACCGATGTACCCGCTATTGATCCCAAGTGCCTTGAATGCTGCGATGTTGCGGATACTAAAATCCTGATGGTGCATGTATCGACGAATCTCATCGTCACTGGGTTGATCTGCACCGTGAAACCTTCTTATGAAGGGGCCGCTGGAATCCCGAGCCAACGTCTCCCCAGAAAGATCCTGATGCCGACCATCCTTGTCTGGCACAGCATCGAGTGTAAGAAAGGCCTCGTCAGCATCGTTGCCCCAAGGTTGTGCAGGAAGTTCATAGCGTTTCGAGAACTTTGATGGCGGTGCACCCGTGATACGAAGAGTCTTTCGCGGGATCGTGTACGCCAACGGGTAAGCAACACCCCACAACT
>JBPCVE010000003.1:0-3817 GCA_051010795.1 Rubripirellula sp.
AAAGTTTTGCGGATCGCACGCGCTTTGACTTTCCCGACGGCATCACCGTTGTGGTTGGACCGAATGGGTCCGGAAAGTCAAACATTGTCGATGCCATCAAATGGGTGCTCGGATCTCAGAGTGCCAAGAGTCTTCGCGGTAAGGACATGTCCGATGTGATCTTTAAGGGATCACAGACACGAGGGCCGGCCGGCAGCGCTGAGGCGACAATCGTTTTCGATAATCAGGATGGAACGCTCGGCGTCGACGCCCCGGAGGTTCACGTTACCCGCCGCGTGTACCGCAGCGGTGAAGGCGAGTACCTGATTAATAATCAGCCGGTCCGACTCAAGGACGTGCGAAACCTGATTCGTGGCACGGGGATCGGAATCGATGCTTACAGTCTGATCGAGCAGGGCAAGGTCGACCGGATGCTGCAAGCCAACGCGAAAGATCGCCGAGCGATCTTCGAAGAGGCTGCCGGTATCAGTAGGTTCAAGGCCAAGAAAACCGAAGCCGAACGTCGGCTAACGCGCGTCCAATCCAATTTGACTCGCCTGGGTGACATTGTCGATGAAGTCGCGGCCCGCCTGAAGAACATTCGTAGCCAAGCAGGAAAAGCCGAGCGGTACCGGCAAGCGAACGATCGCATGAAGACGCTTCGGACCCAAGTGGCTTGGGCTGATTGGCGAGAATTGTCCTGGGAACTCGACACGACGGAAACAGAACTCGCCAAAGCGTTCGCAACCCACAAAGATCTCGAAACACTGCGTTCTCGAATGTCCGAGGAACGTCAGGCGGCTGACCTTCAACTACAGCAGATCGCTGAGGAAGCTCGCGAGATCGAGAAACAACGCAGCGCGAAGCTTCAGAAAATTGCAGAGTACGCCGGTCGACGAACAGCCGATCAAGCATCAATTCACGACGCCCGTGGAAGCGTCGCCAAGCTTCTTCGCCGCGTACGATTACTGCAAACCCAGGCGGGATCAGCAGCCGCAGAATTAAGAAACGCCACTGACCGTTTGCAAGATTATGAGGATGAACTGACACGCGTTCGTCATCGAAACACCACAGCTCAGCAGGAACGTGACAAAGTCCAAGAAGAAGTCAGTGAAGTCATTTCCCAGCGTGACACCATCCAGCAGAAACACCTGACTCTGGTACGGCAGGTTGCTGATTTGGAATCAAAACGTCAACGCAGTGAACAGCGTGTCGGCGAGACTCAGCGTACCTTGAGCGGATTACGCAAACGGCTCAACAATGCGGAAAATCTGCTGGCAGAAGCGATCAAAGAATCACATGCAGCCGCTCAACAGGTGGAAGTGGCTGATGCTCGCATCTCCAAGGTGGTTCGAGAAATTGAGATCGCGGACGCTAAATTACAAGAGAGCCGTCGCACCTTTGAACGTCGTCGCGAAGAGGTTTCAGCATTGCGAATCCGTCTTCAGGGTTTGACGGAACGATTGAATGTTCTCAACGATTTACAACGTCGCCAAGAAGGCATCTCGGGCGGCGTGCGCACCATTCTCAAGCAACTCACCACCAACTCATCTCCGCTCACCGCACAGCTGCACGGAATTATCGCCGACAGTTTTGAAGTGGACGTCAAAGTTGCCCCGCTGATTGATGCTGCACTGGGAGAGCGCAGCCAATACGTGATCGTCAGCGGCGGGGATCTGCAAACGGCGATCACCGATGGCACCCTTGCCATTGATAGCCGCGTTGGCTTGATCCGAATCGACGAATTACCCAATCGTCGTCCTGGTGACCGGATTCGTCTTGATGGGCTCAAAGGGGTCATCGGCCGGGCAGACCGCATGCTGAAATGTGACCCCGGCTACGAACCGCTGGCCCGCCATCTGCTCAGCAGCACATGGCTGGTAGACACCATTGATACCGCATTGGGTTTGAGAAAACTGTCCGGAGCAGGACTCCGTTTTGTCACGGCCAAGGGTGAACTGCTGGAAAATGACAGCTCCATTGTGATGGGACCACCAGCGGCAGCAACCGGACTGATCAGTCGTCGCAGTGAACTGTTAGCTGCTGAACAACAAATCAAGCACTACCAGTACCAACTGACGGAGGCCGAAGCAGAGACCGAGCGCCTGAGCGAACGTGTTGATGAACAAGCCGCCTCACTGGGTCGAACTGAGCAAAGCCATCGGACGCTGATTGCGGACCGCGCGGCGGCCGAGGCAGAACGCAGACACACCAACGAACGTGAAGCATCCAATCGGATGGTGGTTCAGGAGATTGCTGACGAAGTCACCGCTACCACCGCCGCTCAAAAGACTGCCCGATCGGAAAGCGACGAACTGGGCAAACAAATTCACCAGGGCCGCGAACAGACTGAAACCCTTGAACTGGAAGCCGCGGAAGTCGAAGAAACACTCTCCGAGTCTCAAACCGCGCTGCAAACGGCAACCAGCGGTGTCATGGCAATCTCGGTCGACTTGGCTCGTGCCGAACAAAAAGTCGAAGCACTCTCCGCCACCATGGCACAGCAAAAACGTGATCAGAATCAACGAGAAGCCGCGGTTGATGAGGTCCGCGTTCAAGCATCTCAGGGACGCGAACGAATCCACCAGCTGACACAACGTGTCCTTCAAGCGACCCATGAGCTCGCTAGCTTGCAGTGGGACGCCGACCAGAACACAACCCATTTGAAAAAGCTCGCTGAGTCAGCCGAAACAGTCCGCCAAGAGAATCGTGACATCATGCGGGCAAGCGAAGAAGCGATGAAACAGGCAGCCGCAGCAAGTGAATCGGTACACTCACTGTCAGCAAAACGGGACAATGCCAAGCTTCGACGCGACACCCTCGCTGAGCGGCTGATGGAAGACTACCAACTGGATCTACGAAATAGCGAAGTTCCCGAGGACTGGGAAGCTCCAGAAGATCGTGCTGCCACCGAAAAAGAAATCAATACGCTGCGAACACAATTGCAGCGAACCAGTAATGTCAACATGGAAGCGTTGGAAGAACTGGAGAGTTTGCAGGCTCGCTACGACGAATTGCATGGCCAATATCAGGATTTGACTGCCGCCAAGGACTCTCTGCAACGCATCATCGGTCGAATCAACGCAGACAGCCGACGACTTTTCCTTGACACCCTGGAAGCAATTCGAATCAACTTTCAACAGCTTTACCGAAAATCATTCGGTGGCGGTCAAGCCGACCTGATTCTTGAGGAAAATGATGATCCGCTGGAAGCCGGCGTCGAAATCGTCGCAACGCCGCCCGGGAAGCCTAGCTTCAGCAACTCGCTGCTGTCGGGCGGAGAAAAAGCCCTCACCGCTGTCGCCCTGCTGATGGCAATCTTCAAATACCGCCCTAGCCCCTTCTGCGTTCTCGACGAGGTAGACGCACCATTCGACGAAGCTAACATTGGTCGCTTTGTCACGGTCCTGAATGAGTTCCTGGACAACTCGAAATTCGTGGTCGTCACCCATAGCAAAAAGACGATGACCGCGGCTACAACCCTCTACGGAGTGACCATGCAGGAATCAGGCGTCAGCAAGCAGGTATCGATTCGCTTTGAGGATGTGAGTGAAACGGGCGAGATCACAGAGGGTGGCGAAGCTGCTTGATTCCCGCGAAACAAGTAAGCACAGGCATCCGTGGTCCCCGAGGCTTCTGCCAACCTTGTTCTCGAGGGTGTCTCTTGCGGTTCGCCAGTGACGCTTCATCCGATGCCGTCTCGTTCATGGACGTCTGATGCAGAGCTTCTACTGCAATGCCCTTTGCAATGGGCAAGTATCGCCATCCACCCCATCGCCTGTTCGATATCGCGACAACAGCCTTCTTGATTCTTCGGCTAACATGCGCCGCACTTCTC
>JBPCVE010000004.1:0-18695 GCA_051010795.1 Rubripirellula sp.
TGGTAAGCCTGCAACGAAACGCAACCGCCGGTCAACTTCCCGGCGGCAGCATCACGGTCCCGCCGAGGCCGCATCTTGAAATACTTCCTGGGTTGCCGGCACAACTCAATGTTTGCCTGCTATCCGAGCTTTTACCTTCCGCGAGTACAGGAACCATTCCAGCGAATCCCAATGAGACAGACTCCGACGAAACGGATCCTGCCACCAAGCCGGCAGGATTGCAAAGCCGTTTCGCGGCCGCCCCCCCAAATGGCAGCAGTAGCTGGTCGAATTGGAACCCTGATCTCCCACAAATCACGATTCAATTTCAAATTCAGGGTACGGAGTATACGCTTGCCTGCGAAAGCCGCACGACGAGCTCCACAGCCCCCGAAACTCCCATGACAGTGTTTGGGGCTGCACTGCCTGATGCCCTGCGAGAAAGTTTGAATAGTACAAAAGCCCGACTGCGTGTCGCCAAATTAAGGGTCGAAGTCGGTCAGGCTCGGTTCCGAGTCACCGAGCAGATTTATTTTCAGGGCGACGAACTTTCCGTCTCACTACAGTAGAATGAAGGGACGCCCATGGAGGCAAGTTCCGGCCTCAATCACTTCCCCACGGATCCTCCCAGATGAGAACAGTAAACACCCCGAACCGCGGCTTTACATTGGTTGAGCTGCTGGTTGTGATCGCAATCATTGGTATTTTGGTGGCCCTCATGCTCCCGGCGGTCCAGGCAGCTCGCGAGGCCGCCCGGCGAATGTCATGCCAGAACAATCTGTCTCAGCTTTCCTTGGCTCTCCACAACTACGAGTCGAGCTTCCGGCGCTTCCCATCGGGTTACTTGCACAAGTACGGGCCAACGGGAAGCACAAACGAGCGGGCCAACCACATGGGACTTTCTTGGGGTGCAGCCATGTTGCCGCAACTCGAGCAGGGATCGGTTGCTGACCGCATCGACTACGAACGCCCCCTTTGGGATGATGCTAACCGAGCGGCTCGCGACATCAGTCTGCCAGTATTCCTGTGCCCCAGCGATACCTACTCGGATTCCGCGTTCGTGTACCGTGACGATACGATCACGCCGGCCGAGCGTTACGCCGCTGCCAGTTACGCCGCCAACTGGGGACCTGCGACGCCGACAACCAATCTCGATGCCACTCCACTCGCGAGTCAAGGCGTTTTTTATCGCAACAGTCGAATTCGAGTATCGGCATTGATGGATGGATTAGCAAACACCTTGGCATTTGGCGAACGACACAATGGCCCAATTCCTCAAAGTCGCTCCACTGCTGGTGGACACAGCGTCTTCGAGAACGCTTGGATTGGCGCTGTGCGAGATGTTGACGAACTAGAGGACGACCACGCACACATGGTGCTGTTCGAGACACAGTACCGCCCCAATCAATTGGATGGAGACGATAAGGGACTTGCTGCTCCCCACACAGGCCTGTGCCAGTTTGCTTTGTGCGATGGCTCAGTTCGCGCTGTCACAGAGCATATCGATGCAAAAGTCTACGACGCCCTCGCAACGCGTAACGGCAGGGAAGTTATTGAGGATTACTAAGCGAACACCCCGCTTGGCTGACGCCTCACCAAAACTTGACCAGCAACGGGAGACACTTGTCTCCTGTTTTTTTTGCGCATCAGGGCTTCCCTCCCGCACGCGCTGATCAGATTTGCATTGCGAATCAACTTGAGCGACACTGAGTCAAGTTCAGCAATCTAAATTCAGATCCAACGAAAAAAACATGCCTAAGCTTTCCAAGCACATGCTTCACGCTTGCATCGCTACCGCCGTTCTCCGGTCACTCGCACCTGCCCACGGCCAAATCGCGGCCCCCCCGCAAACAACCCAAGGCACGCAGCGTGTCAACCTCCAACGAGAGAATACAGTAACTGAATTATGGTATGGGGTACTGAAAACTCCAGTGCGAGAATTCAGATTCGTTGTTGAACTGGATCGAAACCCACAGGATTCAGCGGGAAAATTACTTAGCCTTGATGAGGGAAACCGTACGTTTACCATTACGAAAGTACGTCGCGCGGATGGGCAGTTCAGCTTTCAGTTGCCTCTTACCGACGCAGCGTACGAATCAACCTTGAATGGCCAAGGTACAGAGAGCGTGGGCACATGGACCCAGCGCGGGCAACCACTGCCACTTTCTTTGAATCGAGTTGTTACGGTCCCCAAGCGAGACGTCAGTAAACTGCTCACGGGTACTTTGAACGCAATCGTGCAGAAAATCGACGTAGGATTTGTAGAGCTATCGTCGGGCAAGGTCTACTTCAACAGTATCTCTCAAAATGCTGGAGGTTTTGTCGCCACCAAAGAGGTGAGTCAAGAGGGCAACGTCATCTTTCGCGTTCCAGGCGTCCAAGGTGTGTTCAAAGGACAGTACTCAGATGCCCAAAAAACGAAACTACAGGGCAAATGGAGCCAAGGTTTGGTAACACTTGATCTTACGCTGACCAAACAAGACAACAGCCCCGCCGTTCTGACACCTAAGCAAACAAAAACGCGACGCAGACCACAAACGCCCAAAACACCGTTTCCCTACACGACTGAGCAGGTGATGATTCCCACCGCGGACACAACCGTCACACTTGCCGGCACGCTGACTCTCCCTGCTGGAAAACCAAAAGCGGGCATGATCCTTGTCTCGGGGTCTGGGCCGCAAGACCGGGACGAAACCATTTTCGACCACAAGCCGTTTCTGGTGATTGCTGACCATTTTGCTCGACAAGGGATCGCCACGCTCAGATATGACGACCGAGGTGTCGCAAAATCCACCGGTGATTTTTCACAGGCCACCTCGTACGATCTTGCCAACGACGCAGAGGCAGCCTTCACTTTTCTTTCTAAACGACAGGAGCTGCTTGATGCGTCACTGGGAATTTGTGGGCACAGCGAAGGCGGTCTGCTTGCTCCCCTGATTGCGGCTCGAAACGCACGCGTGAACTTTGTCCTTTTGATGGCAGCACCGGGTGTTGATGGGAAACAGATCATCCTCAGCCAAGGACCTTTGCTCATGCGAGCCCAAGGCGTGCCCGAGAAGCAAATCGCGGCCCAGAATAGAATACAGGAGATCATCCTCACAATCATCCGTGACAACGCACAA
The DNA here is from genome assembly GCA_051010795.1 of Rubripirellula sp. Taxonomy (GTDB): domain Bacteria; phylum Planctomycetota; class Planctomycetia; order Pirellulales; family Pirellulaceae; genus Rubripirellula. Next base: position 3,102 of record JBPCVE010000004.1, read on the forward strand.
CCCGACGCTGAAGCGGTCGCAGACAAAATCCGAACAGCATTTGGTGAGGATCAATCGGATCTATCGCAGCTCATCGAAACGAGCCAAGCCGCTGTGGCACAACAGGCATCACCGTGGTTAAGAACATTTCTCAAGCTTGATCCGAAACAAGCTCTGGCTAAGCTGGACTGTCCAGTTCTGGCCATCAATGGCACCAAAGACCTGCAGGTGGATGCCGTGCTGAATCTCCCTGCCATCCGAGACACGTTACTAGCAGCTGGCAATCAAAACGTCGAGATTAATGTGTACCCCGGACTGAACCATCTCTTCCAAGAATGCAACACGGGCCTTCCAACGGAATATGGAATCATCGAAGAAACTTTCAACCTGGTTCCCCTGCGACGCATGACAAGTTGGACCTTGGAGCAGGCCGCACGACGTTAAGCACTGACTCCTGCAGACGTGATTTGCTGTCCAATCAAATTACGAAGGTTTCCCTCGCCGCCTCAGGGCCATTCTTTCCAATCGTGCCCGGATAGCTCATTCATTGACGTCGACTATATTAAGATCAACTGCACGGCAGCCCTGACCGCCCCTGAAACTCCACACAGCCCCTGCACACGCCTCCAAGAGACCCCATGATCACCAGACTATTCAGCGCCGCATTCGTCGCTTTGACTCTCATCTCATGTTCCTACGGAAAGACGAGCAAGCACGATTTTAAAGACGGTTGCGTGGCCGAGGTTTACAAAGAAGCGTCTGGCGACAAGCTGTGGATTTACCGATTTGACCCGCCACATAAAGGCGAGGCGGCGAAACCCGCCGTTGTGTTCTTCTTTGGTGGCGGTTGGAACGGCGGCACTGTTTCGCAGTTCGAGCAGCACGCACGCTATCTCGCTTCTCGTGGCGTCGTGAGTTTTGTGGCTGACTACCGAGTCAAAAGTCGACAGAACACGCAGCCCGATGCGTGCGTTGCCGATGGCAAATCAGCCATCCGGTGGGTCCGGAAAAATTCAGCCCGACTTGGGATCGACCCTTCCCGCATCGCGGCAGGGGGCGGATCTGCTGGTGGTCACGTCGCCGCTGCCACGGGCATATGCGACGGCCTTGATGATCCCGCCGACAAAGATCCAAACATTAGCTCCAGAGCGAATGCACTGCTGCTGTTTAACCCTGTCTACGACAACGGGCCCAAAGGGTACGGACACAGTCGAGTCACAAAATGGTTTCCCGCAATTTCCCCTGCACATAACCTCAGCAAAGATGATCCTCCCACAATCGTTTTCCTGGGGTCTTCCGACAGCCTAATCCCCGTACCGACAGCTGAGAAGTTCGATGCCGATCTGAAAGCACTTGGCATTCAGTCCGAGTTATGGGTCTACGACGGCCAACCACACGGGTTCTTCAACGAGAGCAAGAACCAACAAGCGTTTCTCGACACGGTCAGAAAAATGGACAGCTTTCTGCAATCCATCCATTGGGTGAAGGGACCTGTCGACGAAAAAACCCTCACGTCACTTCTGAAAACAAAGCCCAAACAACGATAGCGTACGCGATCGGATCGAAACAGCAATCACATCCCAAACATGGACCGTCCAATGGCTACTCTCAGATCATGGGAATTCAAACTTACGCCGTGGTGTTTTTCGAAATTCGTCACTGCTAGCTTTGCTTTCGCATCCGCAGTGCTCCTCATCTCGAACGCCTCTGCTGCGCAACTTCCCAACATCATATATGTGATGTGTGATGACCTGGGTTATGGCGACGTTCAGTGCCTTGCCCCTAAAACCAGCAAGATACCAACTCCTCACGCTGATCAACTCGCAGCTCATGGCATGGTCTTTACCGATGCTCACTCGGGGTCATCTGTGTGTACCCCAACTCGCTACGGGTTACTCACTGGGAGATACAGTTGGCGGACACGACTTCAAAAAGGAGTGGTCACTGGTTTTGCTCCCTGCTTGATCGACGCTGAGCGACCAACCGTCGCGTCGTTCCTGCGAGACGCTGGGTATGACACAGCAATCATCGGTAAGTGGCATTTGGATTTCCAGTACCTTAACCCTGAAACCGAAGTCGCCTACGAGCAAAAAGCACACAAGACACCCCCCGTGGGAGCCAAAATTCCCGATGGCCCCATCCACCGAGGTTTCGATTACTTCCATGGATTTCACCACGCTCGCAATATGGAGGCAGTCATCGAGGATGACCGCGTCATCGAACATGATGCAGTCATCAACATGCTGCCAAGACTAACTTCAAAATCAGTGGATTACATCGCATCGCGCAAAGGGAATCCGAAACCGTTCTTTCTCTATGTCCCACTAGGCTCACCACACACACCGATTGTTCCGAGTCCCGAATGGCAAGGAAAAAGTGGTTTAGGATCGTATGGCGATTTTGTCATGCAAACTGATAACGTGCTGGGAGAAATCAAAACCGCAATCAGAGAAAATGGCCAACAGGGCAATACCCTGATCATTTTCACCAGTGACAACGGTTGCTCAAAAGCTGCCAACATCAAGAGTTTGGCTGAAAAAGGTCATCGGGTGAGCGGAAGTCTACGAGGATCAAAAGCCGACCTGTGGGACGGAGGGCACCGACTTCCGTTCATCGTCAGTTGGCCGGGCAAGATTACCGCCGGCACGGTATGCGACCAACTCATTTGCCACACCGACCTGTTCGCAAGCTTGGCAGAAATCACCCAGCGACCTCTTCCCTCCAACGCTGCAGAGGACAGTGTCAGTTTTATTCCGGCGCTACGGGGCCAACAAATTCAGTCGACTCGCAACGGGGTCATCCACCATTCTTTCAGTGGCCACTTTGCTTATCGACGTGGTAAGTGGAAGTTGCTGCTCGCCAAAGGTTCGGGAGGCTGGACTTCTCCCAAAGAAACCGAGATGCCCAAAACAGCTGCCGCAATGCAGCTTTATGACATGACTGCTGACCTCGGCGAGCAGAACAACCTCCACGAACAAAACCCAAAAGTGGTCAAGGATCTTCTTGCTCAACTGAAGGCAGATATTGAGCGCGGCCGAAGCACTTCTGGCCCCGCAGTATCAAACGACACGGATCAAATTATCCTCTGGAAAACCACGCATAAAAATAGCTCGGCTCCGAAATCAAAGCAGCGATCCCCAAAACGCAAGACTGGAAAGTAGCAGGCAATTTCGCTCGCGAAAATCAACACCGGATATGCTGAAAAGGTAACCTCAGCCCGATAGTCCGACTCGCCACGCAGTGCCCGCCCCACTCCTCGCCACCTTGACTCCATGCCCAACCCGTACCGGCTCGAATGGTCCACGAAAATGTTGGAGATTCCGCGACACACCCCACTTTCCAAAAGCGGTGATAGGATCTTTACATGGTTTCCGTTCCTGTACCCGCTTGTGCTACTCGCTGCAATCACTGGGACGTGGCTCTTTGCTTACTTGGAACTTGGGGCGGTGCCCAAACCAATTATCAATGACCCAAGTCGCTCAGTTATCTCAAACCGATCTACGCAACTGAGATCACAATCACCCTTCTGGTGGGCGCGGTCTTGGCTGGACTGTTTTCACAATTCATCGTCTTCCGCCGCAGCCTCGAACGTCGTGTGATGTTGGCATGCTTACTCGCAGGCGGCTGGGTCGCTTGCTTTCTCATTACAAAATACGAGCCATTCAACGTCCTTGATTGGCTGTTCAATTAGCAAGAACTCAGTTCGGGAAAACCTATTTTTTTTCCTGCCCCACAATTCAACAGGGTGCAAAACGTCGGGCTTCGCAACAAGTCACCTCGGACCCAAAACCGCAATTGCAATCGTGTTCGGGGACCCACCGGACTCTGACGATTCGCTACGATAAGGCGAGATGCAAACCCACAGCTGTGTCCATGTTTGCAAAATCAGCCCCAAGCTTCCAACGCAGAATCACAAACGGAGCTTCATGATGACACCAGAAACGCTGGAAATCCATCGTCGTCGGACACGTCGATTCTTCATGCAATGCGGGGTTGCTGGGATCATTGCCATGGAGTCGCACCCGTTGCTGGGGCAGAGCAGCGTCAGCAATCAGACCCTTGACGAGGCGATCGACGGGATCGAGTCCTGGCTGACTCGACAGGATGAATTTCGTGATATTTCCCGCGGCAATCCTCTTCCCCATGAACTTCCCGAAGCCGAAAAAAAAGAGGTTGGGCTGAGTCGAGAAACGTGGAAACTGGAGATCGTAAGTGACGAGGATGATCCGTCGCGGCTCCGAAATCCGTTGACAAAAGAGACGGGAACCGCCCTCGATTTCAACCAGTTAGTCGAACTCGGAAAAACACACGCGGTCCGCTTTCCAAAAGTCATGTCCTGTTTGAATATCGGGTGCCCTTTAGGGATGGGGATCTGGGAAGGGGTTCCCCTGCGTAAACTCGTCTGGATGACCCAACCTGTTAATAACTTGCGCCGTGTATTCTACGATGGCTATCACAACGAGGATCCGAGTCAACTGTTCCGCAGTTCCCTGTCGGTCAACCGGATACTCGAAGACCCAACAGACTTGCCACCTGTGATCGTATGCTACAAATTGAACGGTCAGTGGTTGACATCTGAACGGGGCGGTCCCGTGCGAATGGTGGTGCCGGAAGCCTACGGGTTCAAAAGCATCAAATGGCTCAACCGTATTGTGCTTTCCAACATTTCACACGCAAACGACACGTACGCAAAACAGAACAATGATCTGGACAGTCCCATCAAGACGTTCTGCAACCTGTTTCCGACAGGCACCAGCTACGCGGCAAATACTCCCATCGCCCTGACCGGCTGGGCGCAAGTGGGACGGGCGGGTCTCGACAAGGTTCAGGTTTGGATACACCCAAATAACGCCGCACTGCCAGAGGAAGACAAGTACTTCAAGACCGCACCCTGGCGTGATGCTAAAATACTTGGCCCACCGAAAGCGTGGGGAGGCGATCTACCGGACGGAAAAATCGTGATCCCCACTAAGGGATTCGGTGCCAGTGGGGCTCCTGAACAATGGCCACTCAGGCTGACGAAAGCTCACTGGGCAACGCTGCACCCCGGATTGAAACCTGGAAAATACACCATTCGTTGTCGCACCGTTGACAAGAATCAACACGCCCAACCGATGCCCCGCCCCTTCCGAAAGTCAGGACACGCGGCAATTCAAGCCGTCAACATTGTCGTCAGCTGATCGAAACACATTCGCCAGCGATTACAACTCGATTTCGTATCCCTTACGGAAGTCACGCGCCAGCATGGCGTTTGCTCTTACATCACCTTGAATGGTCTGAGATTTCGCATCCCAGTTCACTTTCCGATTCAATCGAATCGCGATATTACTAAGGTGACAGGTATTGATCGATGCGACATGACTCCAAACATCGGAAGCAGGTTTTTTTCGACTTACAATACAGTCACAGAAATTGTTCACATGCTCAACCAGCGGCCCGCCATACATCTCCTCAAGCCAACCCGCCGGGAGTGGATTTGAGGCAAGGTCTTCAATTGGCTTTCCTGCAATCGTGCCACGGTTAACAAAAATCCGACCTTTCGTGCCTTCCACCAGAATTCCATTGCGTCCTTCGCTGGTGATTTCCATCAGCGTTTGATTAGGGAAATGTGCATGAACCGTGAAGCGGTGCGGCGCGTTGTATCGATCATCCAGAGTCGGGTTACCATTTTCATCGAATGGTACCCGCGCCTCCACCATGACTGGTTCGATCATGGTAGGTCCTTGTCCTGCCCCACATTGGTCGATGATCCACTGTGCAATATCCACATGATGGGCTCCCCAGTCTGTCATTTTACCCCCGCTGTACTGCAGCCACCATCGAAATTCTTTATGGCAATTCGATGCATTGATACTGCCGTCCCCCAGCGTACGCACCAGTTCCTGGCCCGCTTTTCCGTCTTTCAGAAACCGGTACGGCACATCCTCCGTGGGGCCTTTCCAACGATCCCAATTGAGCGTCTTGGGCGCCGATACCATTGGCAACGGTTGGCTGAATGGATTGTGATTGATGCCGACCGTAACTTTACGAATTTCACCCAAGCGCCCCGAGTGCGCGATAGCCACGGCTTGCAAGAATCTTTCGTCAGATCTTTGTTGGGTGCCCACCTGAAGTATTTGCCCCGTCTCCTCGGTGACTTTCGAGATTATCCTGCCCTCGTCGACCGTCAGCGTCAATGGTTTTTCACAGTAAACATCCTTTCCTGACCGCATTGCCTCCGCTGAGATTTTGACATGCCAGTGATCAACCGTGCCACAAATGATCGCATCGATATCATCACGGTCAATGATCGCGCGATAATCATCGTAAACGTCGATCATCGCCGTCTTCCCCTTCGCCGCCATCCGCCGAGTGTATCCCGCCTTGGCGTAAGCCGAATGCGCGGTATCAACATCACACACCGCAACAATCTCAGAATAATTTTGGGCGCGACGTCCGTCACCCATTCCTTGGCCGCCAACACCAATCACTGCTAATCGCGGTTGCTCATTCGGCGACCTCGCCTTCAACGGGCTTGAACTAGTGAAGTAACCCACTGAACAACTGGCAGCCAACAAGTGACTGGTCTTAAGGAATTCACGCCGATTTTTTCTTCGCATCTGAGCGTCCATGTAAAATTTTTGCCTACTCACTGACATTTCATTCATCAACGATTTGTCACACTCGCCAATCACTGCCCTCAAACTCACACGTTCCAAACCGCAATTTCGGTTCAAGCAAAAGTGCGATGGCAGACAGTTCCCCGATCACCGGATCGGATTGGAATACCAAACAATGTTTCCGCTGTCATGGCCGGCCACAAGAATATCGATGTCGCCATCGTTATCCATGTCCAACAATCGAATATCATAAGATGACTGCAAACGATCCACCACGTGAGCCTGAAACGCGCCCTTCCCATCATTCTCGTACCACACCGCCGCACCATTCAAACTTGCACTGCACGCCACAATGTCCAGATCACCATCAAAATCCATGTCCGCTACTGCCAAGCTATGGGGGGTATCTAGTGACTGATCAATTTCAATCTTTTGGAAATCAGGCCCCCTGAACCACAGAACACCCCGACCATGTCCTCGACTGGCTACATAGTCAACCGCACCATCCGCATCCAAGTCGACAGGCAGTATGTTGGAAGCACCTGGTTCACGCGTCGACAGAATTCGTTTTATCCATTTTCCGTTGGCCTGCTTGGGTTGTTCCCACCAAGCGAACCACTCTCCACCGGGTAACTGTGCACCACCTTTGGCTGCACAGGCGATGTCAGGTCGATCGTCACCATTGACATCCCCAAATCCCATGTAATGGTTCCCCCCCGGCGCATCACCCTTGGCAAACACTACAGGATTCCAAATTCTTTCCGCCTGAGGTGAATCTGGTACAGAGAACCATGTAATGGAATGGGGAATTTTACTTGCAGCCTCATCCCGCCAGGAATTAGCGATCAAATCAGGTACTCCATCTCGATCAACATCCCCTGTGACCACACAATGAGCGCCGTTGACGTCCAAACTGATCGTGCGACACACCCATCGATCTGAAAGCGGGTTCCCTGGGCATTCAAGCCAGAACAGCATTCGATTGGAACCGACATAGTCCAAGTCACCATCTTGATCCACATCCATCAATGTGCTGTGAATGCAACCTCTTTTTGCTATACGGCCAGTTTGATCTTCCGGCATCTCAACCAAGATCACGGTCGAGTGCCATTCTGGACCACGATACAAAACCACTTTTCCATCAAACGAGGCTAATAAGTCGACATTCCCATCATTGTCGACATCGCTGGCAACCACAGTATTTACCTGACCTGACGTTCCAGCAGTCGCTTGAACCACATGCTTTCGCCACAACGCATCATCACCCACAGCGGTTGTTGCGAACTCTAAACCGAAAACCAGATGTCCCAAGGCAATCATGAAATAGACGCGAATCCGCAACCTTCGTTTGCCTCTAAGAATTGAATTGTGCGCCATCAATTACTTCTTTCAAAACAATGCATCACTGCTTAGCGCAGTTGAGAAACCAAAAGCACCGGCTAATTCTTGCTTACCCGAATCGGACCTCGTCCCGATTAAAAGATCAAAACCATTCCCCATCTGATCTCTTACCTGCACAATGCCCCCATCTTTGGTTTCATTTTCCCAAAGCCCGCTTTATCATGAACTGAGTCAGCGTGTCTGACTCGAACCACCCACGCCACATATTGTGACCTTGGCCTGGAAACAACTCAATTTCAACAGGCCCACCCAATGCTTGATAACGTGCTGCCAGCAGACCCGAGTTTTTCTCATGGGGGACCACTTTGTCCGAGTCACCCTGAATGTGAAATACAGGGACGCGTGCCTCAGCCAGCGACTGCAAATTGTCGACTGGATTGTACTTCGTTAAAGAGTCTTTGAGTTCCTTAGGGGTCAAGGCGAACGCAGGTGCCGCCCTCTCGATACCGGGGTAACTGGCGATGTTACACACCGGATAAATTCCCGCAATTCCGCCAACACAATTCGCATGAGAAACTGCCCAACTGTAAAGCATCAACCCCCCACGACTGCGGGCTAGCAAAACAGGCTTGGTACTAAATCCGCGTTTTTCAGTCATCGCGCTGAAAAATTCATGATACACCCTCACTCCCTTCGGGCTTCCATAGCTCTCCCCAACATCTACACCAGCGACTGCGATTCCTGCGGCATGCAACCGATCAATCATCCATTGCTCATCTCGGTTGGGATGTCGATTGCCAAGCGTGGGTGCGTACCAAACCCACGGTGTCGCTCCTTTGACTCGACTGGACGCGGGTGGCATGATCACAAACGCGTCGCTGTCACCGATTTGAAATCGCTCACGCTCTGCCGATAAACCACGTGGACATGAAGTCAAACCAATGAACAACACCGAAGCAAATAAGGCCAACTGACTCATATGCCGCCGAAAGCACGGATGGATCGCTGTGTAACGCATCGCGGACAACCCTGCAAAAAGTACCAACAAAAAGAAAACAATTTTCATCGCAGCATACCGAACCGCATCACCCCCGTTGCTGGGGGCACACCCCCACCACGACTCGCACACTCCCCCTCAGCGGTTCAGTTGTTATCATAGCCATCTCAATTCACGATTCTGCGCACATTGCTTCCGTTCTTGCGCAGCCATCCAATCCGCGGGCAGCCCACCCATGCTTCCTCACAATACACTCTTCCCAGAGCCTCGGCACCAACGACATATATCGCCATCACTGCGGCCCCAGAAAGTCTTTTTCGCGTCAGCTTTCTCGTTCTGCCATGGGGCTCGCTAAGGATGGCCGAAGCAGCGAAACGCGTTGCCATCATGCTGGACTTGCAATGGCCCTACAAACGCCACGCGAGTACCTTCGCGGGAACGCAACAATTCGCGAAGGAACATGGCTGGCATTCCATCATCGATGAGTTTGCCCATGACACACTGCCCGCGCGACGTGGCAAAACAGTTCCCTATGATGGCGTCATTGCTCGAGCGAACCATGAATTAGCTGAGCGTGCTCAACGGCTCGGAATTCCGGTCGTAAATATGTGGGCTAGCTCTCCGGTCTGGAACAAGCTTCCTGGTGTTTTCCCAGACTTTGACGCCAGTGGTCAACTCAAGGCTGAACATCTTCTTGCTCGAGGACTTTCGAACTTTGCAGCCATGACGGCCTACAAGAATCGGGGTGAACGCATGGAAGTTGTTCAGTTCCGGAATCTGCTTGAAGAACGTGGTTACGAATGCATTATCGCAAACACCCCCCAAAGTTTATCTCGCAGTCTGGACCACTGGCAACGAACAAAGCAACTGGTGGAAGCATGGATGGATCGCTGGCAGTTGCCCATCGGGGTAATGGTGGGCGGAGAAGACCTAGGCAGACTTGTCGTGCAAATGTGCCATGATCGTGGCTGGAGGGTCCCGCAGGATGTTGCCATCATCGCTGGTCAAAACGAAGAGAACCTGTGCGAAAACCCAAGCCCTTCCATGACCAGCATGGAGTTTGGTTACGAGCGTATCGGTTACCAATGCGCCAAGTTGCTGCAGCACCTGATGGATGGTGGGACAGCCCCCAAACGGCCCATTTCTTTATCTCCCTCGGGCTTGGTAGTCCGCGAATCCACCGACTTCCATGCTGTTCAGGATAAATTGGTTGCGGAGGCATTGGACTACATTTCGCGAAACAGCCATCGCCATATTGGTCAGCACGACGTCGCTCGAGCAGTGAACGCCGAGACGAGAACGCTCCAACTACGTTTTCGAAAATACCTCGATAGCCCAATCGCAACCGAAATCAGACGTGTTCGTATTGAACGCGCAAAACGTGAACTAGTCCAAAGTAATCGTCGCATCGAACAGATAGCACGAGATGTCGGTTTCAAAACGGCAAATCGAATGTGCGAAATCTTTCGGCGCGAACTCGGAATCACCCCGACAGATTACCGCCGGGAACGCCAGATCAAAAACAAACCGTGATACCCCGCAGACAAACATCCCACCCACCACATTGACGATTCGAATTTCCGACTTACGTCACGCTAGCTCCGCATTGTGATTACTGCTTCCTCCTCCCCCTGACAAAGAGAACGGCACTACTTGATCCCGAAACGGATTCAACGTGTCGCCCCGAAAATCTAAATTTTCAGCAACAACCAAGTGTAAGTTCCTCGTAACTGAAAAACCACGACTGCATCATCCACTGCGTTATCTCACGGCACCAGCTACCTCGGCGTGCCCTTTTGCCACAGAAACAAGAAACGGCAGAATAATTGACAACCAAGTTCCCTGCATCATGATTGCCTGTATTTCACAAAACCCCGCCTGCTGTAAACTGCGCACCTAAGCTTCCTCCCACCTAATCAAAGGCAAACGCACCCACATGCGTCCAATGAAAATCATTCGCAACACCGCCCATCAACGAAACACTTTGACACTTTGCAGCAACGTTCTGTTCACAACTTTGCTTGCATTGTGTGGGTCGACACTGGCAACCGAAGCTAGTCGGCCCAATATTTTGTGGATTGTCGTTGATGACATGTCGGCCAACCTTTCCTGCTACGGCGAGTCAGTCATCCAAACCCCTCACATTGATTCAATCGCCAGGAATGGGCTTCAGTTCAATCAGGCCTACGCAACTTCCCCCGTCTGTTCCACCTTCCGTTCATCCCTGATCACGGGGATGTACCAAACCACTATCGGTGCCCACCACCATCGCAGTGGAAGAGGCAAGCATCGCATCACGCTGCCCCCGGGTGTTATTCCCCTACCGACGTTATTTCAGCAGGCGGGATATTACACATGCATGGGAAGTGGTTTAAAAGATTTCGATTTCCGAAGTCAGACGCCCCCACAAAACAGGAAGACCGCATTCGGGAAATCGGACTACAACTTCACGTGGGACCGAAATATCTTTGACGGAAATGACTGGTCAGGGCGTGACGCAGAGCAGCCTTTCTTCATGCAGGTTCAATTGCATGGCGGCAAGCTCAGAGGTGCCTCAGAGGCCTCCTATTCCAAATTCGAACAGCAGGTGACTGAGACGTTGGGGCAGACCACCGACCCTGCCTCAGTGCACCTGCCACCCTACTATCCTGACGACTCGGTCATGCGGCGAGACTGGTCGACTTATTTGGATAGCGTTCGAATCACTGACTGGCATGTCGGTAAGGTACTCGCCCGACTGAAAGAAGAAGGCTTGAGCGAACAGACTCTGGTGATCTTCTTTACCGATCATGGAATAAGTCATGCACGAGGGAAACAGTTCCTCTACGACGAGGGCACGCACATTCCACTGGTCCTTTCCGGCCCCAACATTCCAGCAGGAGCAATTCGAGAAGATCTTGTCGAACACATCGACATCGCTGCCTTATCACTTGCGGCGGCAGATATCGAAGTGCCGACTGCTATGCAGGGACGCGACCTTCTGTCTAATAATTATCAACCAAAAGAATTTGTTTTTGCAGCACGCGACCGCTGCGGAGAAGCAGATGATCGAATACGCTCTGTCCGTAGCGAGCGATACCTTTACATTCGCAACTTCTATCCAAGTCGGCCCCATCTCATGCCCAGCAACTATAAGGATGGCAAGTTAATCATCCAACGCCTGCGCCGCATGCATGCCGAAGAAACGCTCAATCCACTGGCAAAGCGGATTCTCTTTGCTCCTGAGCGACCAGCCGAAGAGTTGTACCTGCGTTCCAACGATCCTTGGCAAATCACAAACCTTGCCAACTCCCCCGCCCATTTTGCGGAGCTCAAACGCCACCGCAAAACGCTCAATGAGTGGATCGTTGAAACAGATGACCAAGGCCCTGAAAGCGATGAAACCTATGCCTTAGAAATTGCAGATCAGATGGGTGCCACCAAGAATGCTGCAAGTCGTGAACAGTTCCGACGCAACAGCGAAATCTACAAAGCTTGGCGAGCCGCGGGTGAGTAATTTCACAGAGACAGGGGCTGAGAAACCGCGAACATTTCTTTTATTCCGAAGCCGAATCCTCGTTCACCAAGGAACAACATTCACCGTTCCTGCTGGCACGGTTCCTGCTGACACCGCTCCAGCTGACACCGCTCCAGGCTCGCGTGCGTCAGCATCAGACTGATCAGACTCGAATTCCGAGCTGGCGAGACTCCCGCCAGCGCTCCAATACAAGGAATAGGTGACGGGAACCAGATACAGCACAATCAGCGTGGCAAACAACTCGCCAAAGGCGATGCTGGTAGCCATGGGAATCAAAATCTGTGCCTGTATCGAGGTTTCGAGCAGAATGGGAAACAAACCACCAATGGTTGTGATGGTCGTTAACAGCACCGGCCGAAACCGACGCAACCCAGACTCTGCCAATGCTTGATTGATCGGCATCCCCGCGCGAACCCGCGAGTTGATGAAATCAATCAATACAATCGAATCATTGACCACAATACCCGTCAGAGCAATGATTCCGTAGAAGCTAAACAAAGTGAGCGGCAGCCCCATGATGACATGGCCGAACACAGCACCGAGCGCACCAAAGGGAATGATAAGCATCACTAGCAAAGGCTGAACCGCAGATTTGAATTCAACGGCCAGCAACACGAACATGGCAAGCAACGCAGCAAAAAACCCAGAGAACAGACTTCCAAACGATTCAGCACGTCGTTCCTGCTGGCCCTCCCAGCGAATCCGCAAGGATGGATAACGCTGTAACAAATCCGGCAGGAAACTTGCCTGCAAGTCGGCAACGATTTCTTCAGCGTTCCCTATCTCTTCATCAAGATTGCTTGAGACAGTGATCGAACGTGCCTGATCGATCCGGTTCAATTCTGAGTAAGCTCGCACCACATCAATCTCGGCCAGTTCAGTGATTGGCCGTTCCAGACCGTCAGCCAATCGCACACGTACCTCATCGAAATTCGCAAGCGACCGTCGATCTTGCCGCGGATAAGTCACCATGATTTTTACTTCGTGCCGCCCGCGTTGAACTCGCATCACCTCTTCGCCGTAATAAGCCGCGCGGACGGTTTCAGCGAGGTCAGCCGTCCGAACCCCCATGCCGAATGCCTCCGGCTTGATCCGGAAGCGGTATTCCAGCTTTCCGGGAACGGAGTCGTCCTTGATGTCATAAACCCCGTTGTAGCTGGCAAGTTGAACCTTGCACTCCTCAACCGCGTTTTCGAGATCTTCGACTTTTTCCGAAGCCCCTAACACTTTGAACTCGATTGGCGTTCCACCAGGCCCGAACGACCGCGTTCCGATGGTCAACTCTTCAGTCCCTGGGATTGCGGGAATCCGTTCTCGCCACTTGGCAACGATCACGCGACTGTGGACCCCGCGGCTTTCAGAGTTGATCAGCTCAATCTCCACGCTGCCCTTGTGTCCACCACCGGCCGAAGGCATCGGTGCCCCCCCCGGTCCGCCACCGGACACACTTGCCCCCACCACGCGGAACGAAGTCTTTGCAATCGGCTGTCCTCGCTCCTCAAACTCAGCCGCAACCTTCCAGAACGCCTCTTCAATTTCCCGTGTCGCCTCAATGGTAACATTCTCTGGTGTTCCATCAGGAAACGTAATGGCTGCATTAAGCGTATTGCCATCAACCCTTGGAAAAAAGCTGAGTTGGATCATCCCCGAGCGGTAAAGCCCTGCCGTGATAAACAATGCAGCAAAACTAATCGCGATCGCAACGGATCGATTCCGTAAACACCACGCCAAACTGGGTGTATAGACGTTCTGCATAAAGCGATGTAACAGACCGGTGGCTACCGCATTCAGTTTCGATGCAACCCAAAGCAACGGTCGAAACACATAGAACACAACTGACATGGTCTGAAAGAAACGCGTATTCCTGTGCGCCAGGTGACATGGCAGAATCGTAAGACACTCCAACAAGGACACTAACAGGATTGCAATGATTGCCGCGGGCATCACCGCAGTGAATTTCCCCATGGTGCCACTTACAAACAACAACGGAGCAAACATCACAACTGTTGTCAGAACTGCCGTGGTCACGGAAGGAATCACCTCAGCAGTGCCTTCAATTGCAGCCTGTTTGATCGTTTTGCCCATTTGCCGATGAGCATACACATTCTCACCCACAACAATTGCATCATCCACCACGATCCCAAGTGCCATCACAAAAGCAAACATGGAGATCAGATTCAGAGTCTGGCCCGTCAGATAAAGAAAAATCCCTGAGGCCAAAATTGCAAACGGAATTCCAACGGCAACCCAGAACGCCAGCTTTGGATCCAGGAACAGTAACAGGAGAATGAAAACAATCAGCAGCCCCTGAGCACCATTTTCAAGCAACAGGTCCAACCGGCCTCTTACTTCAACTGACTCGTCGCTCCACGTCATCAACTCGTAACCCGCCGGCACGCTCGCAGTCTGAACGTACGCCTGAACCGCATCAATCATGACAAACAGGTCTTGCGTAGTGCTACGAATGACTGAAAGTGCGAGTGCAGGTTTCCCATTGATCACGTTTACCGCCGTCGTATCTGCGAACTCATCGCGGACATTTCCTAAATCCGCCACGGTCAAGACTGCCCCACCCGGCTCTGTCACGAGAGGTAATTCTGCAAGCTCCTTCCCTCGGGTCCTTCGATTGTTGCCCCTTAACAAGACCTCCTGCGACTGACTGCGAATCGCACCCGCGGGCAGCTCGCGATTCTCCCTACGAATGATGTCCGCCGCCTGCTTCAACGTAAGCCCATGAGATCGGAGCGCTTCTTCAGGAATCTCGATGTCGATCTGGTAATCCCTTGCCGCCAGATAATCCACTTGTGCGACCGCAGGCAGTGCTAACAGGTCATCGCGAACGCGTTCTGCCACCTCCCGAAGCTCAAGTTCTGCACTGGTCGTCAAGGACCCGTTGGGCATGCGAAGGGCAGAGTCTGGTGCAATCAACCCAACGCGGATGGAAGGCCTGCGGTTGGTCACCAAAGTAATTTGTGGATCTTCTGCTTCGAGAGGGAAACTTGGAATCCGTTCAACTCCTGACCGAACCTCATCTAGCACCCGATCAGGTAACCTTCCACCCGGAATCAGCTCCAAAAGAACCGTGCACGCTCCTTCCTGAGCCACGGTCGTCACCTTCTTGATCCCCTCAATCGAACGCACAGCCTCCTCGATCTTCTGTC
>JBPCVE010000005.1:0-26402 GCA_051010795.1 Rubripirellula sp.
TCGACATGGGTTTTCTACCCGCACTCAAAAAGATCATTGCCAAGGTACCCCAACAAAAGCAAAGCTTATTTTTCTCGGCAACCATGCCGCCAAAAATCCGTGATCTAGCTTCACGACTGTTGTTTAACCCGATTTCGATCACCGTAGCTGCTAAAACTCCCACGGTGGAACGAATTGAACAGTCCGTGCGTTACGCGAAGCGAGGCAATAAGCTTGCGACGTTGACGGAAATCCTAAACGGCCCAGACGTTGATCGCACGATTGTGTTTACGCGGACCAAACATGGCGCCAATGGGTTAGCAAAAAAATTAGACCGCGCGGGCATTGCGGCAACAGCCATTCATGGGAACAAAACCCAAAATGCTCGACAACGGGCTCTGGAAGCCTTCCGAAAGAAAGAAGTGACTGTTCTTGTTGCTACCGATGTCGCTGCAAGGGGAATTGATATCGACGGAATTACTCATGTCATCAACTTTGACATGCCGGTTGATCCCGAAAGCTACGTGCACCGGATCGGACGTACGGGCCGTGCCGGTTCCGACGGAATTGCCATTTCTTTCTGTACACAAGATGAATTGGACGAACTGCGTGCGATCGAAAAGCTGATCGGAACGAGGATCCGTGTCGAAAACCCAGAAATGAAATTTGAGGCAAAACAGGAACCAGGCAAAGGCAATCTCCGCAACGGAAATCCGCGAAACGGAACTGCACGCAAAGCCAATCGATCGCGTCGCCGCAAAAGCACCAACTCCGAACTACGCAATGGTGCCCAAAGCACCTATCGACGTCGAAAAAAATCGGGCAAACCTGGCAACAACCAACGTACCGCAGCCAACTGAGGCTCAACGAACGGTTAAACCAAAACCTCGTGTACGCAACGTGAGTGAGTCCTGTCTAGCAGGAGCTTGTCTGGGCGCGGATTTCGCCAAAACGGCGTTCAACCCCTTGCTATCACCGTCCTGCAAAGGCGACCACACGCACCGCGGTCCTCAAACCTGATGCGTGTATGCGAGGGCAGGTCGGCATCACCATGCATCTTGCCTCACGTACACCCACGCGTTCCAACGGGTGCAAACCCCCTAAGAAAGTTTCTGGTGGCAACCCTCAAAAGGTAAGTTCCACAATAAGGAAATCCTCGGGTCGGTCGCGATAACGTTGCGCCATTTGTTGTAACGTCTTCCACCGAGTCACGTGGGACGGAGATTCGTACGCAGGTTCTTCCTCGGGCAAAGCCTTTAGCAAACCCTGTCGCACCACCATCCCGCGAATTTTCTGGGTCCGAACGGCACCTGCCCGTTCGCATGTCAGGCACAACAAGTATCGTTCATTGGTTACTGCGCGTCCTGCGTCGGCCTGTAAATAACCGAGGGAGTAGCGTTCACTTATCTCATTCAGAACCGGATTCAAATAATACCACACATCATCCTTGGCGATCGGTATGAATGGATCCGCCGTCGTCGTTCTCTTTGCCAACGCTACGATCTTGGACGATGCAACGCCATTGAGAAACACTTCGTCAACATCCATCTCAAAAAGCGTTCGAATCTTCAAGAATCCTTGGTCAATTGATGTCAACGAAACATTAAGGCGATCTAGAAAATCGCGTTGTTTCCAGCGCGTCCGAGATTTTCGCCCAGCGTAGTAGGATGCAAAACCCGCAACGATGATGATCCAGACAAGCTCTGGCCAATTGCCAGAGAGATAATCCGATAAGGAATTTAAAACCATTTGCATGTGAGTCTTCCCAAAACAAGTTAAAGAGTACCTTTAGCGTGCATGACGGTTCTATACCAGCATTGCCGCGTTACAACCAAACCCCTACCCAACATCTGTCGCGCCCCGGACAAACCTTGCAACAAAACGCAGCATCTGAACCATCCCTAATCCAGCTACCGAACCACTTTTCTCCTCACGTACTCAGCCCGACCTCTTGTTTTCCTGAAACAACGGAAACACATCTGATCGCCCAACAACCTCCTCGGCTCGTTTCATCTTCATGTTGGTGCATCTCACACCTTCATGGTTCAGCACAACTTGGGATGGCCGTGCCATTCATGCGCAATCTCCCGCATCAACACCGCACAATCCAACGCAACTGAGCCTGACGGGAATGTCCCCGTATCCTCAAAGCAACTAGATTGGCTAAGGTTAACCTCCAGCGATCAACATTCCAATTCGAGCATCTAAACTCCAGCCCTTCGTACGCGTCTTCCCGCTTGCCGCCTGAGTAGCCAAGTGGTCCCGTTTCAAACAACGGTGACGCTTCCTAAAACGAAGAGTATACCGATCGTCACAGAGTGAATCGGTCACTTGCCCTAACCCGTGCAACTTTGCGGTGCCATCATCAGCACGCATGGTGACGGCAACGTTTTGCCCCCATTCCCCAACGTCAAACGCCGCTTGGCGATGAACGCCCTGAAACACTCGACCACCCGCCCATGCGTTCAAATACGAATTCATGTCACCCCGCGGAATATACCCCCCTACTTTCGTCTTCTCACCCTCGCCCCACACCACAGGCAACGTTCAACCGCATTCCCCAACTGCAATCCTCACCGCAAGGCAAACCTTTTGGACACACCTGTTTCAGGCTAATCTGGCATATCTCAGCAATCGCATAACCGTTGACCAACTGAGTGTGAAATTGCCCCGGCAATGATGCCGCCATGCAAACAGGATCAAGTCAGTCGTTGGCAAGGATACGTCGATCAATGATTGCACAAAGTGAAGGTACACGCATGCGTCACGGCAACAAAAGTCGTTGACCGGATTGCTGCGAGAAGCCTAACGAGCCTGTTCAACCAATCAACAAACCACAACTGAACAGAATGGGAAATTCCTCGCTGCTACACAACCTCCCATAGAGCCAACCGCACTTAGTTCCAATCTGTCTTCATTTTGGTCCCCACATCCTTGCCAAGACCATGCCGCTTGCTGGGCTTCGCTTTAATAACGAGAAACCTACGCGTCTGGAAACGGCACAAGCTGATACGCCTCCGCTCCCTCACACTTCAAGTGGTCTGCCAGACACTCACCGAGCGCAGCCCGAACGCTTACAACAAATTCGTGTGCGAAGCACCCTGTTGCCGGTCCAAATTCCTTGCAGGTCGAAGAGCCTTGTAGTTTAAGCCGTGGCATAAAAGAAGCTGCCCTGTCCGTGAATACGCCCAGCAGTCACGGATTTAAAATGATCCCAAGCACACGGAATTATTTTTCGATTTTTGCTGAAGGGTAGCGAAAAAGCCAGCACTTTTAAATATTTGAACGCTGCTGTGATGCACACTGCCCTTCACTTCACTTCGGTCATGATTCAAATTGCTCGACACTAACATTACAGGTCTCATTTGTCTGCAGGCGAACCCGTCCGGGAACTTCTTTTCCACTCGACCAATGGACTCGGGCCCAATGGGCCCCGGATTGTATTGCCGTCAAAGCGGAAATGTGAGCGAAGCCCGACACCATTCGCCTTTGAATAGGTCAAGATTCTACCTTCGTCTGAAATCGCATAGACTCCCTCAGTCATATTCCCGGCGAGGTCTTCGCTGAAACCTCCATCCGCCATGAAAACAAGCAAGTGCCCCGATCCATTCACCGCCGTCCACATCCCCGCCAACTCGCCAACAGTTCTCTCGCCGTTGTGCCACGTGGACCGATCCTTACTCTTTGCGATCGACTGAGCAAGATCTGCATGAGTGATCGGATTTCCATCAGACCTTTTACCCTCTGATCCTGTTATCTTCTCGCTAGCGCTGCCCCCGCTTCCTGCATCTTCGTTCGGTGGCGCGTCCATTTGAGACATCTGACTCCCATCGCCTGCAACGCGCCGATTCTCTAATGCATTCATGTTTCCAACATGCCCCACCCCATCAAGGTCGCCGGCATCACGACCAGGCCGGGAATCTGCGTCCCCGCACCCCGCAGTACACAGTATCAAAACCATCATCCAATTAAAGAATCGAAACACTTGTCCAGCCTCCTTAGTGAATCCAAAACAGCTCGTCGACATACTTTCGTCCGAGCCCTACGACAATCGCCTTGTTATCACTCAACACCTGTAACGTAGGTGATTGTCCCAACCGTGAACCAAAACAACCCACTCAGGAACAGCAGCACGGTCCAGATGATCATGTAGCCAAACCAGAAGTATCTGAACGCAGTGATGCCGAGCCCAAGTAGACACACGGGTCCCCCCTGCCACATTCTGCTGATTGCCCGATCTTTCGCTGAAGGACCATCGAGCCACGGTTTCTTACTATCCACTGTACCCTCACTACCTCATGAACAACTGACGCTTTTCTCTCTTCTTGGTAATCCCGCCACCGTGATGTGACCACCAAACTTAAACCGAACCCCGCCCCACGCCAGCACCCGTCTTCTCAAAGCCTAAGACGCCTTCCTGACACCGCATGTGTCTCGGACTCGGTGCACCAGCATCTCAAACCCCTCCTCCTCACTACCTGACATTTCCTCTGACAACACGGCTTTGGACGATCAAACAGCTACCCAACGTCCAGAAGTGATACCCGTCGCAACGGATGAATCCGTATCGGGCATCACATTGTCGCTCTCAAACCACGGGTTCCGAAGAGTCATGCCCAACATTGATAGCCAAACCCTGAATGAATCATGCAAGCGGACTAAGCCCACCCAAAATGGGTCCGCAGTTGCTCTGTTAATTCAAGCCGGTTCATGAACTGTCCTGTTCAAGTCCCCCACCGCCCGAGAGCAACCGAGCGCATTGTTCACCCAATTCCCTTATAGCCAAATCCTCACACTCAGCAGACTCCTCTGGTAGCAGCGTTGACTCCCACCGACGACTGACACCTGTATGTATGAATGTCTGTGCCCCCGCGTCCCAGAATGCGCCCCCCAGGGGAACACTCTTCGTGGCATTCTCCTTCATCCATTCGAACGAACAATACTCCAGAATTGATTCCCACCTCGATTCATTGACAGGCAGATCAAGAAATCCGGCAATGGAACGTATCTTGGATGGCATATCACGCTTCAGAACTGAATAGTGCACCATCACCACGTTTGGCAGATCCCGGACTTCCCACCAACTACGCACGTTGTCGCAAAACGACCAGAACGCAAATCCATCTTTGTGAAGCCAATCTTTCCAGGATTTGCGTATGTCCTCGGGTTGCCGTTGAATCGGCGATCCAACACGGCCCGGGGAATCATTCAAAGCGTCATACCATTTCTGGTTAGCATTCACGTGATGGTTGTATAGACTCCAGACCACATCTCTTCCGTCGCGCGCAATGTAGATGCACCTTGCCTCTCGTGAGAAACGCAGCGCATCGACGGAAAGATGTGTCTTCATGAAACGTCGATGGACTTGCCTTTCGATCATCGGAAGCTTCACCTCCTTTGGCGGTATCCGGAGATCCACCCATGGCGACATCTCTGCGACAGCCAAGTCGGGATCACCCTCAAATATTAACTGAGCAATGATCTGTTGCATCCATGTCGTTCCGCTTTGGCATAGGTCGAGATCACAATGTCATCTTCACGGAACGTCAGATCGTTCCATACCGTTGAATCAAAATGATGGTTATGTAACTCACACGTCTTAACCGGCCACTTCATTTTTTTGCCACATCATGACCCCGTGCCTCACTTCAAACAGTAACGCAATCTATCGTGAACCGAGTCGAATGAATATCTAAGCCCCACCCCATTTTCGCCTGGGTTCCACCGTGTCCCAATCTGTTTTGCCATCACACTAGCACATCCCAACGCGTTACGCTGGCGAGGAGTACCGTATCCTTCCCCACAAAGAAACGGAAATCCGTCATCCCGGAAGTCTCCAGCTTTTCCTAGTAAACAGTGAAGCGTCACCCGCAATGACACCGATGGCGACCAATCAACGCCAGCCATCCTCATTTCCGATACGTGAGGCCCTTCCACACAAGTTGCCTCGTCTTGCGTTCCAGCTATTAGCTCAACGCCCTACCGCAAACTACTGATTGCAGTCTGAACTGCGAAACTCTCGACGCCCGGGATAAAGAACGAATGCCATGACACCTAAATAAGCAGCGCCAAGCACGGCGAAAAACACAAAGTCGGGACCTTTTAAACCAGCGGGAGGAATCACACACAGCAAAGTTTCAACAAGGACAAGCAGGGAAATCATCGACAACAGTCCTGCCCGCTGAAGAAGTTTTACACCTTCGCGGCAGTAATTCGATCGGACATGGCGCATCCCCAACGAAAACCGCACAAGAACGCCCACAATCAAAGCCGCGACGACAACCATGACCAAGAAACGATCGTTGTTCGGCGGCCCAAAACGCCGCACCAGAAACGGAAGAGACAACATCATCGCCGTCACTAACCCGTCCCACGTCAGCAAGTGCAGTATCCACTTTGAATAGTCAACCTGCTGATACCTCTCCGGGTACCCGTTGCTGTCCACGCACCGATCGTCGTTCATCGACATGATCACGCATTCCTAATGCAGTTTGCTAATTCACCGAAGCGTCTGGCTCGTTTCGCCGAGGAAGACGGTGTGAAAAGAGCCACTCATAGACACCTTCCTGCTGCTTGGATTTCCCGGCCGCCGTGGCGTGGTTGGCACCTTCAAACACCGTTGTTCTGACAACCGTCGACCCAAGATTCTCCAAGGCCTTCTTCATTGCAGGGATGCCCTCAGAACGCGGCTTGCTATCTTTTGTGCCCACCATTGCCCAGATTGGCAACTGCACCATTCCCTCCAGCTTGGAAAGATCTGGAATGAACCCTTTGGGAATGATGGCGGCAAATCGTTCGGGTGACGTCATGCCCCATTCCCATGTCCCTTTTCCACCCATGCTATACCCCACGCAATAAACACGCTTAGCGTCGATGGAGGGATTCTCTTCGAGGACGCAATCAAGCATCTTGTCCAACGAACCGGGGTCCCACACACCATTGCTTTGCGGTACCAAAACGTGGACACTCGGAAGGCCAGGCTGGCGTGACACAAACGACTTCACCTCCCCCGACCATTTTGAACGCTCGATCGACCGTCTTGCCCCCCCTGAGCCGTGCAGGAAAATCACGAGCGGACTGCTTTCACCCTTTGTGTCCATGGGATGATAAAGCAACACTTCTGAATTAAGTCGCACGAAGCCCCGCGAAATCTCCTCCGGAATGGAAACCGTTTCCAGACGCAAGTTTCCACGCCGATCCCCTACGGCATTCTTACTCGACTGCGCTACCACCGTGTTGACGAACAACAGTAATAGGGGCATAAAACCTAACGCAAACCCGTTCTTCATAGTCGATTCTTTACTAATTTGAATTAACAACGTTCTTCGCAAACTCCCGAAAAACAGTCCGTCGACTGGCTCTCTTAGGTCTCGAAAGAAAACAACTCGTTGCCTCGAAAGGCCTCTGCCAGAACTGCCCCCACTCGAAAAACGGATCCCCTAGAGTTCCCTTCGTTGCACATTGTAGGATTTTCCGAACAGGCAACGCAAACCAGAGACACAACGCTCCATCAGACTCCTGACGCTGCCTTTATTTCCAGATGACCCCAAAACGCTGGTCCGACATCCGTATAAAAAATGGAGTCCATGAGACCAACCTGTTCAACAGCTTAAAAAAAGGAACTCATCGTGTTAGCGTTGCAGTGAAGTCACGCAGCGTTTGCCGCACGGATTGAGGGAAATCCCTGTGGAGCTGATGACCCGCCCCCGGAAACTGAATCCGTTTCCCAAATCGCAGCGCTTCGATGACAGAACTCGCATCCTCATCCACCAATGCACCACCCGCGGTGGGATCAGCCTGCAAAAGCAAGGCTGGACATCGCACGTGCCTGAGAACCTCGGGGAACGCAAATCCATTCAGCCAACATCCATCGATCACAGGGGTAAGTACTTCTGGGTCAAGACTCTGCAGACACTCCGCACTCCACATAATCGAACTGGCACTCCGCAACTGGGCCAACGTCCTATGACCTCCCTCGGCAGTTGGCAACTCGATCGCAGCTAAAGCCTCAGCTAATCGTGCAACACCACCACCCTGCTTGACCGCCTCTCTCATACCCAAAAAAAGAGTCTGCCAATTAGTATCGTGAATACGGTTTCCCATGGTGTGGAAAGGTGGATCTTCCATGACAACCCCGCTGATCAAGTTCGGCAACTCAGCTGCGACAGCGGCAGCCACCATTGCTCCGAGTGAATGCCCGAGAATCAGCACCGGCCCATCAATTTCGTTTTTCAGGAATCGGGTCGTATCGCCGACATAGTCCGTTACCAGATAGCTTTCTGCACGGGCTGACCCACCATGCCCTCGGTGTTCCAATTCAACCACACGATAGTCCGTCGCAACGGACTCCAGCAACGGACCCCAGTCCCCCTGAGCTCGAGTGACACCATGCAGCAGCAAAAGCGTGTGCCCTTTTCCCGTATCGGTATATCGCAACCGAGGATCACCGCTGAACAATTGCCTTGTTTGAGTCATTGTTCCCGATTCACCATCGTTGGAAACGGATCCGCAAGCTGTCCGGCTTTCATGACCCCTCCCTGCATCACGGCAAGGAAGTTGTTTCGGTCTTCAAGCACACTGATATCGTTTAAGACATCACCGTCAACGACCAGAACATCGGCAAGTTTTCCGGTTTCAAGAGTACCAAGCTCATCATCGCGTCCCATGATTTCTGCGCCAGTTTTCGTGGCACAGGTAATGACCTCCAATTCGCTGAGGCCTACGTCATTAACAAAGAAGGTAAGTTCTCTCGCATAATCGCCATGCGGATTCCAACCAAATCCATAATCGCCTCCCATTCCAAGACGACCACCCGCTCTGAGTATACGTCTCGCGCTCTCAATTCCCCCATCCAGCGTTTCCTGATGGCCATCGATGACCTCCTGTGGCAATCCAAATTCGGGCCCACGCAGGATACTCGCCTTTTCAAAGTACAACGCGGGTACACAAGGCACATCACGCTCAAGCAACAGGTCCATGGCCTCATCGTCCATGAACGTTCCATGCTCAATACAGTCATATCCGGCACGCAGGGCATTCTTGATCCCCTCGGTAGCGCGACAATGCCCCGTGACCTTGAGATTGTGATTATGAGCGGTAGTCACCACGGCATCCATTTCCTCAAAGGTCATGCAGAGAGTGTGATGATCGTTGATATCCGGCGACGCAGCATCCCCGGTGGGATAGGTCTTGACCCACTGAACCCCATCTTTGACCAACGCACGCACTGCTCGACGTGCGTCATCCTGACCGTTAATGATGAACACGAGTCCTTCCATTCCGATTTTTCGAAACTCTGGATTCCAGTCCATCAGGCCACCTGCGGAACAGATTTCACGCCCGCTTGAAGCGAGACGTGGACCTGGAATCAAATCATCTTCAATCGCCTTCTTCAACCAAAAATCGACATTGAAGAGACTACCACCGGACCTTGCCGCCGTGTAACCACTCTCCAACGCAAGACGTGCGTTAACAGACGCAAGCAGCGACACATACTCCACCGGATACTTGATGTCCAAGTCTTCCAACGAAGCGATATTAAAATACGTGGCGTGAAAGTGCGCCTCGACCAACCCCGGCATGACCGTGCCGCCGCGCGCATCAATCCGTAAAGCCGTTTCGGAAACATGCGGCGCACTTTCCTGGGGTCCAACGTACGAAATCTTCCCGCCCTCTATCACCAGCACTCCGTTATCGATGGGCACCGCCCCGGTTCCATCGACAAGCTGCCCGTTGTGAACTAGCGTGGTCTCTCTTGCTGTCCTCATGTCAAACCTTCTGTGCGTTGTCTGTCAGCTTGTCGGACAGGCCGACAGTTCGTTCAATGATCTACTTACCGCCTGCAAAATGGCGGACGCATAATTTCGTTGTATAAATCTTCAAACGGATAATGAATGTTCCAGGATGCAAGATCAGGCTGCGTCTTCAAAACCAACCTAAGCAGCACGAAAAGTATACAGGATTCAGCTGGCAAAAACGGCACGCATCGATTTTGTTAGCGAGAATCAATCATCAAGTTCCGGCAGACGAATGCACCTGATCTCAACAGGAAAGCCGAGCACAGCCACGCAAACATCTCATAGACTGACCAGGCAATCCAAATAGGTGACACGACTTGTTCACGACACGGGATCAGATCATCAACCGCAAAACATCAGCGTTCATTAGTAACAAGCGGTGTTCCCGACCGTGTCCCCAGAAATGCAGAAAACGTCTCCGTCACCACAAAAGTGATCCGCTGTAACTAACTTCACTGGATTTCCTATCTGGAAACTTACTTCTCGTCCCACTGAATACGGACTTTGAACTGTCCTCACTGAAAATCAACAGGCACCTGCCGCATATTGCGAACAACCCAGCCACGAGGTTGCCTTAATTGCCACAAGTGAACATTCAAGTTACCTAGGCCCTGAGTGCGTATCGAAGATTACTTGCCTTTGGTTGAAAGCAGTGATCCCTAAACGCTGCTCATCGCCAAGGTCAGTCCCTAGGGAAATGGTTCTGTGAAACGTTCAACGGCACAGTTCGCGATGTACAGCAAAAACCGTGTAGTCTCACAGAGCTTCGAGGAAGCTTGCAGCGTAATCAATTGCTGGCGACTCGACAAACACCATCACCGAATCCACCGTTCATTCAATTATCAAACCCCTGTCGCTTATGCGGCTGCCTGTATTCTTCCAGCTTTGGCTACACCTCAGCCTCCCAAGAACAACGCCGCGTTACCAACCCCGATTCACTCACTCAACCTGGTGCAAAGACCAGTGGTAAGTCAGTATCCCTGATGAAACACTGATCGCCTACATCATCCTGCTCTACGGCGACTTCACTTTTTTCGCAACCATTAGGCCGAGAATCCCGAGCGTTCCCAACCCAAACGAGCAACCTGCAATAAGATAGATGCGTTTGAATACCATTGCTGCCAGTTCTGCAGGTTTCGTCGACGCGTAATCAGGGTCAAACAACTCAGGCCCGACAATCTTTCCCAAGATCACTGCGTCGGGCGATGGTGGCGTCGCTGCGGTGGCGAGTGAGCGCAACTCCCAATACGTGAACCCCGAAAACACCAACATGACCACGGCAATCATCAAAGCGAGCGCTCCGCATATTCTCATAACAGGCTTGTTCTCAGTCACTCAGGGGAAACGGTTCAGTACTGTCATTTAATACGTAATAACTTACCCAATAGCATTACGACTCGGACACACGGCCCGACAATTTGCACAAACGTTCAAAACAAAGCGACTTTTATTGGATTCGCAAGCCGCGGTGGACTGTACGCTTCGTCTAATAAGAAGCAAGTCGCTGTAAAACCCGACTTTAAAAGCAAGAAGCATGCCCCGTCTTTCCATTTCTGCACCCTTGAAACAGACACTCAGAATCACTGCTGGACGGTGAGCAGCGAACCTACAAAATCGACCCACCACGCCACTCAGCAACAACGTTTACCTGAAAACATTTCCATCAAGAAAATGTGCCTCAGTTGCTGAAAACCCTGTCTACCGACCCGGCCAACCAAAACGAGCGTGGAATCCGTAATACCTGATACCCAAACCAGGATTCGCTCGTTGCGACTGAAAACAGGATTGAAGCGAACACACTTCCACGCCTTACTTGGCAACTTACGGAGCACCCTTGCTCAAAATACCCTTCAGGCAAAAGAGAGCACCACGCACTGAGCAATCCAAGCACCACAACAAATTCAACATAGCGCTGACTGCCCCAAGGGACCACACTGTAAGCTTGAATAAAGAACACAAGCCCAAGAATGGAGAGACATCTTTCACCACTAAAGACGCAACGCACCCACGCCCTCTCAAGCCCGCGGCAGAACCCAACCACTCGTCCACGGGGCGATCCGGAATTCAATATCCTGACACAAATCCAGCATCTTGCCTCGCACACCCTCTTGCACTCGTGAGATAGAATAGAATCTTAACCTCCTGTCGATCTAACACACTGCCAAAGAGCCCGATGAAAAAGCCGATCGCTATCGCGTTGATCATTGCCGGCGCGGGTTTCCTATCACTTTGCGGCATGGTATCGCTCGGCTTCATCTGGTTAGCTGGCAGCACACCTCTGCCTGTTTCGGAATCTGACACCCAAGTCATCGTGACGGCCAGCGATCTGATTCCTTATTTTGACAACTACTCCCCCACCATCGAGTCAGAGACCTTCGGAAAGACAAAATACCTCGATCAATCCGTTGAACTGACCTACGAGTATGATTCACCCAACCAGGATGATCCATTCATTTCAGTCACCGTTTCCTATGAGGTGTCCGCAGGCGACGCCGCTGGCGTGTACTTGGGAACATGGACATTCCAACAACTCGGACTCAACGTTGAAGATCAAAACTTTGAGTTACAGGAACTGGATTCATTTTTCAATGCGGGTGATCGATCCAGATTTGCCAATATCATTTTCAACGGTGAGCCCGTCGGACATCTGCTCGTTGTCCAGAAAGGAAACACCGTCTATTCATTCATCATTAGCGGATTCCTAATTGATGATCCCACAGTGTGGATGGAATTGTTCCAGGAAAGAATTCAAAGCTTGTAAAAACACGAGTACCCGCTGATCTGCATTACCCCATGGATGACTTTCGAGCCAGCCAAAGACTGTCCGTTGAACAGCCCCGAACTTGTGTCTCCAAGCACATAAACACTCGCCAACCAACTAACTTCGACTCGTAACCGTTTTCACATTTGTCTCCCTAATGCTGCCAACCTTAGCAACCACAATGAAACTTAGCACCACACTTTTCTTCTTTGCTTCTTCTCTGCTCGTTTTCCCTACCAGCGTCGGTGCCGCTGAGCCGAGGAAAAACGGCAGCACTCGACATCTGGTATTGGACAGCCGGATTATCGAGCAAGTGCACAATGCGGTGTTGACGGTAGGCACCATCAACAAGCACCCGTCCAACCCACTTTTGAAAGAGGACAAGGCTTGGGAAAAACGGTTCGACAACCTGTATGGAAACGTCGTCTTTAATCGTGAACAGCAAACGTACCACTGCTGGTATAGCCCGTTCATTGTCGACCACTCTTCAACAGGCATGTCGCAGACACAGCGTGACGCTAAACGATACCGCCCCCCACCGCGACGAGAGATGGCTATCTGCTACGCAACCTCCAAGGATGGAATCACGTGGAACAAACCGTCACTCGGATTAGTCGAATATGAAGGAAGTAAAAACAACAACATCATTTGGCGTGGGCCACACGGAGCGGGCGTTACCAAAGACGCGAACGAACCAGACGCCTCAAGGCGCTACAAGATGATCATGCAAGGATTATCAACGAGCTATTCCGCCGACGGGATCCATTGGAGCGAGCCCGACAAGATCAAAGGGATCGGCAAGATTGCCGGAGACACCCACAATAACGTGTTCTGGAATCAAAGCGATCAAACCTATGTTGCAATGACCCGCACTTGGGGCCCCTTAGGTCGACAAGTCACACGTTTGCAAAGCGACGACTTCACCCGCTGGCAGAACACGGGTGTCGTGTTGGAAGGAACCAAGAAGAGCCACCAGCCTTACGCGATGCCAGTCTTCTTTCATGGCGGCGTTTTCATCGGGTTGGTCGCTATTCACGCACAGCCCCCCATAGACCGCGTATGGACCGAATTAGCATGGAGCCCTGATTCAAAACAGTGGCATCGAATCTCACCCGGCAAACCACTGATCCCCTGCTCTGACAAAGTCCTGGACTATGATTATGGGTGCGTCTATGCGTGTGCTCACCCCGTATTTCTCCCTGATGAAATTCGACTGTACTACGGGGGCAGTGACTATTACCACTACGGTTGGCGAACCGGGAACTTGTCTTTGGCGACACTTCGGCCTGATGGCTTTGCCGGATATGAACAGAAGTCGTCATTAGACCCCGCACTGATCATCACAAAAGGCATTGCCCCGTCCTCAACAACGCTACGAGTCAGCGCCGACGTCAACCCGCAGGGTACTCTTAAGGTCACCTTGACCGACACCAAGGACCGTCCTTTGACAAAAGTTGTCAC
The DNA here is from genome assembly GCA_051010795.1 of Rubripirellula sp. Lineage (GTDB taxonomy): Bacteria > Planctomycetota > Planctomycetia > Pirellulales > Pirellulaceae > Rubripirellula. The sequence continues at coordinate 13,999 of JBPCVE010000005.1, forward strand.
CATACGCAAGTCGGTCACGGATCACCCGATCGAAATCAGAATTCCGCCCAACATGCAGAAAGAAAAATCAAACATAAAGCTCCGATTTGAACTCCAGAACGCAAAGCTCTATTCATTTGGCTTCGCTCCCTAAGTTGCGTTGTGCTCTGCAAACGACAAGATACTTTGTGCCCAACCTAGCCAATCACTTCCAAACCATTCCGCTGCGCGGGGATGCTTCCCCACTAACGATTACACCCGTCGCACCGCATCCTTCGATTCGCCGTGGCTTTGGCCCTCCCGCCACACGGGGGCAACGCAGACTGCCACCCAACCACCTGACCTGATATTGTTCGCAGGTCAAGTCTCTGCCACTCCCACCTTCATTTTCGCGTCGGCAAGGGTGCCAGCGGTGCGTACTCCCAATGCAACCCTCGCCTCACCACTAGTTGTGACCTAATAAACGAGCAGCTTCAACGTATCCCTAGTGTCCAACCCCAATTCTTAAACACTGGAACCACGATGAATAAATTCACGCAAGGGTTTGCAATCTTTTCCCTCGTCGCATTGACCTTACCTTTCCTCTGCGGCTGCGATGGCTGGATCGCCAAGGCTGGCTCCACAAATATAGAGCCGCTCGGCTTCATCGGCACTCCGCAAATCCCAGACGGAAGCGATCCGGCCGAGTGTCCCATTTGTTGCGACGAAGGCCCCAACGCGGTCGGGCTCGATGCGCCGCAATCAGAGTGATTTCCTCGCTTGTCTACGCTCTACTTCCCATCACGGTGCCTTCGTATCAACCGGATGAACGCACCTGTCAACTAACATAAGCCTCAGTCACGCGAGCTATTCTCCACCGTGCAAGGCCGAAAGTCCCACATCGTTGACCTGCCCTCCGGAACGTAGTTGTCAGAATTCCCCGTGTCGAAAGCGCTGACGGGCACCGTCGGGTCGACGGCATGACATTCTTGGAGCGTTTTCTCAGTGCCCCAGTAGGCGCTAGAAATACTAACTCACGTGGTCCGAAACCACAGTTTGGGACACTGACCTGTCAGATTGGGGAGGATCGCGGGTATACTGTCGTAACGTAGCGATCGGTGGCTACCCCCCTGCCGCACCGCTTCCACGCCTCCCGCCTCCACGCCTCCCGCCTCCACGCCTCCCGCCTCCATGCCTCCCGCCTCCATGGATTCTGACACTTTGGTTTTACGACGCATCCGATCACTTTGGACAGCACAGCCGCTGCTCCTGTTCCTTAACCTCGCAATTCCGCTGACCCATGCGAAAGAGCCTGAGGACCTTGATTTTTTTGAAACCAGAATCAGACCGGTTCTCGTCAAGCATTGCTATTCATGCCACTCGCAAGACGCAAAAGCGAACAACAGATTGAAGGGAGGATTGTTACTGGACAGTCGTCAGGGACTTTTAACAGGTGGCGATAGCGGTCCTGCCGTGCATCCAAAACAGCCCGAGCAAAGTCCTATTATCACAGCGTTGAGGCATGAGGATTTCGAGATGCCTCCGTCTGGAAAACTCGCAGCCAAAGTGATCGAGGATTTCACGCTCTGGGTAAAACAGGGTGCATTCGACCCAAGAGACGGCGAAACCACCGCCGCTCGCCCAAGCATTGATTATGAATTGAGTGAACAGTTTTGGTCTTTCGTCCCCCCCCAAACCGTGATTCCACCCCGCAACGCGGATGCTACCTGGGCCAAGAATGACATTGATCGATTCATCAAAAAACGTTTGGAGCAACAAGAACTCGAACCTGTCGCGCAGGCTTCGCCCCGAACCTTGCTGCGTCGTGCCACCTTTGACCTGACAGGCCTGCCACCAACGCCGGACGAGATGCGTGCTTTTTTGCAATCCAGCAAAAACACCACGGCAGCGGACGCGTATGCTGATGCCATCGACCGTTTACTGAGTTCACCGCATTATGGTGAACGTTGGGGGCGGCATTGGCTGGATGTGGCACGTTATGCAGAAGACCAAGCGCACACTTTTGGCGTAAGACGCAGACAGCACGCGCACGAGTACCGCGACTGGGTAATTGACGCTTTCAACAAGGACATGCCCTACGACCAGTTCATCAGGATGCAATTGGCGGGCGACCTGATCCCAGATCCTGACTCAACACCGAGGAAACGTCTCGCCGGGTTGGGCATCCTTGGACTTGGTGCCATCTATTACAAAAATTCGGATAAAGCTCAAGCACAAGCGGACGAGCTTGATGACCGCATCGATACCGTCACTCGAGGATTATTAGGCCTGACGGTCAGTTGTGCGCGATGCCATGACCACAAATTTGATCCGATTCCAACTCAGGATTATTACTCGCTGGCGGGTATTTTTCATAATACACGCATGGTCGATAAACCTTTGGCTGCTCAAGAAGTCGTCGACGCCTACCGAGCGGCAGAACAGATCGTCAAGCAAAAAGAAGCGGCTGTTAAAGAATTTCGGAACGAGCGTAGGAGTGAGATTGCAGAAAAACAACGCCGCAATGTGCATCACTACATGACAGCAGTCTGGCAATACAGACAGCGGAAGGTCGCTGCCCAGGACTTGAAATTACAGAGTGTTGCTGAAGAGTCAGGTCTTGACCGGGACTGGTTAGAAAGATGGAACAATTTCCTGAGTCCAACCAACAAATACATTCAATCAGTCAGAACCCTAAAACCATGGCTGGGCTTGGGCGACCCGACGGAGGACGCTTCCAATCCACCGGCAGCTGTTGCCGAAGCTGCAAAAGCGTTCGAAGACCACCTCAATTACTGTCTCGATGAGCGAGACGGGAAGCTAATTGAAAAAACTGCTAAACCGATTTTTGTGAGCCAAAGGGTTGATAAATCCCGCCCCTTGATCGCCATCAAAGTGGATCTGAACGGTGCGAGTCGCTTGTTTCTTGTGGTTACCGATTCCGGCGATGGAATTAACTCTGACTGGGCCGACTGGATCAACCCGCGTATTCTCGGCCCAGATAATGAAACCTCACTGTTGGATCTGGACTGGACGGAGGCGAGTACGGAACACAGCACCGTTCGCAAGAATCTCAACTCCGCGGGTCAACCACTCAAAGTTGCGGGGGAGATCTATTCCACAGGTATCGGCACTCATGCACTGTCGGTGATCGAGTACGATCTTCCTCCGGGTTATGACCAGTTCACTGCCCAAGGTGGTCTGGATGGTAGCGGTGAGGGAACCGTTGAGTTTCGCGTCTACACTAACCCGCCAGGCGATCTGTCACCACAAAAGGAGTCACCTGAGCGACGGGCGAGAAAAGAAATTCTCAAACGCGTTTTCTCTGCGTCAGGCCTTTTTCAAACCAACGACAAAGATCTGCAAGAATTGCTGACTACCACTCAATCCGACGAACTCCATGCGTTGGAAACTCAACGGAACGACGCAAAAGAGGCACTGCCCCCTCCCTTGCCGATGGCTCACGTCATCCAGGATTCAGGCAGCAAGGACCTCAATGTCTACATCCGTGGTGACCCCTCCCGTCTCGGCGATGCGGCACCAAGACGTTTCCTTCGGATTCTTGCGGGCGCTGATCGTACGACATACACCGATGGAAGTGGGCGTCTGGCCTTGGCAAACGATATTGCCTCGGCTGACAACCCGTTGACAGCACGCGTAATCGTCAACCGCGTCTGGCAACACCATTTCGGGCGTGGACTGGTTGACACCCCAAGTAACTTTGGGACGCTAGGCTCCCCGCCAACGCATCCTGCGCTGCTCGACACTCTCGCCGTGCGTTTCATGAACTCCGGATGGTCACTCAAATGGCTACACCGCGAAATCATGCTGTCAGCCACCTACCGACTCTCAAGTATTCATAGCCCCAAAGGCTACGCTACTGATCCTGAAAACCGTTTGCTCTGGCAGATGAATCGTCGCCGACTTGAAGTGGAGGCATGGCGTGACGCCTTACTTTCAGTATCAGGAAATCTCGACCAGGCTACTGGCGGTGCAACGGTCAACCTGGACGATTCCAACAACAACCGCCGCACCATTTACGGTGCAATCAGTCGCCACAGCTTGAATGGCCTTTTACGGCTTTTCGATTTCCCCGACGCAAACGTGACCAGCGCTGTTCGTACCGAGACGATTGTTCCACAGCAGCAATTGTTCGTTTTAAACAGTGACTTTTTCGTGAACCAGGCAAAAGCCCTTGCATCGCGTGTCGAGGCGGAAGCCGGTGAAAAGCCCGAGGCAAAGGTGAACCGTGTTTATCAGTTACTGTTTGGAAGAGACGCCGATCAGCAGGAACTGGACATTGCCACCGCCTTTCTGTCTCGGGACAACCTGAAGACCGCGAAACTGACCCGATGGGAACAGTACTCACAAGCTCTGCTCGGATCCAATGAGTTCCTATATGTCGACTAAACTGATCCCCGGATTGAAATTCACCCGCCGTAGCCTGCTTTCTAAAATAGGAACAGGCATGGGAACTCTGGGGCTCGCCAGCTTGCTGCATGATCAAGCCATGCTCGCTGGCGAACCGAGCGTGCTCGCAGACGCCGGCTCACCTCAGGTGAACGGCAACGCCTTGGCGATACGCGAACCCCATTTTCCCCCCAAAGCCAAACGAATCATTCACCTGTTCATGAACGGTGGCCCCTCGCAAGTTGATACGTTCGACCCGAAACCAATGTTGAAGAAGCATCATGGCAAACGGCCACCAGGTGCTGACCTGAAAACCGAGCGCGGGACTGGCGGGTTACTGCAATCCCCATTCAAATTCCATCAGTGTGGCGAATCTGGCCTGCCAGTCAGCGAGATTTACCCCGAAGTTGGAAAGTGTATTGACGATATCTGCGTAATCAGGTCTATGCACACCGATGTTCCGAACCATGAACCGTCTCTGTTCATGATGAACTCCGGCATCACACAACCCACACGCCCAAGCATGGGGTCCTGGCTGTGCTATGGACTGGGGAGCGAGAATCAGAATTTGCCGGGCTTTATCGTCCTGTGCCCGGGAAAACCAGTAGTCGGTCCTCAACTTTGGAGCAACAGTTTTCTTCCTGGTGTGTATCAAGGATGCCACATCAACAACAGTAATATGGAGCCGACGCGAGTCATCCCACACATTAACAACCACCACCTGGACAGCGCAACGCAACGCCAACAATTGGAGTTGATGACGCAACTGAATCAAAAACACCTAGCTGAACGCACCAGCGACAACCAACTTGAGGCAAGGATCGCTTCCATGGAAATGGCGTTTCGCATGCAAACCGAAGCACAGGAGGCATTTGATCTCAATCGCGAATCAAAGCTGACACGCGAGCATTACGGAGAAAGCCAGTTCGGGAACGCATGCCTGGTAGCCCGCCGCCTGGTGGAACGTGGAGTGCGAATGGTTCAGGTGTTCTATGGTGGTGGTCAGCCTTGGGATGACCACGGAAATATCGAAAACGGGCACCGAACCAAAGGCCTAGCCAGCGACAAATCCATTGCCGCCTTGCTCCGAGACCTCAAGTCGCGAGGACTTCTTGAAGATACACTCGTTCTGTGGGGAGGCGAATTCGGTCGAACGCCCGTTTCAGAAGGCGGCAATGGGCGAGACCATAACAATCATGGCTTCTCAGTCTGGTTAGCCGGCGGAGGTGTGAAGGGTGGAATGGCATACGGCGCAACCGACGAATTCGGTTTTGCGGCGCAACAGAACAAGGTGCACGTTCACGATCTGCACGCGACTATCTTGCACCTCATGGGTTTGAACCACGAAAAACTGACGTACCGATATAGCGGACGTGACTTTCGACTCACTGACGTCCACGGAAGAGTCGTCAAAGACATCATCGCCTAAATCTCTCCAACTGTGTGTTAGGCACCCGCATTGGCATATGGTCGCTAACAGGGCGGCAAATTCAGCAGAGTCATTCGGCTCCTTATTACCACGCCTGCTAACAGTCCCCCCCCCCCGCGCCACACAAACCACATACCGGGTGTACATTACCGAAGCTATCTTGCCCCCAGAAGGCAAGACACACGCTGATCGCTACAATTCCGATACAGCGTTTGCAACTGAGCGCGACCAGTGTGGCCAGTTCGTGTCGCCGCGCGAGGTATCTGTGCCATCTCCGTGAAAACGCGGGGTTGAAAAACACTCGAGTCGCAGCAGTGACGCCCACAAGCAAACCCCTGAAACCATATGCCGGGCACGACATCAGACCCATAAGATCAAATTGTTATGAAAAAGCATGAGTGGCGTGAAAAAACAGACGATGGCGAAGTACGCTTAGTGACGGCGACCCGTCACGCTGGAAAATGGCAACTTCAATCGCGGCTCAAGTCCGAGATGGAGTGGACGAAATTCCCGAAAATCTCACTCGAAGATCTCGAGTCGCTGCGCGAGGTCATCTGGAATAAATACCAACGAAGTCGCGTACCACACGGCCATGTGCTAGAGATAGATAAACTGATCGAGCAGGCAAAGAACTAGCCAGCGCCAGGCACAACCGCTTCAATGAAGCAAAGCCAAACTGATCAAGCGAACCCTAATGCCAGATGCACTATTCATGCCTCAAGGCTTCAATCGGGTTCATCTGCGCAGCTTTCCGAGCAGGATAAATCCCGAAGCACAAGCCAGCACCCATGGATATAAAAAGAGAAAACACGATTGACCACAGCGCAATTCGTGGCTCAAGCGTTGAAACAACTGGCGGCAACAATTCCGGATCAAACGCCTGAATCAAATATCGCAAAACCCGAAACAGAGGCCCGCATAACAGACCAAACAACACACCAAGAATTCCACCTGTGCCAGTCAATAGCAACGTCTCAGCTAGAAACTGATTCGTAATGTCCCTTTGTTTCGCGCCAATGGCACGTCGAATGCCAATCTCACGCGTGCGTTCGGTAACGGTTGCCAACATGATATTCATGATCCCGATTCCACCCACCAGCAGTGAGATGCCGGCAATCACAATCAAAAGAATGTTGAACATAGCGCGAGTTCTTTCCGCTTGTCGCAGCAACTCTTTCGGCACAACTACTGCGTAGTCCTCTTCTTGGTGGAATCTTTCCAGCATTGAAAGGATTAAAGCTGCAGTTTGGTCAATCTGCTCGGTGGAAGCCAAGGTGACAGTGATTTGGCTAAGTTCAACCTGTTCACCCGCAAACTGCCCGCCGGCGACCCGCCGCATGACCAGATCCCCCACCCGCGACCGCATCGTTAAAAGGGGAATGTAAGCATCCAGATTGTAGTCTCTCGAGTCCAAACTTCCGCCGATTGCCGCCGAGGCGGTTCGCTCGAATGTTTGCCCGACAACGACATAGAACTCGGTCCCAACCCAGATCGTTTTTCCAATCGGATTCTCGTAAGGGAACAGCTTCTTCGCAGTATCATGTGCGAGCACGATTACCTTTCGGCCATTATCCCGCGGAGTCAGCCAACGGCCTCTCGCTATCGTCAGCTGATTCAATTCAAGATGATCTTCTACGCACCCAACAAGTTTCGCGTCAGTCGTCAGGTTGTCCCGCCGCAACTCGAATTTCAGTTCCCTCATTGGTATCGTGTCGCTCAAGCCGGGCACGATTTGCTCAATGCGTTCAAAATCTTTGCGTTTCAACCCGTAATTCTTGATTCTTGAATTTGCATTTTCACCTTTGACGTTGGGCTCGACTGTTCTGACAATGATATTGTTGGCACCCAACTCCAGAATCTGTTGCTGGGCCTGATAACTGACACCTTCGCCCATGGCAACGAGCCAGATCACGGTGGTTGTCCCAATGAAGATACCCAATGCAGCCAGCCCAGCCCGCATACGCTGCAAAAGCAAGCTCTTTAAGCCCAATTCAAGGGTATGAAATATTCCCGAGCGAAGCACAGCGATTTAAACCTTTATCCTCGATTCATGTTTCCAGTGAAAACCCATCTGATCCCACACTCCATTGAAAACTCACCGCAACGAACCCTCGACAGTGATGGGCGGAACAACCTTGGAGTCACCTCTTTGTCACCCAACCTTCGAGTTCTTATACTCAACGCTGCCCTCTTTGCTCTGAGTCCTGTTGCTCTGAGTCCTGCGTGTCTTCGTTTTCCTCGGTGCTCGGTCTCAGGCTGATCTCGCGTGCCTCCTGCAATGCACCTCTCGGATTGAGCACGACCTCTTCACCCTCAGCGAGTCCCGATTCAACAATGATCATGACATCATTGCTATCGCCAACCACTAGAGACCTTCGCTCCACTTGCCCGGTGGCTAGACGCACCCAACACAGCGTTCCCTCAACCGTTTCCAGCACTGCAGTCACCGGCACAGTCAGAACGTCTTGATATTCTGCCAAAAACACCTCAACTTCAGCGCTCATCCCAGGGCGTAAACCATCGATTTCTGGTAAAGCAACGATGGTGTCGTACTTCACCAAATTACCGGTCCACCAACTGGCAGGCTCAGCAACCGCAGCAACTTCTGCTATGGTTCCAAGCAATTGCTCTTCGGGAAGAGTAATCGTCGCTCGCAATCCCAGCTTGACGCGTTCGATCATTGATTCGTGAATCCCCACCTTCACTTGCATATGTTTCAAGTCGGGCATCAATAACAGGGTTTGGTCACGATGCACAGTTGCGCCTTCTTCGACATCTGGGGTTTTCTCCCAACTTCGAGCTGACGGGTAGATCACCATTCCGTCCTTTGGCGCTCGGATTGTGCACAGTTCTTTTTCGGCGAGGGCCAGATCGCGCCGTGTACCGTCCATGATTGCTCTTGCATTAAGCGAGTCGCGTTTCGCCTCCGCTGCTTTCATGGCACCAACTAAACGTTCAAGCTCCTGCGGCTTTGTATAATTTTTGAGCACCTCGATGGCGGTCTCCGCTTCCTGTACCGCCAGTTCAGCCTGCGTCGCTGCAAATTGTTTTTCCGTCAGTTCAACCTCCGAAACGTAACCCCGCTCAAACATCTGCTGAGCGTGCTGGGCGATATTTCGAGCAACGCGGAGATTTGATTCAGCAATGGCGAGCTCTTTTTCAAGAGATTTCAATTCGATGACGTAGCGTCCTTCTTCGTATTCCTTGACCGCCAGTGCTGCACGCTTCGCATTTGCTCGCATGCTTTCAGCTCCGGAAAGGGACCACAACGCGTACTTTGAGCGTTCGTTGATGGTATCTTCAATCTGCAAGGTATCGAGCCTGACAACCACCTCACCCTTCTTGACTTCTGCTCCGTTCTCAACAACCCAGATCACGGTATTGTCGCCGCGAACCTTATTCTTGACCTCTACATTTTCACGACTTTCAAGAGTGCCCTGCTCAGTGATCGACACAGAAAGATTTTGTCGACCCACGGTGTGCGTGAGAACCTCTTTATAAGATGTAGCCTGACTTGTGCCAGCTTCCGAGTATGTGCGAACACCAACCCAGATGATTCCCAGCAAGGCGCTTAGAAAAACAAATTTTAAACCCCAAGATCGATTCTTCCGTTTCGTATCACTCACTTCCCGATACCCCTGTGCTAGACCCCATCAATTGATTACTGCCACCGTACTCAGCACCTTCAACGCCCTCAGTAAGATCCTCAACACCTTCCCTCAGCCCCTGTTCCTCGTTTTCTGCCAAGACCGCCTGCGGCAAGAGCGCAACCTCATCCCCGATATTCAGGCCGCTCTCGACGATTAAGAAGACCTCGTTTCCATCCCCGATCAGAATGGGTTTCCGAACAAAGGAATCTCCCGCTTTCACCCAGCAAAAGCAACCATCTTCCGTCTGCATTACTGAAGTGACCGGGACCGTAACGGCATCTTCATAGGAAGCCAGCAGCAAATCGACTTCGGCCGTCATTCCGGGTTTCAGATCGTCCATTGACGGAATATCAACAATCACGTCGTACTTCACAACGTTACCAGTCCACCACCCTGCCGGCTCTGCAACCGAAGCAACAGAACTCACCGTTCCATCCAACACTGCATTTGCGAGCGTCACCTTGGCACTCATGCCAACGTGCACGCGCGAAACCATCGACTCGTGGACTCCAACTTTTACTTGCATTGTTGACAAGTCGGGCATCAACAAAAGCGTCTGGTCTCGACGAACCCCCGCACCCACAGTCACATCCGGAGTGTCCTTCCAAGCCGCGGATGACGGGTAGATCACCAAACCAGGCTTGGTCGCCTTGATCACGCACTGCTCAAGTTCCATCAATGCCCGATCCCGTCTCCCCTCATCCATGGCCAAGCCGGCTTCATCCGCCTCTTGCTTGGATTTTGCCGCGGCCAGACTGCCCCAGATCGTTTCCAGACGCATCGTGCGGGTGTATTTCTCCAGCACCGCCAGATCTGTTTCCACCATTTCAAGATCAAGCTTTGCACGCCTAACCGTAAACTCATTACTCTCCACCTCAAGCAAAGTCACATAGCCCTGATTGAACATTGACCTAGTGTTGGTCAGATGAGTTTCAGCCGTTTCGAGATTAGTGCGGGCCACTTTCAGTTGCCGCTCAAGCTTCTGCATCCGTGTTTTGTACTCGCCCATCAGATAAGCGTCTTCGGCAAGCAGACACTGTTTAAGATTGGCTATCGATTCCTCAAGTGTGGCACGCGCGGTATGTGACTCGGTCGTGTGTTTACTGATGGCGTCTTCAACACGCTTTGTATCAAGCCGAACCAGGACATCGCCTTCTTTGACCTCGGTACCGGCATCAATGATATACGTCACCGTGCTGAAGCCACGCACCCGACACTTTACTTCAGTGTTGTCCGAACTCTGCACCGTACCCTGTTCCGAGATGGTGACCTCAAGCAAACGCTTCTGAACCAGATGACTCAAGTGCTCTGGGTCGTCCCCGCCGAAAAGCGACGGTATCCACTGAGCATTGCTCCTGCTCAAAAACCAGGCGAAGACGATGACCGTCACGATGCCAGCGGCTACAAACACCTGCGTACGCATACGACGCCTTCCTGTTTGGGCCCCGGCATTCGTTTTCTTTAATTCAGCGGACATCTCTATATCACACTTTCAAGCACGCTATCGTTTTTAAACACAGAAACAGTCGTTCCAAACCAACACGTCCCAACACCCACCGGGTTTATTCTAGACAATTTGAAAGATACTTTTCACCAGTTGTTACATTTGAATACCAAACCGACTACCAATCGGTACTGCATGCACCGTCAACCAACACAATCCACAAATATGCCCAAACGCAAATCCAGCGGTTGCACTTTACACAAATCCTCGCGTTTTCTGTTCGACAAATCAGCAGGGACTGGCTGGCAACCCACTCGCTAATCTTGATAAGTCGACTACAACAGCCACCCTCAGATTCCATAAAGAACGCCGGTTAAAAAGCCTGCATCCTTTGAATCAGCAACTCACCCCGATACGGACGGTTGAAGCTGACCTGCTTCATCTGTTTCCGAGCTTTCATCCGGACTCTCCTGTTGATTCGTACTGTCCGCCGTATTCGCCCTTTCTGACTTCGTACCGGTATCAGGTATTGGCAACTTGAAATCCTCTGGCAGTGCTTCAACAAAATCCACCACCTCATCTGACACTTCTGGTGGCAATAATTCCAAACCTTCACCCTGTTCGATGACAGCTTCACTATCAATCAAACCATGCACCTCACTACCAGTTACCGATTCTTGCATGTCGGATATCGACCACGCGTCCTTCAACCAACGTCCCTCAGGGTCGAGAGCCATGACACCGAGTTCTCGGGCAAGTCGCATTTTGGCTGCGTAATAGCTCAGCCACGTTGAGAGAAAACGATTTTGCGTATCACGAAGTGATGCCTGTGCCGAGATCAGGTTAATCGCTGCGGTTGGACCCAACTGAGGCGGACGCTGCCCAGGCTGTGCCGGACGCCCGGGAGCCTCAAGTTGTGCCTGAGTCAAGTCGACACGTCGGATTGCAATAGCAACAGAGCGGCGTTGAATCTCCAGACTCTCTTCAAGTTGTTTGATCTGCCGGAGAATAACTCTTAAGTCAACCTGCAGCGCATCGTGGGACTGTATGAACGAGCGGCGACTGCGTTGGTAGTTGATCAACGCTTCCCGATACGCGTTGCGTTCGATCAAACGCGTGAAGGGGGCATCAAACTCCAACCCCAGCCTCAAGTTGGCTGTCGACGCGCGAAATGCCAAAGGATTATTGCGATCAGTCAGTACTGTTCCGGAACTTGTGATATTGAGAGCAGACTGCAAGGCATCAGCGCTCACTGCAATCAGTCGCCAGCTGTCAACCAAAGCTGCCCTGCCATTCATGAAGTCGAGCCGATTGGACAGGGCAATGTCCATGGCAACAGCCGGATCCAGATCGATAGGTTCGATCGACACACTCTCCAACCTCGCTCGTGCCTGTACAAGAATGGCGTTCTGAGCCAAACGCTTAAGACCCGCCATGGTGTCGGTAGCACGTTGCCGAATGAGGCGAGGATCTCGTTCCTTTGATGAATCCTCGTCACCAGCCAATTCATCAA
>JBPCVE010000006.1:0-9028 GCA_051010795.1 Rubripirellula sp.
ATCAGTGAGAACCTCGATGGCCTCTTCGAATTCCATTTCGGGCCAGCACTCGGTCGACGCTGCTACAAACACGTTGCAATCCTTACTTAGCTACCTTGAATCCATCAGGCCCTGACAACGACGACAAGCCGTGCGTTGGGAGCACCTCGTTATACCGAATGACATCTATCTGAATTGATATCATTTCCAATCTGACAATCGCCATGATCGGGACCGCTGCAAGCTCGCCCAAAGGGGCTAGACTGCTTGCTCGTGACAGCTTACCGATTTCACCCCCTGTCGCAACAGACCGATCCGGACCCGGAATGCGTTGCTTTCCAAATTTCAGCAAGACTTTTCTGCATTCTGGATGCCGAGGCCACTTTCAAACAGAAGCATTTTCTGTCAGCCACTGCATGATCTGCTCAGCAACCTGCTCAATCGTCCTACCGTCCGTATCAAGACGGTGATCTGCAGCTTCCAGATAAAGGGGATGTCGAGCTTGGAGCAGCTCGCGAATTTCCTGCAATTCATCCAGCGTGGTCAATGCTGGCCTCTGCTCAAGACTGACATCATCCTGCTGCAACCGACGTGCGATGGTTTCTGCATCGCAGTCGAGCCAAACACAGACACCTGTTGAACGGATAATCGCCCGATTGCCAGCACGCAAAATAGCGCCACCACCGAGCGAAATGACGGCGTTTTCTGTCTGCGCCACCGACTCCAAAGCATTGGATTCCAACTCACGAAATGCCACTTCACCGCCATCCTGAAAAATCTCACTTATCGACTTACCTGCGTTTGCCGTCACCACGCCATCCAAGTCAATCACCGTACGCCCGAGTGATCTCGCAAGCAAAGATCCCACGGACGTTTTGCCTGTGCCGCGAAATCCTGTCAGGTAAATATGTTTTGTATTGGCCATGGAAACCATTTTGTGAGACAGCAGGCAAAAGAGCGAGTCCCCACATGAGCACTGCCCTTGGATCACAAAACGCATCTCGGACAGCACAGGCTGCCCTGCCAACATTGCCAGCAGATGCGTCCCCTGAAAATACCCAGCATGCGAATGCCCAGTGTAGGAAACGTCCAGCATAGCGACCCCACCGTTCCAAGGGTGCAAGGCACTGCCATGCTTGCAGCATCCAATCTCAAACCGCTGACTTACCATGCCCTTGGACGATCTCGCCCCTGAGTACGGAAATCAAGGTATGCTGTGAGCGGAGACTTGGCAGATAACGAACACCTACGGCACGCTCCCGAACCAGCCCCGAACGCACCGCAAGCAATTGCAAACCTGACCGACGCCATGAACCTCGGTAACAATCTGAACCTCGGTAACACGACGAACCCCGGCAATAATTCTGTTGAAATGCGACGTTGTGAAAGTGTGCCTTGTGCACACACAACCTGCACCCGATCAACCAACACAGCTTGGACACGAGGTTGATCACTTCATGATGAAATCCCACGCCCACCGTTCCCAAGAGGTCGACCTTGGAGCAACGTCTGATTCAACTGGCCCAGGCAGATCAAATTCCCCGATTCGCCGTCGCTGGTGGATGCCATTGGCAACCGTCTGTCTGACCCTGCTACCCTTTGGAATTTTAGAAACGGTGCTTCGTGTGTTTGCTCCACAATCCATGGAAGACGTCGCCGTTGACCCCTACGTTGATCTGCAACAACTGGAACCGCTGTTTCAATTGGATGCCTCCACCAAAGAATGGAAAATTCCTCAACACAGGATGAACTTCTTTCGGCCTGCCATGTTTTCTGCCAAAAAGAAAGACACGACCAAACGAATCTTCGTTCTCGGTGGATCGACGGTTCAAGGAAGGCCGTTCTCTACCGAAACTGCTTTTCCAATCTGGCTGGAAATGCGTCTACGAGCAGCGTTCCCAAAAACCGACTTTGAAGTCGTTAATGTTGGTGGCATTTCTTATGCCAGCTATCGCGTTTCCAAACTGGTAAACGAAGTGCTGGAACATAAACCAGATGCCATTGTGCTCTACACCGGACACAATGAGTTTCTTGAGGATCGGGAATATGGTGCCCTGCTGGAAGCGGGGCCGTTTCGAACATGGCTATCAAGCATGTCGGGCAACATCCGCACCGTCTCGTGGTTACAGGAACGTTTCAACCCGGACACAAAATTAGCATCACAGATGCCAACCGAAGTCGACGCACGACTGGATCATGTGGGCGGACTTGAAAAATACCGTCGCGATCCCGCATGGCGAGACGGTGTTGAGCAACATTTTGATTCCGCATTTTTGACAATGGTCAAACAAATCAAGAAAGCCGAGATACCTTTGTGGATTTGCGTGCCAACCTGTGACCTGGTCAACACACCGCCGTTCAAAGTTGAATTAGCAAACGAACTGTCGGAAGCACAGCGTGCGAAATGGCAGCAAAACTGGGCCAAAGCCACAGATGACCAATCACCGCCTCTGCAGCGTTTAGCCGCATGTCAGCAATGCCTCTCGATTGACCCATTGGATGCCGGTGCTCATTACGTGGCTGGTCGACTGTTCTACGAACAGGGAGACACCCGCATGGCCAAGGAACACTTGACATTGGCAAAGGATCTTGACGTCTGTCCATTGAGGGCAACCACAATCATTGAGCAATCAGTCGTCAACATTTCAACCCAGGAAAACATCCCGATCATTTTAACTCCGACTCTTTTTGACGAACGTGACTCGAATGGCAATCGGCTTCCCGATGGCATCGCGGATCCACGGCTATTCGTTGATCACCTGCATCCTTCGATCAAGGGCCACCAGATGCTCGGAACAGCTGTCGCTGACAGCATGCTCCAGAACGAACTGTTCGCGGAATTGCCGAGTCCACCCGGCATGCCTCTGCTGGAACAACGTTATCAGACTTTATCGAATCAACACCTTGCGGGATTAAGCGAGGCCTATTACGCACGAGGCAAACAGCGTTTGGAAGGCCTGCGACTCTGGGCAGCCGGGCGAGCGGGACAACTTCCGGAAGTCAAACAAGACTGACAGCACTCTGCAAATGACCTAAGATCATTCGTTCAACTTGGTTGAGATGACCTGATTTTATGTGTTTGAGTCAACACGCTTTCACTGGCAGATAAAAATGAAACGAATCCTTTGTCTGTTATTTTTCTTCGTGGCGATCGCTCCTCCGTCCTATCATCACGATGGGTTAGCACAGGATGCCGAAACGATTCACGTTAACAATGTCAAAGCAACCACAACGAGTGGCAACACACTTGCTGACGAGTCATCAAGCACAGTGGACACCGAAGTACCGGTAGATTCCCAGGCTCTGATTGAGAACTTACTGGGCCCCCTCGATACCGAGGGAGTCGACACTGAGGCCATCGCCACCACTTCAACCTGGGTGCAGGCGAGCGGAATCACTGAGTTGCTTGGACCGCTAACGCCACTTGCCTTATCGCCGTTCTTCGGTGTGACATGTCTGTCAGCGATTTCGTTATGGGGTCCCGAGTGGGCCGGCAGCAGTCCGATGCTAGGCAGCAATGGAGCTTTGCGAAGCGAAACCATTTTCATCACTTTCCTGGCTTTGACGATCATCAGCAGCATTCCTCGATTTACCAAAGTCAGCAAGCCATTTGCACAAGCTGTGGATCGACTGGAAGCCTACGCCGTGATCATCATTCTGCTGGTAATCAAAATCAGCACAAGCGTGGAGACTGCAGCAGATGAGCCAGTGGCGATGGTACAAATGGGGACCTTCTCTGCAGGTCTCGATACATTCCTCGCGATTGCAATGATCATCAACATTTTGGTTATCAACAGCGTCAAGTTCTTCTTTGAATTCCTTGCGTGGCTAACACCGGTTCCTTTTCTGGATGCCATATTCGAATTATGCAACAAGGCTTTGTGCCTTGGCTTGATGGCGATTTACGCTTTCAGTCCCACCTTGGCCACCATCATCAACCTCGCATTCTTTGTCGTCGCTCTGGTCCTATTCAGGTGGATCTATCGACGCACATTGTTCTATCGCACCATGGTTCTTGACCCTGTGTTCGCTCGCATATGGCCACCCCACGCAAGACCTCGCTACAACGAACTGATTGTTTTCAACCGAGCCGAACTGGAAAAATTTGCAGCAAAAAGCCGACTCCGGCTTGTACGTGGTGACGAGGAAAATACTGGCTGGATTCTGCAGGAAACACGTTGGTGGTTGCCACAACGGGAGCACGTTCTTGAACCTGACACCCACCTGAAAATCCATCTGGGCTGGATCATGAATTCAGTCCAATTCACAAGGAACGGGAAAAAATGCAGCCTGACATTCAGTCGACGGTACAACGAAGAAACATTGCGTTCCCTCGCTGACCGCATGGGAATCGCCCTGACCACTGACGTGGTTGAACACGATGACGCCGAGCGAGCATTGGAATTCGGCTGAATGCGAGTGCAGCTCAAACCTGCGACGGCTTCGAATTTGCGAATCAGAAAGCTGTCGGAACGAATCATGGACCATTGTTAAAGCGGGAGAAACGAAGGACCGATTCCGTACTTCCGGCGAGCTACCGCTCCGGCTGGCAGCAGGTCGGCGTCCACGCTCTGGCCCCAAGCTACTCATCAGGGCTGATCGACTCTGAATCGCTGTTTACCTACCCAGCCAAGGAAATCATCCCCTCTCGAAAATGAGCAAGATCGACTAGGCTTTGCAGCTCGGACCGAGGCAAATCTGGTTGGTAATTCAGGAGCATGGCTGCGATCGCGAGTCTGTTCAACCATCAATCACTTGGCGACCGACGTCCAACTGAAGCGAGTGATAGAAAATGGTCACTCGTCGTTCGTGACTCTTCCACCTACTGCAAGCCAGGCAATCCGTTGAAAAACCAGACGTTTGATTTGATCGCTGCCTGCGCCTTCGGCCTAGAAGCCGTGGTGCGTCGAGAACTTGAGCAGATGGGCATTGCATCGACCATTGGCGAATCGGGACGCATCCATTTTAAGGGAGACGCGGCC
This sequence comes from Rubripirellula sp., assembly GCA_051010795.1. Lineage (GTDB taxonomy): Bacteria > Planctomycetota > Planctomycetia > Pirellulales > Pirellulaceae > Rubripirellula. Next base: position 4,962 of record JBPCVE010000006.1, read on the forward strand.
ACAGTTTGCCAAGCCAACTTATGGCTTCGCACAGCCGACCGAATTCTGATTCGCGTGGCCGAGTTTCCAGCGGCGGACTTCGATGCATTGTTCGAGACAACCAAGCAGATCACGTGGGGGGAGTTGCTTCCCAATGACGCTGCTTTTCCAGTCACAGGTCGATCGATCAAATCGACACTCACAAGCGTGCCTGCCTGCCAGCGTGCGGTGAAACGGGCTATGGTCGATGCATTGCGCCGTGACCACCAGACAACCGAGTTACCCGAAACAGGTGCTGAATACAAAGTCGATGTCGCTATTTTGAAAGACGTGGCCACGTTAACAATCGACACGACAGGCCGCAGCTTGCACCGCCGTGGCTATCGCACCCACATTTCCAAAGCACCACTAAAAGAAACGCTGGCTGCGGCCATGGTGCTACTGAGCTACTGGCGAAGTGGGCGTCCTTTGCTCGATCCATTCTGTGGCAGCGGCACCATTCCCATCGAAGCAGCACGAATCGGCCGCAACATGGCTCCGGGACTTGACCGCAATTTTGCATGTGAAGCTTGGCCAGACTTTCCAGCGGAGACATGGCAGGACGCAAGAGAGGCAGCCGACGCCGCGATCCTCGGTCCGCTGGAAGAAAAACTTCAGGGCAGCGACGTCGACTCAAGAGCCCTGAGAGCCGCACGCGAAAATGCTGACCGGGGTGGCGTTGCGTCCGACATTCACTTTCAAGTTGCACCGATGGAATCGGTTACCAGCAAGAGACGTTTCGGATGCCTGATCACAAACCCACCTTACGGACAGCGTGTTGGACGCGATTATGACTTGGAGTTTTTATACCAAACCATCCCCAATGTACTTCGAAAGCTACCCACTTGGTCGCATTATTTTCTAACTGCCTTCCCTGCATTCGAACACACCATGGGCCGGCAAGCAGACCGCCGCCGCAAGCTGTACAACGGTCGAATCGAGTGCACCTATTTCCAATACCATGGTCCCAAGCCAGTCGTTGGCAAAGGTCCCGAACAAAAAGACCAGACAGAAAAGCCTGCAGCAAAGCCAGCTCCGGAATCGGCTCCCCGTGGTGCCAGCGTTTGGCCCAGCGAAGACACGATTCCAGAAACGGCAGTCGAAGAGAGCAGTAGTGTCGATGAATCTCCAGCAGTCGCAAATACCAGCCAAGACACGACTGCTGAGGCAAGTACTGACAACGACCCGCCCGCCACAAAACCTTACATCCACGCTGCAGGTGACGCTGCCTTTGGGCATCTAGGTGACAAGGCCTATGTGCAAGCGGAATTGTTTGCAGCACGCCTGAAAAAACGGGCCAAACATTTACGTCGATGGCCAACGAAACGGGGAATCACCTGCTTTCGTCTTTACGAACGCGACGTGCCTGAAATCCCCCTGATCGTTGATCGGTACGAAGATCAACTCCACATCACTGAGTACGAACGTCCGCACGACCGCGATCCTGCACAGCACGCCAACTGGCTGGACCTGATGGTTCAAACGGCGGGGGCAACTCTCGACGTCCCCTCATCACACGTGCACTTCAAAAGTCGTTTACGCCAACGAGGCAAGACACAACATCAAAAGATGGCCCAGACGAACGAACGGATGGAGGTTCAAGAGGGAGGCCTGAAGTTCCTCGTCAATCTCAAGGACTACGTCGACACGGGATTATTTCTGGACCATCGGGTGACGCGACAGATGGTCAAGGACATCGCAGGCGGCACCAACTTTTTGAACCTGTTTGCCTACACAGGTTCCTTCAGCGTTTACGCGGCGGCTGGTGGTGCCCAGCAAACGACAACGGTCGATCTATCCAAGGCCTACCTTGACTGGGCGTGGGAGAACATGCGGCTCAATGGCTTCAAGGGCAATCAACATCGCTTTGTGGCCAACGATGTCGCCCAATTCATCAATGAACAGCCGCAAGTCGAAACATACGATCTCGTGGTATTGGACCCTCCCACGTTTTCCAACAGCAAACGAACAGAAAACGACTGGAACGTGCAGAAGGACGCGATCCCCCTGATCGGTGACCTGCTACCGTTGGTGAAGCCTGGCGGGATAATCTACTTCTCAACAAATTTCCGGCGTTTCAAATTTGATGAAACGGCGTTACCGCTGAAAGAGATTCACGAAATTTCCAAGCAGACCGTTCCCGAAGATTATCGCAACCGCAGAATTCATCGCTGCTGGCGTTTGGTGAAGTGAATGGGGTGGCATTTGCCGAATCAAATCAGGTGTCGTCAATCGCTTGATTTCGCCCCGCATGCAAGGCCTGTGCCGTAAAGCCACCAGCGATGGCGCCGGCGATCGGCCCGACGCAGTACAGCCACAACTCGCTGACATCGCCAGCGATCACGGCAGGCCCAAGACTACGGGCTGGATTCATCGATGCTTTGGTCAATGGCCCTGCAACCATCGCGGCTAACGCAATGGTCGATCCGACAGCCAAGGCAGCAGTGATGGTTTCCTCCTTGGCACCAGTGGACACTCCGATCACGACGAACATCAGGATGAAGGTCAAACCAAACTCGATGATGAGCCCCGCGGCCTGCCCCAAATCCAACTGAACATTTGTGCTGCCCAACATGGATTCGTCGATGCCTAAAGTCGCCCGAATGGCGATCGCACCAGCCAAAGCCCCTAAGCATTGCGATGGCACATAGCTCAACGCATCTTTCACAGGCAGACGGCCAAGAGTCGCAAAGCCGATGGTCACAGCTGGATTCATATGCGCCCCACTGATACTACCAACAGCATAAATCATGATCATCACGACCAGACCCCACGCAATGGCAACCCCAACGTGGGTCAACGCCTGCGTCCGCGACTCAACAGCCATGGCACCACAACCCAGCAACACCAGGCAAAACGTGCTCAAGAACTCAACAATACAACGGCGAGGAAGTGATTCATTCATCGTGATTCAGTGCAAATCAGTTAGCGGTCAGTTATTAGGCAGTTAGCAGGCAGGCAGCGGGCAAGTGTGAAACGGTGATCGATTATTTAACATTCAAGCGGTCAGAGAAGAGGAAGGCATACAGGCCTACTAATGTTTTAGCATCTCGAATGCCACCATCAGCAATCAATTGGCGGATCTCATTGCGGTGCACCAACTGATTCTCGATCTGCTCAACAGCTTCACGTGCGTGTTCCCCCGCAGTCAAATCAGTCGCCACGAAAAGATGCATTAATTCATCGCAGATCCCCGGTGCAGAATAAAACTCACACATCTCGAGAAGATTCCCGGCACGATATCCCGTCTCTTCGATCAACTCGCGTGCCGCGGTCTGCTTGGGTGATTCATCAGGCTCACGGGTTCCCGCAGGCAGCTCCAGCAAGGTCTCGCCGACAGTGGCGCGATGATTCCGAATCAGGACAACGGTATCGGGATCGACTAACGGCAGCAGGACCACTGCGCCCGGGTGCCGAATCACCTCCCGACGGTAAGTCTTGCCATCACTTCCCTTCAATTCCATCTGGTAAACGTTGAACCGCTCACCTTCCAGAACGAGGCGTTCATTGCTTTCCATCAATTCCGCTCGCTTCCAAGTTGTCATTCGCAGCACAGCAGTGGAGAAAATCCGGTCAAACCCCACTGCCAGCTTGGCTGCCTTAACACCGCTTGCTTAGAGATTTTAAAACTTAAGCGGTCAGTGTCAAAGCAGAGCATGATTGTGCCTCTTTCGATCCCGTGTAAAGCTATCGAAAATATCATCGGCATAACACCACCCCGTCATGCCCACTCTGACACCCCCACCGGATTGAACTCACCGTGACACCCTATGGATTCCTCTGCTGCAACAAACCCCCTGGAATGACCTCTCGTGATGTCGTGAATGTTGTGCAGCGGCGTCTTCCACGCAAAACCAAGGTTGGGCACGCGGGTACCCTCGACCCTCTGGCAGAGGGAGTGCTAGTCTTGGGTGTGGGTCCCGCTGTACGCCTGGTGCCCTACGTCCAACAGCAACCCAAACATTATCAAGCAACCTTCCGGGTCGGCTCGTCGAGCGTTTCAGGAGACCTGGAGGGTGAGATTTCTGAATTTCCGGACCTGCCCATCC
>JBPCVE010000007.1:0-5705 GCA_051010795.1 Rubripirellula sp.
CTGAGGCCATCGATCGAATCAACCTGTTTTTGTTACCCGAAGGCTTCACGTTGGTCCGTAGCGGGCAATTGCTTTCCGTGATTAACCTTGGCGATCAGCGAAGCATGCAGCAATTGGATGCGATGGCCGAGTTGGTCACGACCGATGAATTGAAGGATCGTAATCGGCACGAAGTATTGAAATGTATTTTTCCTCTCGGTGATATCGATCCAGAGGAGGCGGTTCAGGAACTTTCAGTCATGAATCTGATGACGAATCCTGAAGTGCTCGGGAAGACGAAACAACTGATCATCACGGACACCGCATCCAAACTCCGCAGTGTCCAATCGATCCTGTCTGCCTTCACGCCTGACGAGATGGCGAATGGTACGGTCGTAGAAAGCTTTGCCCTCAAGCATGTTTCGGCTGAGGATGTTCTGCTTGTGGCTCGTCCACATCTCGGTCTCGCAACAGGTGAGATGATTGGCATCGATGTCAGTATTTCTGCGGACGTTCTGGGCAAAAATATCTTTGTGACCGGAATGGAAGATAAAGTGAAATTGCTTGAAGGGTTGGTCAAGGCAGTGGATCAACCTGAGCAAAAAGAAAAGAACGAGGAAGGCGAGTCCGTGCTTCGCTCACACCCGGTGACAGGTGGGAACGTGGACACCGTCTACAACGTCTTGCAAACCTTGCTGGCAGGACGCACCAATACAATCAGACTGTCGATGGATGAGGCGGCTAACACGATTGTCGCCTTCGCTCCCGAAGCGATTCAGAAAGAAATTCAAGGCACTGTCTCGCAATTGCAGGCGAGCGAAGCCGAGTTTGCTGTGATCCCACTGAAGTCGGTTGACCCCTACTTTGTCATCAGTTTGCTGGACGAAATGCTGGATCTGCCAGACTTGTTGGATGATCCTGAAACGATCGACCCGGACGCGCCGAAAATTGACGCAGACCCGGGTAGCATGCGGTTATTTGTACGTGCCAAAAAAGCAGATTTGGAACAGATCAAGAAAATCGTTGAGGGACTGGACTCTGTGCAAGGTCTCGATAGTGGGGATCGATTGCGATTCTTGCCGTTGAAGGGTGAGAACGCAGACGAGTTGCTCGATGCGGCCGTCAAGTTTTGGCGTGGCAATAACGAGGTGATTCGGTATCGCTCCCTCGGGAATGCAGGTGCTGCCAACCTTGAAAGGGTTGTCAACGATCCGAATGAACAGAGGGCGAAAAAGAAGCGAGCAGAATCCGCCGCAGAACCAACCCCAGACAACGCAGAACCAACCCCAGACAACGCAGAAACAACCCCAGACAACACGGAACAACCCTCTGACAATGCTGATCAGCCTGAGACACCTGCTCCGGGCAACGTTGATGCGAGGTTAAATGCAACCAACTCGCAAACGCTGACAGCGGCCCAGAATGAGTCTTCTGCCATCCGACTGCAAATGACACCTCGTGGTTTGATGTTACAGTCAGAAGATCCCGCTGCCTTGGATCGTTTCGAAGAGCATTTGCGGGCGATTACCGGGCCATTGGATTCGATGCCCTCACCCCCGGTCGTCTTTTATCTTCAATACACAAAAGCTGATGATGCCTTGCGTTTCCTTGCTGACTTGCTCGATGGTGGTGAGGCAGCCATGGAGGGACAGGCTGGCTCGTTGGTCAACGGTTTCTTGTCCTCTTCTGACTCCATGCTGGGAAGCTTTTTGACGACTCGCGACGGCGTGATGACGCTGACGGCGGGCACTTCCATGAGTGTCGTTGCAGACACTCGCTTGAATCGTTTGATTGTGCAGGGCTCAGCTTCTGAGGTCGAACAGGTTGGGGCCTATCTCAAAATTATCGATCGCAGTAATGGTTTGGCGGATATCAAGACCTATGGTCAATCGCACGTGATCGAATTAGCGAATATCAAGGCAGCCGAAATGGCGGTTGTGATTCGCGAGGCGTTCGCAGGGAGAGTTGTCGCATCAACAACGGGACAAACTGGGCAGCCAGGGCAACAACCCGGACAGCCACGTGCTCCCCAGAAGCCTGACCCTCGCGAAGCGGATAGCAAGCCCAAGAAGGGGGCCGCTCCTCAAAAATCAACGCCGGCCCGAAACCTGGAACCCAAAATGACGATCGCGGTTCACGAACCAAGCAATTCATTGGTCGTGACCGCTCCAGACCAACTCTTTGAAGAGGTGGAGAGACTGGTGAAAGTGATTGATGTTCGCGGCGAACAGACGATCGAAGTGGTGGCACCGGCCAATGGTCTGATTTATGAGGCATTGATTCAGCAAGTGATGCTGGGTGAGGAAGGGGCATCAAGTCCTCGTCCGTCTTCCAGCAGCAGTCGCAGCACATCGTCATCATCGTCGTCCCGGTCGACAAAATCCACTGGACGTTAAAGGTAATTGGAGAGCATTCCCATGGTTGGACGAATGGTTGGACGAAAGAACTGTTTTTTGATCCTTGCGACTGCGGCATTTGGTGCGGTAACGATCGCCACGTCGGGGACTCTTGTCGCCCAGTCTGGTTTGCGGGAATCGCTGGAGAAGCTTGATCGCAACCAGAACGGTGAGATTGATCCCGAAGAAATAACACCGCTGGCTCGGCCCTACTTGGAAAGGCTCGCGAAATCTCGTCGAATGTCGATGGGCCGTGCGTATGACATCGAGCGTTGGCAGGAAGCAGCGAGGGTCTATTTCGCGCTCCAGAATGGCGTGTCAGGTGCTTACATTTCGCCGGAGTCAGAGGCGACGGTGAAGTCGTTTGTTCCGGACCCTGAGACTGAGCTTGTGCCGGAGTTTGGCTTGCCTGCCGTCAAGTTTCCCTACATACAAGCTGATTTGGATGAAGCTGACCGGACTCTGAAACGTTCGGATCGCAATCGTGACGGGTACATCGACCATGCTGAATCCGAAAGAGCTGTTTGGACACATCGCCAGCCATTTGAAGAGGATCTCAACAAGGACGACCGTCTGAGTCGCCTCGAATTGGCACAGCGCTACGCCCGACGCCGTTTGCTTTCCGGGGCTTCCGATGAATTGGTCCGTAAAGCTGGTAGGGTTGGCAATGGTATTAAGCCGGTGACCCGACAAGAACCGAAACGACAGGACAATAGTCAGTGGTGGCGTCGAGGTCGTGAATATTATTTGACGTCTACCGTGCTCGGACGTTTTGATAAAAATCGAAATGGTCGGTTGGAAAAAGACGAGACGGTGAGTCTCGGATTTCCGCCGGGGAAAATTGATATCGATCGAGATGGAGAGCTCTCGCGAGAAGAACTTCATACGTACCTGATGCAGTTGCAAGAGGAAATTGGCGATCTTGGTGAGGGGCTCCCCGGATGGTTTTTCGAACTCGATGAAAATCGTGATGAGCAGATCGCGATGGTCGAATTCACAACCGAGTGGACGGCAGAGAAGATTGCTGAATTCGCCTCGTATGACGCCAATGGTGATGGCTTGCTGACGGCAAGTGAAGTGTTGAGTGCCAAAGCTCTCGTGGGGGGAAATTATTCCAACAACGATGCTGAAGTGTTAGCACCAAAGAAAACCGTCATTTCCGAAATTGAAGTGCTCGAAGATTTTGTTATCGGCGATTTGAATGTGCGTATTTCGATCACGCACTCGCATACGTCCTATCTGGATGCTTACTTAACAGGACCAGACGGGCAACGAATCGAGCTTTTCACTGAAGTGGGCGGACATGATGACCACTTTGATGGAACGGTCTTCGATGATCAGTCACAAACACCGATCACGAAAGCACGTCCGCCCTTCCAGGGAAGTTTTATCCCTGAAGCGGCTTTGAAGAAACAACCAAGTTTGTCAAGTTTCAACGGTAAGAGTGTCAAAGGTGTTTGGCAGCTTGTTGTGCGTGGGTCTCGCAGCGAACGTTGGGGCATGTTGCACAGTTGGGAACTGATCGTGACGCCAGTCGATGATATGATGGACCCCGAAAATGAGAGTGCGGAGGCTTCTGCCGTAAAGAGTCCTGACACAGCGACAACTTCTGCGGTTTCCCAGTCCGCACCTCAGAGTCAGGCACGGGCGGCCGAGGGCGCTGCGGACGCCAGGATGAGTGGTGGTGGAGCAGACCCCGGGAAATCGGAAGCGAGGCGGGTCGCAATTGAGAGATACCAACAGATCCTCAAGAGCCGTGAAGGCATGACTGGAACCGAGGCAAAGCAGATCTACCTGCAAAAGTATGGATCAGGTGACAAAAGTGGCAAGTCTGGATACGGCAAGGAAAAACGCGAGGACAAAGGCAAGAAATATGACAAGGTCCAGAAAGACAAGTCGGATTACAAACGGGCTGGCTGATCTCTAACGCTCCTCGCCTCCTCAATGAATGACCAGATGCCCGTGTGACAGTTTTGTCACACGGGCTTTTTTTTGCACACACATTGTGGGTCCGGGTGGGACTTGTGTGGGGCAAACCAGTTTTGGAGAGTCAGTATTCACGCTTGAGAGCTTGTGCCCTCGGGGGCGGCTGTCACACAATGATATGATGTGTGTCACACTTCGTGCCCGCCATAGATTTGGATAGAACCATGGACCGATTGAAGTTTCTCCCATTGGCTCTCTTGCTGTTGAGTGTGGCATTTGAAGTAACCGTCTGCGCAAAGGTCCTTAACGCTGACTCGCCCTGCAATGTCGTTTTGATTTTCTGTGATGATTTGGGATATGGCGACCTCGGGTGTTATGGTTCCACCGTCAATCGGACGCCCAACATTGATCGATTGGCTGCCGAGGGCCAGCGTTATACCGACTTCTATTCATCGAGTCCTGTCTGCACACCATCTCGCGCAAGCTTGATGACTGGCTGTTATCCACGGCGTGTGGGTTTGCATGAAGATGCGACTGGGCACTGGGTCTTGATTCCCAGAAGCCGGCGAGGGTTGAGTCCCGAAGAAACGACTTTGCCTGAAATGATGAAAGCTGCCGGGTATGCCACAGCATGCATTGGCAAGTGGCATTTGGGAGATCAGGTTCAGCATTTGCCGGTTGCTCATGGTTTCGACAAGTACTTTGGAATCCCCTATTCAAACGACATGCAGCAAGCTGGACGCGGTGACCCTCCTTTGCCCTTGGTGGAGCAGGTAACTGTCATTGAAGCGCCGGCAGATCAGTCGCAACTCACACAGCAATACACTCGTGAGGCAGTCGAATTCATTGAGGATCATCAGCGTGAGCCTTTCTTTCTTTACTTGCCGCATACCTTTCCGCACTTGCCACTGCACGCATCGGAACGGTTTCTGGGCAAGAGCCGGAATGGTCGTTACGGTGACTCTGTCGAAGAAATTGACTGGTCGACTGGTGAGATCCTTGAGTGTCTGAAACGACTCGGTCTCAAGGATAATACGATGGTGATCTTCACGTCTGATAACGGTTCGAACGGAAGAAACGGAGGCTCCAACGCGCCGCTGGCTGGTAGCAAAGGGTCTACGATGGAGGGTGGGATGAGAGTTCCGATGGTGGTCCGGTTGCCGGGGATCATCCCCGCTGGCACGGTTTGTTCAGAGCTGGCGACAACGATGGATCTGCTGCCAACTTTGGCAAGCTTTGCGAAAGGAAAACTGCCTACCCATGAAATTGATGGACGGGACATTTCCAGTCTATTGCGAGGTGAGTCAGGAGTGCGGTCCCCGCATGAAGTCTTTTATTACTACCGACGCCGGCAGTTGCAGGCGATTCGTTGGGGGAATTGGAAATGGCATCTGCCGTTGGCCA
>JBPCVE010000008.1:0-4930 GCA_051010795.1 Rubripirellula sp.
AGAAAACCAAACGGTCACGACTGCTTTGACGGTAGAAATCGATGACACGTGATTTTGTGATCCAAAGTGCCCAGCCGAGGAAAGGTCGTTCCGGATCGTATTGGTCGAATCTACGAGCCGTTTCCTGCGCGATCTGTTGCACAAGATCTTCTGCATCGTGGAAACTTGAGATCACCGCAAATACATAGGCTGATACCGATGGCTCAGCAGCCATCCAGTGCTGCGTGAAGGCTTCGCGGCGATCATTCTCAGATTGATCTCGATTCATGCTTTGTTTTTCCATCCTGACAGTATGCCGTCAGTCGGTTGGAATCGTTAACAAGATTCGCGTCAGGAATTACAAGATTTGTGCGAGGCACGGAATAATACCTTTAAAATCATGGGTTGGGGCTGATTGCCGCGTGCAATTGCGGACGTGCACAACGAAGCAATGTGTCGAACACTGCACGATGCGAAATCAACCGGCAGGATCGAAGGCGTTTGATTGATGCTGAGCACCCCGGCATGCCAGACAGATTCCATGGCAATTTTCCCGACAATTCCCACTTGGCATGATTCAAACGCCCATGCTACGGATAGCACCGTCAGCATGCTTTTGTGACAAGGGTCACAGCAGCAACGATATCGTGCCATCAATTCGCTTTTGGCCCAACTGCCGGGGGCCCATCACCGAGGATGGCGACGGACTCATGCGAGCAGTACAACACGGCTATTTCTCACCGGAAACGGCGCCTGCCACATTCTCGATGTGATCTCTGACTCGGCTGAAGGCGTTAAGCACAGCAAGGTAAGCAACACTTACCTGCGGCGAAATGGATCCCTCTGACAGGTCAGAAAGGTGTTCGCGTCTCAGTTGCTTGATCTGTTTTCGTAGCCGCTTGGCGACACTTTCTGTTTTGGTGACAACACCTGGGTCGTTCGCAGCTAACGCCTGATTGACTAGGTCGAGGTACTCTATTGACATCTTGTTGAGGGCCTTGATTCCGCTTCGCTGCGTCGTTGTGAATCGCTGGTCATCACGTCGCAATCGAACATCAAACTTGTGAATGTTAACGATGTAGTCACTGATCGACTCGTACTCGTCGGCCATGCGGAATTGTTGTCGCGCCTCAACGGCCACCGAGTGCGGGATATCATTCGATAGCAAATTTGTTACATGTTTCGCGATTTCATCCTGAACTGAGTCAAGCACCTGCTCGCGATGCATGAGTTTGTCTGCAAGCTTCTTGTCGATTTCATCTTGGTCATAGAGTTCATCGATCCAAACGAGCATCTTTTCACAGCCAATGGACATCTTTTCAATCTCTTTACGTGATTGCTCGATTGCCAACAAAGGTGTCTCAAGCAGTCGCACGTCCAGGTCAGTCAAGCTCGGCTTTTCCTTGAAGTCCTTGGAGGGCACCATTCTTTCCAGTAGGCGAACGAAGAAGGGCAGGAAAGGCAGGAACAGAAGCGTGTTGACGACGTTGAAAATCGAGTGAGTCAGGGCAATTGCCGCTGTCGTATAAGGGTAAATCTCGTTTCCTTCATCTGTCTTTACCATCTCAGAAATAGAATGTGGCTTGTCGCCAAACCAGTCTGGTAGGATCCATTGGCAAAAGTCCATAAATTGCTGGATGAATCCGATGTACCACCAGAAGATCGACGTGATCCACAGTACCCCGATCAGGTTGAAAATCATGTGGAAATAGGCTGCCCGTTTAGCATTCGTAGTTGCTCCCAAGGAAGCAAGCAGTGCTGTGATTGTGGTTCCGATGTTCTCACCAAGGACCAAGGCTGCAGCGGTCTCGTAACCGATCACTCCCGTATAGGCCAGAGAGATCGTGATGCCGAGTGTTGCCGAAGAAGACTGAACCAAAGTAGTGAGTAGACAGCCTGCCAAGGCGCATTTGAGAACACCCAGATATGTGTTAGCTGTAAAGTACTGGAACGAACTTTCGAATTGCGGATAATCCCTGATGCTCGCACAGGCGTCTTTCATCAGTTCGAGGCCAAAGAAGACCATTCCCACGCCCATGATGGCCATGGCCCAGTAACGCCAACGCTCGCTTTTCGAAAATAGAAAGAAGATGGCGGCGATCCCGAGAAGTGGTAAGCCGTACTTGCCAATCTTCAGTACCAAGATCCAGCCCGTGATGGTGGTACCAATGTTGGCACCCATGATCACGCCTATCGCCTGTGAAAGTCCCATGACGCCACTGTTGACGAATCCGACGACCATCACGGTTGTGACAGAACTCGATTGGACAACGCATGTGACCACGATGCCGACGATCGTGGCAAGAAATCGATTGTTGGTGACAATCCCTATCAAGCTCCGCAGGCTTGCGCCGGCAACCGCTTGCATACCGTCGGACATGTTCTTCATGCCGAGGAGGAAAATTCCCAATCCGCCCATAAGGCCGAACAACAACTTTATCAGTGCGTCGAATTCCAAGTTGCCACCGTGGAGTATGCAATATTGCTTCGCTGTCGCCTCAGGGGCGCGCGAAGTGATTACCGGATAAATTCAGTCGGGCAGGATCACCCTAATGACGCATTTGGTAGCAAATCGAGAGGAGATAAAAAACACCCCCTGTTTGCAATTTGTGAATTTATGATCGGTAAAGATTGTGTGTGATGCCGGTATAGGCATGTTTAGAAAGCGTTTTTGCGATAAAACGTCGCCTCAATCAATTTGTTTTTTTGATTAAGTTTCGGCGAATTTGCTGGTTTTTGTGCAATTTGGAACGTGAGTTTGTAGGGATCGTCATGGCTCGCCAGAGGTGATCCCAGAGGTGATCCCAGAGGTGATCATTGTTGGCTCATGCCGATTTGGTGCCTCGATGATGAATGGCCATGGATCGCGGACAATGGATCGAGGGCAATGGATCGAGGGCAATGGGGCAGCGATATCCCGGCAACCCGCCTAGCGAGGGTAATGGGGGTTTGCTCGTCGGTGGATGCCTGCCTCTAACGTGAAACTGCTCGAATCAGCGATGCTTCAAGTCTTGCGATGCTTCAAGTCTTGCGATGCTTCAAGTGTCGAGTGCTGCGTTCATTTTGATCGGCGCTGCAGAAATTTGCCTGTCCTGAATTGCCTGGTCCTGAATGTTGACCTGTCCGGCAGTAGGGCGGGCTTTGAAGAAAAAAGTATCGTGCGGAGAAGCAGTCCTTCAGGATTCTACAAAGCCCACGTGAGCGTGGGGGGAGTCGTTTGTTGGTTTGGTTTTTCTGGGCTTGCTGATTTTGGTAAACGCACGCTTCATGTACCAGTCGCGCAGTTTTGACGACTCGCTGGTATCGCTGCGTAACTACCATCGCCAAAAAGCTTGTCTTGCAACTGCTCAGCAGTTCTAGTTGATTTCGGCTGCCCGAGTCAGGCAGTTTCCCGCTTTCGATCAGGACAGTCTCATGAAAAAGAAAATCAGTCTTGTTTTGTTCTGCAGTCTGCTCGCCTATGTCTGGATCGATCATTCGCGTCAGGCAAGGGATCTTGTTGGCTCTGAGAGCGTTTACGCTGCCAATGCAGCGTCCAGCAAAATGCAGGCAGTCGGGCATCCTACCTTCGCAAGTCCGCACGCATCGCCGATTCGGTTGCTTGATCGATTCGTCTATGTAGTCAATACACCGTCGGACACGGTCGATGTAGTCAATGCCGATACGCGTGAAATCACCAAACGAATCAACGTTGGCATTGATCCTGTCAGTCTTGCCGTTCGTCCGGATGGAAAAGAATTATGGGTCTCCAATCATGTTTCCGATTCCGTCAGTGTGATCGACACGGATGCCTCCAGTCCGACGTTTTTGCAGGTCGTTGGAACGATTCAGGAGTTTGATCCGAAGACAAGGGCGACTCGTTTTGACGAGCCCGTTGGGATTGCGTTTGCGAGTAACGAGAAAGCCTATGTTGCTTTGTCATCGGAGAACCAAATTGCGACCGTTGATGTAGCAAGTCGCGAGGTCACAGGGCATTTGAGAATCACAGCGCAGGATCCCCGGCAGATCGTTGTTCGCAATGGCTTGCTGTATGTGATTCCGTTTGAGTCCAACAACAAAACCCAGTTGTCTGGTGGCACTGGTGATCTCGATGGCGATCTGGTGACGTTCAATGCTCATGAGCATGCAATAGCGAACAATAATGTGCTGTCGCTTGGGGCGGTGGTTGACATTATCAAACATCCGAAAGTGCCCGATCGTGATTTGTTTGTCTTTGATACCGAATCTGATCGTTTGGTCGAAACCGTCGATTCGCTCGGCACGCTTCTGTATGGGATGACAGTTGATTCCAAAGGGCGAGTCTATATCGCACAGACGGATGCCCGAAACGAAGTCAATGGAAGGGCGGGTACCAAAGACCATGGGCTGGCTGAATTGGAAAATCGGGCATTTCTTAATCGCATCACAAGCGTGCTGCCTCGCACCAATGAACTCTCGCGTTCCGAGCAATACAAAGCAGACGTCCATTTCATGGATCTCGAGCCGTTGCCTCCTGAGCATCCTGATCGACAGGATGCACTTGCAACGCCCTTTGCAATTGAAGTCAGTGATGACGACGCAACTCTGTTTGTGTCTGCCGCAGGTTCTGATCAGTTCTTCACCGTAGATGCGACCAATGGCAAAGTGCTGGGGCGGGTTGGGGTTGACGCGGTCCCCCGGGGAATCGCCTTGCAGAACGATGCCAGCGGTAACACTGCTGCTGCGTGGACGCTCAATGCGGTGGCCAATACGGTTTCATTCATGGATGTTTCCGATCCTGCCGCACCCAGCGTCGTGGAGACGATTACGCTTGAAGATCCCACTCATCCGGCGGTCAAACGCGGAAGGATCGCTTTCAATACGGCGGCAGCTTCGACAACGAAAACCTTTGCTTGTGCCAGCTGTCATCCAGACGGTCACACGGACCAGTTGCTGTGGGTGCTGAAGACCCCTGTGGTGACGGGAGGTAATC
>JBPCVE010000009.1:0-13540 GCA_051010795.1 Rubripirellula sp.
GGCCACAACACCGCAAATGCAGCAGGAGCTTTGATCAAACGCCCCACCAATCGCCTAACCGGTCGCTGCTTTTCGGAATTGGCCGATTGCATTGCCACTGACGTGTTCCCCGACTTCCATGTGGACGAAACAATTGACTTGATACGGGGAATCTATCGCCCCAACAAGCCAGGCTGCTACTGTGCAGACTGTAGAACTACCAGATCTGTAGATTCAACTGCAAGTCGATCCCTGTTTGCAATAAAACCTGCTCTCTGACCCTTTCAATGAGCCTGAGACATTGTTCACTCGTCGCACCCGAGTGGGCAATCATGAATTGTGGGTGTTGCCCATCCAAGGACACTTCGCCTTCCCGCAGTCCAGCGAGTCCGACAGTTTGCAACAAATCTTTTGCTGGCATTCCATCCGGATCGATGAATGGCATTGCAATTCGAGGCTCATCCGTTGGTCTGGCAGCATTTCGACTAATCCACAGCTTTTGCATTCGCTTGGTTAACGCCAGCACGTCCCGGGTTTCCAGTTCGAAGCTTACATCCAGCACCACCAGCCCCCCGAGCGATGTTTTTCGATGGGAAAAACCGGCCTCCTGCTGAGTCATGGTCCTAATGCTGGCATCCTTTTCGACAACCGTGACCGAACTCACAACCGAACCAATATCGCGTCCACCGGCAGAGGCGTTCCCGACCACCGCACCTCCCACCGTGCCGGGAATTCCGACGAGATGTTCCAGCCCCCCTAGTCCTGCTCCCACCGACTTGATCACAGCGTGAGACAGTTTTGCTCCGGCACCAACGGTCATTTTCGCACCATCAATGGTGATTTCGCTACTCATGGTGCCTGCTAACGAGATGACCAAACCATCCACGCCGGCCTCACGCACCAGAATGTTGCTGCCTCCGCCAAGAATACGAACAGACAGGCCCTGCTGCTGTGCGGCTGCAATCAGACGCTGCACATCCGCTGCGTCCATCGGCTCCGCAAAGAACCTCGCAGGACCACCAATTCCCAGCCACGCCAACGGCCCTAATGGCTCGTCAGTTCGTATCAGGTGCATCAGATCGTCCGGAAAATCCATGCTGAACTAGTCTCTCAATTAAATGCGGGAAATAATCGCTCGGACCATTTCGGCCCTGATCAACAACATCACTCAGCAGGATAGCGGATCAGTGCAAAAAATGCGTCGGGAGTCGGATTGAAAAATCCCTCCTCCTGTACCGTCGCCGACTCAGGCAGCGAACCGGCCCACTCCGCTCACCACAGATTCAGACGGATCACGCAAAACAATCGTTTCGAAACCTTCGGCGGTGACATTGTCTCCAATGCCAATTTCGCCCCAGCAGGCCCACTCCCGTCAGTCAAGCCAAAAATGGACCGGCAAACGCCATCATCGTGGCGGCCTAATCCTAGCCGACCTCTGGTCTGGGACGGAAGCCGAGGTGACGCCAGCGGCGTCACGGAAAGCCCTGACGATCTAACGGTGGCAACTCGGAAGGAACTGAGCGAGGTTGCTATCTAAAAAAGCTTCCGAGTCTGCACGAGCGCTTTCTGAATCAGCGACCGAATGGGCTGTTTTGACTGAAAACCTCGCAAATTTCGTCTTTTCCATCCGTTCTCTCCAGGCGTGTACAGAATGATCTGAGGAATTGTTTTTTCACCCAGAGACAACTTGGCAGCAAGCGTTGGATTTTCATCGCGGTTGATCACCACAAGACTGACATCATCCAATTCACCAGTCTTGGCCATCGGTTTGAGAGTACTCTCCTTCAAAACCCTGCAGGCTGGGCACCAAGGTGCACCCACAACCACCAAAAGTGGTTTTTTCTCTTCGAGCGACTCCGTGTAGGCCTGGGCGTAACTTTGCTCCAGTTGCTGATCTGTGGGCGCGGTGGTCAGAATCACGGTCAGTAGCAACGAAAACATCTTCAGCTCCATCAATGTAAAAGTTTAGCCTCAGCACACGACCGGCAAGCAGCCAATCCATCCTTGCTCCGAAACACAGTTGCGGAGGTCGTTTGGGGCTTCGCGTCACGCTGAAACCGACAAAATCATGTTCTTCCGTCGACTTGTTCAAGCAGCAGTTCGCCCCTCGCCCAAGCTGTTGGTCAGACTCGTACTTAGGTCTACTCATTCACCTGAAACAACTCAAAATTCCTCTCAACCCCGCTGCAACTCTGGCAGGAGCGATGGCTCAGACTTCCGCGAATGTAAAAAAACAACGCATTTGCAAGCATTACGAATATGCAGTCTGGGGAAGCTGGCGGGAGTATAAGGACGGCACAGGCAGGGACAAGTGGAGCGGGTCCGTGAAAACGCTAATCTGAGGCAGTCTGCTGGTTTTAAAAAGTTGCCTCACCCTCGGACCCGACAGAGGGGCGAGACGCTAAACTGTTGTAGATTCGAGACTTCGGGAATCAGTACTGGTCTGTTGCTGTTCTGCATGGATGAAGTCATCGAATTTAGAAAGTGGGCGAAGAAGCTAGCCCCGTCACCAAAATCTTTGTGAACAACCTGTCGCTGTTTTCCACAATCTCTTGGCCAAAGTCTTTATGAAACTGCGGATCGGACTTATCGGACTCGGCGATGGCTGGCAAACAAGACATCGCCCAGCATTGCGGATGCTGCACGATCGCTTTGATGTGCGGGCTGTTTTCAGCCCTGTGGCCAAGCTTGCAGAGAACTCTGCCAACGAATTCCAAGCAGATGCCGTTGATGGTTACCGCACGCTCGTTTCCCGCTGTGATATCGATGCAGTGATGGTGCTACAGGGCACTTGGCTGGGCTGGCTACCAATTCTGGCTGCTTCAGAGGCTGGAAAAGCGATCTATTGGGCGGGCAATCTTGATTTCGATCCCGAAAAAGATCAGCACGTGCGGGATACAATTGAGGAGTCCGGCGTTGCCTTCATGGCCGAGTTTCCGCGTCGCTTTGCACCTGCCACCCTTCGACTGCGCGAACTGATTGCTACGCGTCTTGGCGCCCCACAACTGCTTTTCTGTCATCGCCGCACCCCTGCTGCCAGCGGCGACCGTCGCCAGCAGCCCCAACAAGATCGCTCAGAATTCATTGAGCTGATTGACTGGTGTCGCTACGTGGTCAATCGTGAACCGATCCACGTCGCCTCGACGTCCCACCAAATCAATGAAACGTCAGGGTACCGATCTCTCAGCCTCGACTTCGCCGCCACAGAGAAACTTCCTGCAGTCACTGCCCAGATCAGCAGCGGTAACTACATTCAGCAGTCATGGCAGGAAGCCATCGGATTCCGTCCACCCTCGGCCATGCAAATCTGCTGTGAACGGGGCGTTGCCTTCGTTGACCTGCCTTCCAATCTCGTCTGGTTCGACGACGCCGGTCGCCATCTGGAATCACTGGAGACCGAACTGCCGGTGGGCGAGCAACTGCTGACACAATTTCATCGCTCCGTCACGAGTCTGCTGCGGAACATGAGCGACTTGAATGACGCGTATCGAGCAGCCTCTATTTTTTCGGCAGCACAACAGAGTGAAATCACAGGTCGTCGCATTGATGTCTGAGCAAGACCCGGATCACACGACACCCGGATCACGCCATGCCTGGATCAGGGTACCGTTGAGCGTGCTGACGGCATGATTCCAGCAATCCATCGATCATGCCTACCCACCTGATTGCGGTTGAGCAGAACACCGTTTCGCATCGAAGCCTTTGTTCAGAGCCCTGTTGTTGCTCAGAGCACCATTTCGCCCAAAGAGCCTGGTACCCACTGCCACAGAACTGGAATGCGGGGAGACAGAAGTGGCACGCGGGGAGACAGAAGTGGCACGCGGGGATACAGAAGTGGCACGCGGGGATCAGGGACCACACCTTCGAACCATGAACACTCACCATCACTCGGGAACGGCAATCACCTCTCGCCCGTTCCTCGTCGACATCCCTTGCCATAGATCGAGGTCGATTGAATCCGTGACGAAACGCACAGAACCATCCAACAGAGCGACAGTCACGCCACCCGTGTGATAACTTCGTGAAGTCACCGCGGCGTAGGTTCGCGGCACAGGGCTTGTCGCGTCTTTTCCCTCACGGAAATTCGTGAAGTCAACATCGTAATCGTTACCCAAACTGTTGAGACAGATAACTTTCTTGTTGGGTGAAAAGGTCGTCGTGAAACCAGTCTGATGCACCCTGCCATCGACCCACTCGGTATGCCCGGTCTGAGTCTTAAGAGAACCTCCATATCCGCAAATCTGACTCTCGACGCTTGGCATCGCCATATTGCCCGTGATAGCAGAGTCGCGAATGTAAGGACTCCAAGCTTTGACTTCAGCGAAGCCCATAGTGTGCGACAACCCATCCAAGCAATCCCGAAACTTTCTTCCACGCCCAGCCGTGAACATGCCCTCACCCACGGTTTGACCTTGCCTGTTCTCGGAATCATAGACAAACCATTTCCCAGCCGAATAGGCATAGTTAATCGGGTAGTGAATCGCCTCTCCATTGGCTCCCGTTCGCAAACGATCATTCGGTTCACTCGGACACAGATAAGTCGGCACCCGAAAACTTGCAATGGGCCGATCAACACCATCGACACGAATCTTGGAGGTTTTGTAACCTCCGGAAAAATCAATTGCCTCAGCCAGTGAAATCGCCTCCAGGAATGGCAAAATCCTTGCCTGAGCTGACCAGCCATCTCCTGTCAAAGCCGGCTTCGTCCAAGCCGGTGGAAGCTGTTTCATCGCCGACTCGTAGTTGTGACAGGCCAGCATGACCTGCTTGATGTTGTTCTGACAGCTCATTCGCCTAGCAGCCTCTCGGGCAGCTTGTACGGCGGGCAACAACAACCCAACGAGAATTCCAATGATGGCAATGACAACAAGAAGTTCAACCAGGGTGAACGCTGAACGAGCGGCAAAACGCGGCATGAAAGTAACTCCGGAGACAGCAAACTGTTAATGAGAATCAATCGCAACAAGGGTAGTTTTAACCGTCAGTCTGACTTTACGCAACGATCGTAGCGAAAAAAACAAGAAAAATTTGAGCGAGCTGCTCCCGCTGCCGTCCGAACCGGTACGTCGCACGCACAAAATTCGCTCAAAGCATCAGCGGCCGCTCAACCACTGCTCGATTGCTCGCCGATTCGATGGAAATGCCATCTCCGAGAGATGCTCTTGGGTGGGCTTCACCCACAAAAAGCTGTCCAACTCACCATCTGCAAGCTGAATCACTGCCTGATCGACCACGCGACAGAGATAGAACAGGTCGATCACCGGCGAGACGGCCCCAGCGTAGTCGTAGAGATTCGGAAAAGAGGTCAGATAGGTTGCTTCGCTGACGCACAGACTGGTTTCCTCGAGCACTTCTCTGCCCAAAGCTTGCTCAATCGTCTCGTTGCGATCCACGAAACCGCCCGGCAATCCCCACTTCCCTTTTCCAGGCTCTCGGGCCCGCCGCACCAAAAGCAACTCTCCTTGCTCGTTAGTCACCAACCCACCAACCGCAGCAACGGGGCCAAAGAAGTTGGCAAACCCGCATTGCATGCAACGGAATGGCACACAACCTTGGGTCTCAGTTCCAGCTTCCTTGCCACACCGGGGACAAAACCGACAGGCTTTTTCGATTGACGTAGAACCCTTCACTGCGTGTGCTCACTTCTATTGGCGACATGGGTAGGGACTTCGCCCCACGCTGGACCGTCGGATAACCGATCAAGTTGATTTCTAACGTTGCACCTATTTCATGACAATTCCACCGATCCCGTCAAAACCCGAGAGCCACCAGTCATCTCGATAGCAGGATTGTGGGAGGCGTGATTACCAAGTCTTCCAACGTTTACCGGATCTTCAGTTTTCACGAATCACGATATCGTCGAAAGCATTGAGATCATCAAATGAGCCGATGCCCACTCGCCCAGCACCGAAATTACGATCAACCACTTCCATGTGGGGCTTGTTCATGTCATCGAAATAAACCTTGATCGTGCCGTCTGCTAGATTTCGGCTGACCTTCACTGTATGCCACGCATCATCCCATGGAGTCAATTTTTCATTCTTCGTGAGCGCGAGGCGGGGCGCTTCTTTCACGATCATGATCTGCCCACTGTGAGGATCAGGTTTCGCCCCGAGGTGCACATAATAAAAATGCTGATCATCCTGATATCCGAAGAACACACAACAATCACGATGATTCCCGGTATCTTTGGTACTGCGAACCTTGAAGGTGATGTCAAAGCTGCCGACCTTCAGGTCCTTAACCAACGCGACGTGCCCCGGACTTCGGACAGGTGGCTTATACTTGCTGCCTCTCGAAGTGATTTCGATCGCTGATCCACTGTCCGATTTTTTCAGCTGCCAACTTTCAGGGTCCAAAATTTCCCAACGGTCGGTGCCTTTCTCAAAGTTTTCTTCAAAGACGACTTCAGGTGCATCAGCCCGCACTGCAGTTGGCAATAAAAAACAGCATATCAGCAGCAACATTTTCAGCATCTTCTTCATGATTTGATCAGGCATTTCAGGGGACAGGTGGAAACGAAACACATTCAACGCGAGGTCGCAGAAGGACACACAGTTTAGCTCGCAAACTTGTTGTTGTGTGACCATGCATCAACAATACAACCACAACGATAGACTGGTGGACCTGAACCAATCGACTTGGCTTGGCTTGTCGTATCAAAAGAGGGATGTAACGACCAGTCTTTCTCTCTGCCACTTTGACTCCAGTTCTCCAAAACACATGGGAGATCCAACCATTACATTAGCGACCCCCGATTTAATTGCTCTGGTGACGTATGTAGTCGTGGTGATTGCCTTTGGCTGCTGGTTTGTCCGCAAGAGTGGCACATCAAATGAGTTCATGGCGGCCGGTGGCTCATTGCCGGGCTGGGCCGTCGGGATGTCGATCTTCGGTACCTACCTGAGCAGCAATACTTTTCTGGGCAATCCCGGAAAGGCTTACGGCGGAAACTTCAACGGCTATTTATTCACACTTTCGCTACCACTGGCCGTTTGGATCGCCGCCAGGTACTTCGTTCCTTTCTATCGCAAAAGCGGACAGATTTCCGCCTACCAGCACTTGGAAGACCGGTTTGGCTTGTGGGCCCGGACGTACGCCATGCTGTGTTACCTTCTGACCCAAATCGCTCGTGTTGGAACCATCATGTTTGGAGTAGCGATTGGTCTCCATGCACTGACGGATTGGGACGTCACCACCATCATTATCGCAACAGGCTTGCTCGTCACGCTGTACACGCTGCTAGGTGGCATTGAGGCAGTCATTTGGACCGATGTCGTCCAATCCATCGTCTTGATGGGGGGCGCGGTACTCATTTTTGGAATATTGATTTTCAGTATGCCCGAGGGGCCAACCCAAGCTTGGACGATTGCGAAGAGTGCTGGCAAAATGGAACTAGGTAGCTGGGACATCGACCCCACACAGAGCACTGTATGGGTGATGCTGCTGTTTGGCTTATTTATCAACCTCACGAATTTTGGAATCGACCAAAGTTTTGTACAGCGTTACCACACTGCTTCCAGTGAGCAGGAAGCCAAGCGAGCGGTTTGGCTTGGAGCGTTCATGTATGTGCCTCTTTCGTTACTATTCTTTTTCATCGGCGCCGCGCTCTTCTCTTATTATGAAACGCACCCCAGTTTGCTCGACGACGTGCGACAAACCGTAGCAACTCAAGATAATGTAGACGTGGCAACCTTGCAGGCAGCCGACATAGGCGATCGGGTGCTGCCCCATTTCATCGCCACAAAACTGCCACCGGGGCTTGCGGGCTTGTTGATCGCTGCCATTTTTGCTGCGGCCATGAGCAGCATTGATACGTCACTCAACTCCTCTGCCACCGTCATCCTGAAGGACTTGTACCAACGCTACTGTAAACCGGAGATCACAGAACGAGAAGCAATGTACGTTCTCAGAACAGCAACAATTGCCATCGGTTTTATCGGCACCATGACCGCACTTCTCTTAATTGGCCAAAAAAGCATTCTGGATGCGTGGTGGCTTTTGCAAGGTGTATTTTCGGGTGGAATGCTTGGACTATTCCTGCTGGGGATCATGACTCGACACGCCAATGCAGTCAGCGGTTTGATCGCAATCGTAGTTGGTGTCCTTGCAATTGGCTGGATGACATTGTCGCCCGACAATGATGTCCTGCCAGAAATGCTTCGCAATCCGCTTCACGCAAACCTTACCATCGTGGTCGGAACCGTGACCATCTTTCTCACAGGTCTTCTCATCAGTCGTCTTGCAAATCCGAACTCTGGTTTGAACTCTGGTTTGAACTCAAATGCTGAGCCACAGCAACCGGTCACAACAAAGCCGAAAAAGTCAGACCAAGACTGACCAGAGTACAGGAACCTCGTTGCTGTGACCAAACACCAAGGTGACAACGGACCAAATATCCTGACACGTCGATGGAGTCGTCCCACCATGCCGCGTGACTTGGAAGCCCTTCTATCGAATGTCATGCCTCGCAGATCCACCGGAACTTCAATATAACAGTGTGCCCAGTGAATTGGAACGCTTCTCGATCATCCGATCACAACCCCAACACTCCCTGCAGTCTTCTGTCCTCCTCGGCGCCCAACGAGTTACAATGAAACGCTGACATTCTCGCCAACTCTCGTTGCCTGCATGTCCCATCATTCACAACTCCACTCCAGGAATTACCTTACTAATGTTTCGACGTCAGTTTTTAACGGCGACCGCCGCTTCAGTTGCTGCTTCCGCGACTTTTCCCACGCTTTCCTTCGCAGATCACCATGAAGGAGATGCTCCTTTCAAAATTTCCCTCGCTGAGTGGTCTCTGCACCGAACACTTCGCGACAAATCCAAAAACCTGACCAATCTTGATTTCCCACGAGTTACAAAACAGGAATTCGGGATTGACGCGGTCGAGTACGTCAATCAGTTCTTCAAAGACAAAGCGAAAGACGACAAGTACCTTGCCGAACTGAAACAACGTTGTGACGACGAGGGAGTCAAGAGTCTGTTGATTATGGTTGATGGCGAAGGACGACTCGGTGCCGCTTCAGAGGAGGAACGCAAGAAGGCTGTTGAAAATCACTATCAGTGGGTCGATGCCGCCAAGTCACTCGACTGTCACTCCATTCGAGTCAATGCTGGCAGCAGCGGTAGCTACGAAGAACAACAAAAACTGGCTGCTGATGGCCTGCGACGCTTAAGCGAGTACGCCAAACCACACGGCCTCAATGTGATTGTCGAGAACCATGGCGGTCTGAGCAGCAATGGCGCTTGGCTTGCAGGCGTGATCACCAAGGTAGGAATGGATAATTGCGGCACACTTCCTGACTTTGGCAACTTTTATATCAAACGGGGCAAGAACCCCGAGATCTATGATCGCTACCAAGGAGTTGATGAATTGATGCCGTTCGCGAAAGCCGTTAGCGCAAAGACTCATGACTTTGACGAGAACGGAAACGAGATCCACACCGACTACGAAAAAATGATGCGTATCGTCTGCGAAAAGCATCACTACCACGGCTACGTGGGCATCGAATACGAAGGTGGAAAGGTTGGCGAAATGGAAGGCATCCGCAAGAGCAAAGCTCTGCTGGAAAGCATTGCCAAAAAGCTCACCACCAAAGCAGGCTAAGCATCGCGAAAGTCTCAACGGCGCGTCCCGGTGAATGCTGGGACGCCAGTTACCTTGCTTCTACTTTCCAATCGAAACACCGACGCCAAAAGACTGAAAATCGAGCGGCATGGCGTTTCGCAGAAAGTGGAACCCAAGCACTTCGGATTTTACTGCCAGTTCTTTTGGCTCAGTTTGAATTCCTGAGCAGAGCGTGAAGTAACAAATCCACCCGCGGAATGAGATCGGTTGCCGGCACAAACCAAGAAGCTCGAGAACCACGCCGCACGAAAACCAAACTGGGCGATGGGCACCAAGAATCGTAATGATGACCGCCTAGCGTCCATCGCTTTCGACAGCTCCAAAGGCGGTTGCCGTTACCGGGTCGAAATCACCATCGCCCTAAGAGCGACTCTTCGCCGCGTAGACCTCGGCGTACTCGATGGCCCAAGCATCAATCAGCTGTTCAAACTCGCCGATCTCAACTTCGCCGACGGCGACAAAATGGCTCCGATTGAATAGTTCACGATTCATCACCGTGCCTTTGCCTTTCAAATCAAGAACATTCAGGTCCGTGTGGGGCCTGATCACCATTTCGAGTCGGCTATATTGATTGGTACGTTGCCCTGACACGATCCTCAAATCATCGCGAAAGCACGCGGACCCCCAACCTACCTCGCCGAACAACGACTCGTTTTGGAATCCGGGAAAATGATCGGCAACCCGATTGATCGCACTTTCAATCCGATCAGACAGGGAAAGTCGGTACGATGTATGCAGCCGTCGAAGCTCCTCTGCACTAAGCTCACTCTGTCGCTGCTGCGATACTTTTGCATCAGCACGTCGCTGCCCACGTGAAATCGCCGATTCCAATCTTGATTCAAAATCGTCACTCATGACGCAGGCTTATCCGATGCTGGAGAGGAGTCAGAAGCTTCTTGATCCGCGGCTTGCGGCGCAGGTTCAGTTTGCGATGCAGGCTCGACCTGCGGTGCAGATTCAGCTGGCTGCGAGGGGGAGGCAGTGTTGCCTGTAACAGCTGGAGGAACTCCCTCACCACTGGCAGCAACCTCAGCAGCCTGGCTCGTGTCCTCAGCAGCCTGGCTCGTATTTTCGGTAACCGGTATATCGGTACTGGACGCCGCATCACCGGCAGCCTTCGAGGTGTCTGCCTTTTTCTTTTTCTTGTTGCCCTTTGCGGGTTTGGCTTCCTCGCCACCGCCGGGAGGCGTGTAGAACTGCATCAAATCACCGAACGAACGCAGCGGTTCTTCGCCCTTCTGCATTGCATCGCTGATGGGTTTGGTTTCTTTCTTCCCAACGACACGATATGACTCTGGTTTCTTATCACGACCGCGTGCACCACGTCCCCGGCCACCATCTCGCGATCGTCCTCCGCGTCCCTGATCGCGACCACGTCCTTGACCGCCTTGACCACCGCGTGCTTGACCACCTTGACCACCTTGACCACCTTGACCACCGCGTGCTTGGCCGCCTTGACCGCCACGTGCTTGACCGCCACGTGCTTGACCACCGCGTCCCTGCCCGCCACGAGCCCGATCATCACGACTTCGTCTGGCTTCGGCCAATTCAGCTTCCCGCTGTGGTGATACTGCGCTCAACGCAACACGCCGACGCTTTTCATCAATTCCAGTCACCCATGCCGTGACTACGTCCCCGACCTGTACCGCCTCGTGCAAATCCTCGACATAAGTATCAGACACTCGACTGACATGAACCAACCCACTGCAATCAGGGGCTAATTCAACAAACACGCCAAATGGCATCACGCCAACGACCACACCCACAACAGAATCTCCCTGCTTCAGGCCTTTGATGGACGGCATGGTACTAAGAACAGCAGGCGGGTCTCCGGTACTATCGCTGTCACCAAAGGGATCACAAAGCCACTGCACGAGCTGATTTGCACGCTTGGATCCAATTTGCCATTCTTTAACACACTTGTCGATTTTCGCTTGCTCTGGCCTTGGCCTGCGAACACGCTCCAAAACTTCGACCGCCTCGGCTGGCGCGGCTTCTTTCGTGACCGCCACATCAGTAGCAGCATCCGACCCTACTTCGTCAGCCTTAGCTTCCTCTGAGGCAACCTCAGCAGCGTTCGTGGACGCATCAGCCGTGGCATCGCTGCTTGCCGCGTCTCCCTCGACGGTTTCTGTAATCTCCGTACTGGCAGTCGCTTCACCCTCGGTAGCACTGGCCTCGGTAGCACTGGCCTCGGTAGCACTGGCCTCGGTAGCACTGGCCTCGGTAGCACTGGCCTCCGACTCTGGCTGAGTCTCCGACGATTCAGATGCATCAGCATCGGCAACACGCTCGTCCCCCACTTGAAAATCGGGAGCCGTTTCAGCGGCCGCACTGAAGTCTTCGACTTCATTCTTCTCTGGTGCCAGAGCAGCTTCGGCTAACTTCGTCGCAGCAGGCTCGGGGTCAATTGAGTAATCTGGCGGTAAGTAACCTTGAGGCGCAGCGGGTGGCAATTCAACTTCCAGCGTCTTGGCCAGTTTCTTTGCCAGCATGTAGTCATCAGGGTGAATCAAAGTACCATCGAGCACTTCCTCACTTCCAAAGACCCGAAGAAACGGAAGAGCCTGCCTGCTGTGAGTGGCTTCTCCCCACTGGTCGAGATCAACAATCGCCTGTCGGGATGCGAACAATGAATCACGTCTTGTCTTGTCAATCGCATGAGCCACATGTTCCTGGACACCCGGCAATCGCTGCAACCAGGAAACGGGGGCAGAGTTCACATCCACACCACCACGAGACGCTCCACTAACCAACACGTCTTCCAACGAGCTCAACATGGCTTCATCAGAAAGTTCTCTCTGGAATGAACTCAAACGCAGTTTCAACGGGTCAACTTTTGCGAGAGCCTGCGCAGGCTGCAACACCGAGAATGCAAGCCAAGCGGCAGCCCTGAAACGTCGCGGCGTTGAACGCATTTCCTCATCTGCCACACCACTGCTGGCGTAGGCATCAGCTCCACTACGATCCGCCAAGGTCCAGCGAACGGACTTTTCTGGCGACTGGCTTATCAAATCACCAATCGCAATCATGGTGGCCCTTCGGGCTGGACCGTTACTGATAACGATGAGATCGACATGGTAGCCATGAATCAGTTCGCCCATGCGAGCCACAGCTTGTGATCGTGTCGCGGACGAGAGCTGGCACGGCAAGTCTTCTTTGTGTAGCAGACGTCCGTCTGCGGCAACGATCGAAGTCGCTGCTGTGCGCGGCCCAACGGCATCAATTGCCATTACCACCTTGGCTTCGACAGCTCCACGATTGACATGGCCGCGGAGATGATCTGCCGTAATCGCAACCAAACGCGCGGATGCCCGTTCATGAAGATCATCCCACCAAACAGCTTCAGCGGCCTCGCGAATCACTGCCTCGTTGGCCAATACAATCTCACGAAGCATTGTCTCAACGTGCCGGTTGATACCACTGGCCGTTCGTTGCAACTCAGCAACCAACTTGGCTGCGTCATATTCGAAAGAGCACTCAGCTACCTGACTGCGGAGGGCACGTCCCAGCATCACAACCTGAAAAGCACTTAGCTTGTCGCAAGAAAAACGCTTGCCAGCAAGTGGCTTGAGAATACTCACCAACCAGCGACGGCGACGCTGCCTCGGCGAAATTTTCTTTTGCTTCTTTGTTGCATTCGACTCACCCTTGCCAGCCTTCTTTTTCTTTGCCGGCTCTTTCTTCCCTGACACCTCTCCCTCAGCAGGTGTTGCAAACGCCACTACCTCAGTCGCAGGTACTGAATCAGCAGCAGGTGGTGCGTCGGCAGTAGGTGTTGCATCGGCAGCGGGTGGTGCATCGGCAGCGGGTGGTGCATCGGCAGCGGGTGGTGCATCGGCAGCGGGTGGTGCATCGGCAGCAGGTGGTGCATCGGCAGCGGGTGGTGCATCGGCAGCGGGTGTTGCGTCGGCAGCAGGTGGTGCG
>JBPCVE010000010.1:0-6303 GCA_051010795.1 Rubripirellula sp.
TTTAGCAGGATTTCAGCACAAATCACGTAGAGAGCAGCCCCGTGACCTTCGACCCATTCGGCGCCCGAGACCAGTTTGACACCGGACACGGCACCGCAACCCTTTATCGTCTCAGCAAGTTAGAAGAAGCAGGTTTAGGAGAGATCAGCCGCCTTCCATTTTCGATCCGAGTTCTGCTGGAAGCAGTGTTGCGAAATTGCGACGGTTTCCTAGTGACTGAACAGGACGTCAAGAACCTTGCGGCTTGGAATGCCGAGGCTCCAGCCAAGCAGGAAGTACCGTTCAAGCCTTACCGTGTGGTCCTGCAAGACTTCACAGGAGTGCCTGCCGTGGTCGACCTAGCTGCCATGCGTTCGGCCATGGAGAGAATCGGTGGTGACCCGGAAAAGATCAATCCCTTGATTCCTGTCGATTTGGTCGTGGATCACTCTGTGCAAGTTGATTTTTTCGGTAGCGACAACGCGCTGAATAAGAATGTCGATATCGAGTTTGAGAGAAACAAAGAACGATACGAGTTCTTGCGGTGGGGGCAACAGGCCTTCAACAATTTCGGAGTCGTACCACCCAACGTTGGAATTGTTCATCAAGTCAATCTGGAGTACTTGGCGCGTGTGGTTGCGTTGAAGGAAACCGAGGATGGACCAGTTGCCCAACCAGACACACTGGTGGGAACCGATAGCCACACCACCATGATCAATGGTTTGGGTGTGCTGGGTTGGGGCGTCGGCGGAATCGAGGCAGAAGCCAACATGCTTGGCCAACCACTCTACATGTTGATGCCAGAGGTCATCGGGTTTGAATTGACGGGTTCGCTTCCTGCTGGTGCGACTGCCACAGACATGGTTCTTCGCGTCGTCGAAGTACTCCGTGAAGAGGGAGTGGTCGGTAAGTTTGTCGAATTCTTTGGGGACGGCACCAACCGGATGAGTGTTGCAGATCGCGCGACGATCGCGAACATGGCCCCCGAATACGGCGCGACCATGGGTTTCTTCCCGGTTGATGATGTGACTCTCGACTACCTGCGTCAAACGGGTCGCGATTCCAAACAGGTCGACTTGGTAGAGCGTTATACGAAAGAGCAGGGTCTATTTCGCACTGACGATGGCCCAGAACTGAACTACACCAAGAAGCTTTCGCTTGATCTGGGCACTGTGGTACCAAGCTTGGCTGGTCCCAAGCGTCCACAGGACAGAATTTCGTTAAATGACATGAAACAGTCTTTCAACGATTCTCTTACCGCGCCGATTGGCAAAACAGGATTTGGTCTTGAAAGTAGTGACCTGGAGCGGGTTGCCACCGTCAAGAACAACGGACACAGTAGCCAGATCACACACGGTGCTGTTGTCATAGCGGCAATCACCTCCTGCACCAATACGAGTAACCCCTCCGTCATGATCGGTGCCGGGCTACTGGCCAAGAAAGCGGTCGCTCGAGGGCTTACCGTGGCCTCACACGTGAAGACAAGCTTGGCACCCGGTTCGCGAGTCGTGAGTGACTACTTGGACAAGGCTGGCTTGACCAATGACCTGAAAGAACTGGGTTTCCACACGGTGGGCTATGGTTGCACCACCTGCATTGGAAACAGCGGCCCACTTCCTCCACCGGTGGCCGAAGCAATACGCGAAGGCGACTTGATCGCATCGGCAGTTCTAAGTGGTAATCGCAACTTTGAAGGACGTGTGAATCCACTCACAAAAGCAAACTATCTTGCCAGCCCACCCCTGGTGGTGGCCTACGCCCTTGCTGGAACGACCGACATCGACCTGGCTACTGAGCCGATCGGTCAAGACAGTGACGGAAAAGACGTCTTCCTGAAAGAACTTTGGCCGACAGCTGAAGAAGTCAGGGACACCGTTGCAACGTCAATTCAGCCAGAGATGTTCACTGACGAATATGATGCGGCGGTCAACGGCAACGAATTGTGGAATGCAATTGATGCAGCGGGTGGAGCCATTTACCCATGGAACGATTCCAGTACCTACATCCAACACCCACCGTTCCTCGACTGCGTTGCCGGAGACTCCATACCGGACATCAAACCAGTGCAGCAAGCACGCGTCCTGGCATTACTAGGAGACTCCGTCACGACGGATCACATTTCCCCCGCTGGCGCTATCGCTTCGGATGGACCTGCAGGAAAATACCTGCAAGAAAACGGAGTCGACATCAGAAACTTCAATAGTTTTGGATCACGGCGTGGGAACGACCGAGTCATGGTGCGGGGGACCTTTGCCAACATTCGCATTCGTAATCAACTAGCGCCTGGTACCGAGGGTGGCGTCACACGTCACCTACCCGACGGTGAGGCCATGAGCATCTATGATGCCTCCATGAAATATCAGGCTGACGGTGTACCGTTAGTAGTTCTGGCTGGCTCTGAATACGGTACCGGAAGCAGTCGTGACTGGGCGGCCAAAGGCACGATGCTGCTGGGTGTCAAAGCAGTGATTGCAGCCAGTTACGAACGCATCCACCGCAGCAATCTGGTTGGCATGGGTGTGCTACCTCTTGAATTTGCTGATGGTGCCACGTGGCAGTCCTTGGGACTCACCGGAGAAGAATCAATTGACATTCCTGAACTCTCCAACGAGCTTCAACCACGATCAACGATCACGGTAACCGCGACGTCTGACGCTGGCAGCACAACGAGTTTCCCGTGCGTGGTGAGAATCGATACTCCTGTCGAGATGCAGTACTATCGCAACGGTGGAATCTTACCGACCGTACTGAGAAACCTTTCAAATTAGCCGCCTACTCAGCGACTTCACGTTTTACCAAATCGCTCCTAATTCCCAACTGAGAAAACCATGCCCAGCGCCAGTGCACGCCACATCCTTGTGGACTCCGAAGAAAAATGCAACGAACTGAAAGAATTGATTGCCGGCGGGGAAGATTTCGCCGCACTCGCCGCTGAACACTCCTCGTGCCCCTCGGGGCAACAGGGTGGAGCACTCGGAACGTTCTCCCCAGGCCAGATGGTTCCCGAATTCGACCAAGCGGTCTTTGGCGGTGAGGTTGGTGTTGTACAAGGGCCGGTTAAAACTCAGTTCGGCTACCATCTGCTCGAAGTGACCGAACGAAACGAATAAAGCTGTCGCACGATCAGGGATGACAAAGCGTCTGGCTACTGCCGCACGTGAATCAACGCGTCTGGCCCGCACTGCAGTGCGGACCGACTGCAAGTGCCTTCATCAAGAAAAAGCTTTACGGAGCATTGCGAGACTTTGAGGAATAGCGGTCTCGTGCTTCTCCTTGCCTTCGAATTCCAATGAAATGTAACCGCGGTAATCCACACCGCGGAGTATTTCTGCCACGCGATCGTAGTCGATGTCCAGCGTGTACCAAGTGCCGCCACCAAAGTAGGTCTTTGCCTGAACGAAGACCGCCTCAGGTGCCAATTCCGCATATTGCTCGTACTGGTTTTCAAGGAAATTGCCTGTATCCAAAGTGGCCCTCAGCCACGGAGACTTGATGGCATTGATCACTCGCAGAACTCCTGCAGCCGTACGCCCCAAACCCCAGTGGTTTTCCAATCCGAGCACGACGCCGCATTTCTCAGCCGTGGCAAGGCATTTCTGCAATCCATCCTCGACCCACTTGAATCCCTCGTCGTCGGTGTAACCCTCTAAACGCGGCTCGATCCCTTTGTTGGCCATCAGCTCGTCAAAGTTTTTCGAAGTTCCCCAGCGTCCGGTATTCACACGAATGGTCGGTATCCCAAGTGCGTAAGCCAACTCAATGCACTTGATGGTGTGATCCACATTTTTTTGCCGCTCGACAGCATCAGGATTTACAAAGGATTGATGGGTCGACAATCCACACAAGTCCAAACCGTTTCGAAATGCTCGCTGCTTGATGCTCTGCAGGGCTGCATTGGACTGGTCCTGCATCTGCACATGCAAGATCTCGACACCGTCGAATCCTGCATCTGCAGCAAGGTCGATGCATTCTTCGATCCCAAGCTTGCTGTCGTCGCGATAACGCCAATAAGAGTAGGTTGAAACGGCAATGAAGTTCGGCCTGACGTATTTTTTTTCACGGTGGACTGGCTTCGCTTCCTGCCCTGCCAACTTTCCGGCAGACAACGCAGCCACCGAAGTTCCAGCCACGCCAGATACGAAAGCACGACGATTGATTCCAGAAGACATCATCAAAAACTCCAAGGTATTGGGAAGTCGACAATATAACGATCTGTCGTGGCCATGCACGAAATTTACGCTGCCATTGCAGATAAGTTCCGACAAACAGCAGCAAACAAATACCATCTGTTTCCGTGAGCCTGAACGAACCACTGCAAACCATGCAAGAAACATGGCCCAAGCAGCAAGACTCTGCGGCCCCCGTTTCATCTGCGGCTGTGTCGACAGTCGCGGCGGCCGACAGTCGCTGTGCCGACAGTCGCTGTGCCGACAGTCGCGGCGGCCGAGTGCCTGAATACCTTTTCCACTACGCGATCGGAAATGCACACCTATCGAGAGTTGCCTGGCAAAGAGGCAGGTTTCCGTCAGACTGCTGGTGCATTGGCAGCAAGAGTTGCGAGATCGTCTTTCCCGACACGAGTACAGAATGTGCCAAGTGACTCACCTTCTTCCCTATTGGCTTTGAAGGCCGAAAAAATGGTCACCAACTCGTCCACGACAACATCATCTGGAACCATGTCCTTGTAAATGTAGGCGAGGCGATTTCCCAACCAACCACCTCCGGCATACAAAGTGTATTTACCTTTGGCCTTTCCAACCAAAGCCAAATCAGCGTTGTAGGGTCGGGCACAGCCATTGGGACAACCGGTCATCCGTATCGTGAATCGTTCTTTATCCAGTCCCAGCTTGGCCAGCGGAGTTTCCAGACCGTCGATGATACTTGGCAAGCGACGTTCACTTTCGGTGATCGCCAATCCACACGTCGGTAAAGCAACACACGACATCGACCACCGCCGAACGGTACTCGTCTCCTCCGTGGTGGGGACCTGATGTTGCTTGATAAAGCCGATGAGCTTGTCCTTATCAGACTCCTCGAGATCCGTAAAAATCAGACTCTGATGTCCAGTCATCCGAACTTCAGTTTTGAATTCGTTACAAATGGCGCGAAGAGTGGCTTTCAACTGCCGATCTTCATCGTCATACAGACGCCCATTTTCGACATTCAATCCGTAGGACCACTTGCCATCACCTTGCTCCTGCCAGCCCATGTGATCATCAAATCCATGAACATCATCTTCGGTGCAGTCCTCAAGTGGTTGACCATAATACTTTTCCACTTCACTGCGGAACTTTTCGATACCCCAGTCGTTGATCAAGTATTTCATTCGGGCTGTCTTGCGATCTTGGCGATTGCCATTGTCGCGTTGAACTTTGATAATCGCTTTGGAGATACCGACAGCTTGCTCGGGCTTGATGAATCCCAAGCGTTTTGCGAGTGCCGGAAATGTCTTCTTGGCCGATGGGGTCGTTCCCATACCTCCCCCAACAAGCACGTTGTAGCCAATGATGGCGCCATCCCGCACAACTGCCAAAAAGCCGAGATCCTGCGTGTAGATATCGATGCAATTATCTTCTGGCAAAGCGATGCCCATCTTGAATTTTCGGGGCAAGTACGTAGGCCCGTATAGCGGTTCAACAGCACCACCACCCTCAAGAGTCTTCTCACCCGTTTCGGGGTCCGTCAGCCACAATTCGTGGTAAGCCGGTGTTTGTGGTGCCAAAGCGTCTGTGAGTTCATCGGTCAATTTTTCCATATCAGCATGGATACTGCCGGCCCTCTTCGCTGGGCAGCACATGATATTCCGATTGACATCACCACATGCAGCCAAGGTGGATAGAGCGATGTCGTTGATGTACGCGATGGTTTCTCGCAAGTCGTCCTTCAGAATGCCATGCAGTTGGAGAGTTTGCCGCGTCGTGATCTTCATCGTCGTGTTGCCCAACCGCTCGCAAAGATCAAGCATCGACAACATTTGATCTGGTCGGATTCGACCTCCTGGAATCCGCAGTCTGACCATCATCGAGTACGCTTTGCCCGCCCCCGTCTTTTTTGCGGTCAACCGTGCATCACGATCATCTTGCTGGTAGGTCCCATGAAATTTCAGAAGCTGTATATTGCTTTTGTCGAAGTGATTAACCGAACCCGCGATCTCCTGATCGATCGT
Source organism: Rubripirellula sp. (assembly GCA_051010795.1). Taxonomy (GTDB): domain Bacteria; phylum Planctomycetota; class Planctomycetia; order Pirellulales; family Pirellulaceae; genus Rubripirellula. The sequence continues at coordinate 6,146 of JBPCVE010000010.1, forward strand.
CCCTTTCAGGTAATCACTGCCCTCTTTGATGGTTTCAACTGGACTCAATTTTGGCGCGTCGGTAGACATCGGAGCTCAAATCCTGTGTGATTTCGTTTCACGGAGTGGCGGAGTGCGGAGTGCAATTCCATTCGACAATGGATTTTCCGCAAACTTGG
>JBPCVE010000011.1:0-5375 GCA_051010795.1 Rubripirellula sp.
CGATCCCCTGCTCGTGAAAAAAGGATTCCTTGCTCTTGTTCACTTCATCGTTGTAAATGACTTTCACGCCACGATGCAGAAAGCTTGCTGTTTCCAAGCGAGCCCGAATCATCTTCGTATCGAATTCGGTCTTGGGAAAGATGGTGGGATCGGGAGTGAAGCTAATGGTAGTTCCTGTTCCCCGCACTGCACCTTTCAATTTCTGCAGCTTGGATGTGGCTTTTCCCTTCGCAAACGCCATTCGATACTGCGCACCACCACGCCGAACCACAGCCGTAAGTTCTTTGCTCAACGCGTTAACAACTGACGCCCCCACACCATGCAGTCCACCAGCCGTCTTGTAGTTATTACCATCAAACTTGCCGCCCGCGTGAAGCACAGTCAGGACGGTTTCCAACGCCGATTTTTTCGTTTTCGGATGTTTGTCGACTGGAATACCACGCCCATTATCCGAGACCGTGATTTTGCGTCCATCTTTATGAAGCGTGACAGAAATTTCCGTTGCGTGACCATTCATCGCCTCGTCAATTGAATTGTCAACCACTTCCCAGATCAGGTGGTGCAACCCAGCCATGCCGACACCACCGATATACATACCGGGTCGTTTTCGAACAGGCTCAAGCCCCTCGAGCACGACGATGTCTTCGCCTTCGTATCGTTTATTTGCAGCCATCTCGATGTCGTTCCGTCAGCTGGTAGTTATTCAGCCCCAAGGGCTGATGCAGGTTAAAGAAAAGGATAAACGAACCGTCAGGATGATTCACTGAGTATCGGAGGAGCCTTGGGTGGCAACGTCACAATCTCGGATATTTTCCCATTCTTTTGAATCTCATTTCCTCGCCCGCCACGTGAAGTCACGCGATACTTGGCGGTCGAGATGGTCTTCTTAGCGCCTCGGTTGGTCATCACCGTCAATAAATCACGGTCACCCGTCGAAGCTTTGAAGCCCAACAATTCATCTCCGGCGGCAAGTCGAATCAGCGTCACCCCCTTACCTGCACCCGAAAGATAATTGATCTCTTCGACTGTGCAGATCATTGCTCTGCAAGCACGTGATACAGCGAGCAGGTTTTCCGTACCATCAACAGGCACAACACTCACGATGGAGGCATTCGCCGCAACTCGAGCAAATCTGCGACCGGTGCGTGTCGATGTTTCGGCAAACGGCTCGAAGCTGAAACGAAGTGCAAAGCCGTTGGTTGAGGCAGCCAAGGCATGGGACTCGGGACAATAGTCCGGATTCTTGGGATCCTCCCGAAAGTTCCCGATGACTCTGGAATCAAAAGAAATCGCTGTCACGATTTTCTCTCCATCCTTCATCTTGAATAGTTTCTGAATCGGCTCACCAAAACCTGTGGACGCCGGCACATCAATCATACGCGCTGTATAGCAAACACCGAGTGACGAGAAAAACCCGATCGTTGATCGAGTGCTTCCGGCAACACAGTCCAACACACTGTCACCCTTGCGCAAACGACTCTTGCCCGGGTCAGCAATTTGTTTCTGCCGCTTCACCCAACCATCTTTGGTGACCAGAACATGGCAGTCTTCAGCCACAATGAAATCTTCAGCTGTGTACTCCGGTTCCTCCTCTACCGTCGTGATCAGACTTCGTCGTTTACCGACGCTGTCCTTTCCATAATCGGTAACAAGCGACTCGATTTCCGTGCGGACGATCTGCCATCGACCTGAGGAATTTGTGTCCTTGGTATCCTCAGCCAGCAACTTTCGTATTTGACGGGCACGCTTATTTTTCTCTTTCAACTCATCAAGGATGAGATTGATTTCCAACCGAGCCAGCCGATAGAGTTTCAATTCCAGAATGGCATCGGTCTGCTCATCATCCAAGCCACCTCCACGCGCATCAGCGGGAAACTTTCGCATGATTTTCTTGGCAGCATCAGCCTTGCCATCACTCTTGCGAATGATACGGATGATTTCATCAAGGGCATCAAAGATCAAAGCAAAACCATTCAGAATGTGAATGCGTTTTTCAAGTGCCTTCAGTTCATTCGTTAAACGCTCTGTGATCACTTCCAAGCGAAAGTGCAGAAAGTGCCAAAGCATTTCCTTCAAGCTGAGGCGATTCGGAGCGCCAACCTCGGGATTCTCAGTGGGCACAAGACACGTCAAATTCACATTGAAGTTGTTTTGCAACTGCGTGTGCTTGTACAGATAGGCCAACACCTTTTTGTCATCTGCACCTTTCTTAAGCAGCAGGTCAACGCGAATTTCATCCGTCGAAAGGTCTCGAACCTCCGTTACCAGTGGCAATTTTCCACTGAAAATGATCTCCGCAATCCGCTCTACCATCGCAGCCTTGTTCACACCGAATGGAATTGAGGTGACTTGCAGAACCTTGGCCCCCTTCTGAGTGACCAACTTGGTGGTTCCCCTAAGCTTGATCGTGCCTTGGCCAGTAGCATAGATTTCTCGCAGCTCATCCTTTGTATTGGTGACTTGCCCACCGGTTGGAAAGTCGGGTCCCTGAATTGCATCGTTGGCAACGAGTTGATAACCCTTGATTTCCGGGTTGTGCAACAGTTTGAGGAGTGCGTTACAAATCTCTCGCAAGTTGTGGGGGGGAATGTTGGTCGCCATTCCCACCGCGATTCCAGTTGCCCCATTGAGCAACAAGTTGGGAACCAGGCTTGGCAGGACAACGGGTTCTTCCCGGCTTCCGTCATAGTTCGGTTTGAAGGCAACGGTGCGAGTCGCGAGATCCTTGAGCATCTCCGACGCAAGTGCCGTCATTCGGCACTCGGTATAACGCATGGCGGCGGCATTATCGCCATCGACGCTACCGAAGTTGCCACTGCCGTCAACCAAGGGCATTCGCAAGGAAAACGGCTGAGCCATCCTCACCAAGGCATCATAGATAGAGCTGTCACCATGCGGATGAAAACGTCCCATGACGTCACCAACTACCTTGGCACATTTGACATGCTTGGAACTGAAATTCAGTCCCTGCTGACTCATCGTGTACAAAATCCGGCGTTGAACAGGCTTCAGACCATCTCTGACATCGGGCAACGCACGGCTGGTGATGACCGAGAGCGAGTAATTCAGATATTTTTCCTGCGCTGCCTGCCGCAGAGGAATCACGACCAGTGATGGATCCTGAGCATCAAAGAGCGATTCGGTTTCCTCCGTCTTACCGGCCGACGACTTTCGTTTGCCAGAAGCCTTGGAAGCCCCGGTCTTGCTGCGAGTTCGACGTTTTGCCACGCCAGAAGGTCCTTTTCTTGCCAGTGGTGCGAGATTTTTCGTGCGATTAGCGGTCTACCAGCCAAATCAACCATGCAGAAGCTAGGCAATTTATACCGTTAATGCTATCCGAGTCGATTACGTTGTCCTCAACAGGGACTGTTGCAGAAGCGGGTTATACCGATCGAAACCGTGAAAGCGAACCCAATGATCATGCGGAGCAGAGCGGCAAACGACTCCTAGGTCAACTATCAGCGGTATTTGGTCCGAAAACTCCTTGAAACAGGATCTGTTCCCATTTTGCTGCTGTTCCACGGATTTTTATCTGCGAGGCACGAAAGCAGCGGGGATCGATCGCCAGCCAAGCGGCTGGATTCCGACCCATTTCAGCCGTCGACACGCTCGGGCGACATTCACGGTGGAGCCGAACCTATGAAAATCAGAACACTTTCCTACGCTTGGGTCGCCTTGACCCTGTGCGTGACCCTCGCAGCCACCGCTTCCGCAGACCAACCTGCCAACCAAGTCGAAGAAAATGTCCCCGCCGTGGTTGCCGCCGACAGCTACGTCGGCGACGTCGCACCAGGGATTCAGCGGGGCTACGGCCAGCCTGACCTGTTCTACAACTTCTACACTCAAGGCGCGGCCAACCGAGCGAACGCCCAGATGTACCTGTCTCCCATGCCCATTCCGCCAAATGTGGGACACACCTTCTACACCTACCAGCCTTTCTACCCACACCACATGTTGTACCCGCATCAAAACCGGTTTCACCGTCATTATGACTGCGGACGTGGCATGAATAGGACACGAGCTTCCTACTATTACCCACCCGTTCGCCAGACAGCGAGCAACGTTTATTGGAACTTCCTGCGTATCCCACGCTAGTACACGCGAACTCACCGAGACCAGCAACAGGTCAGTCCTTTGACCGTTGAAACCCAATCCATCACTCCCAGATGAATGAGCCTACCATGATCCACCGAATCATCCTCGCCGTTGGCCTGGTGACCGCTTCCATCGCAGCCTCGCAAACAAGTGCGACTGCTGGCGATCCCTACGGAATGGCCCAGGTATGGTCCTACAACTTCTCCATGAACCGACCTTGGCATGGAAATTATTACAACCAAATGTACGGGCAACCTTTGGCATTGATTGTTCCCCCCACCGCCCACATGCGGCAGACCTACTCGTGGGGTGTCAGCCAGAATCTGATGTACCCCATTCACCATCAGTTTGGTCGTAGTGCTAATTCACCCGGCGCCGCACGTGGCCGATTCTACGGCACTCCCAAGTGGCCCAGCCACACGGATCAGTTCGGGACTTACTACGTTCGGGGCCCTTGGTAGTAAGCAAGACCAGCAGCAGGCAGAAGACAAAAGACTATTTCAATGTCTCTGATGTTTAGCCGGTACCGTCTAGCGACTGATAACACGCTCATTGCGACAGGCCGGTGCTTCCGATTGGAGGCGCCGGTCTGCTTTATGTAGAGGCGGTCTGCTTTACTTTGCATGGAGCAGCGCACGGCCTGACGACAAAACGTCGCCTAACTCGGCCCTGTATCGCCATCAGCAGGGCCGTGCTATCACGCTGGGTTGATCATTCTGACGGACACCGCAAGGCTGCGTTAAAATTTCAACGTCAGGTGGGACGTCAAGCGATCTTGAACCATTCCAGCGACACACCAGCACTTTGGCGAAACTCTGAGGCGTTTTCTCTCAAAACGCTTATTTGCGGCCTATCGTTGGGTTGAATGAGATACCAGGCAGGCAAACTGGGCACGGAATGGGCCAGTTACCGCCCAGTCTTTGCACCAGGTTGAATGAGAGGATTGGGGTTGGTAAGGCAGCTGTGTTCTGTAGGCTGAGGCGTAGCCGAAGCCGGAAGAACACAGCGTGCCGCATATGCGGCAGGGGTTTGATAATCTAATGAACTATGGATGCGATGATGGTTGTAGTCCAGTCGCCAGCGATCAATCACCCAACAAGCTTCCTCGAAGCTCAGGAAGATTTCACGGTTTAGCAACTCATCGCGAAGCGTTCCATTGAACGATTCGACATAGCCATTCTCCCAAGGGCTACCCTTGGCGATGAACAGTGTTTTGACATCAGCTTGTTTCAGCCAACGGCAAATTACCTTGGATACAAACTCTGGGCCGGTGTCATTGC
>JBPCVE010000012.1:0-13534 GCA_051010795.1 Rubripirellula sp.
TTATCACTCGTTTCTTGATTATCGAACTAATACACCAGAGTATGAAAATGGATACTTGGCCAATTGGCGTCTTTGCTTCCGTGGATGCGGGCTTGGGGGTTGCTTGGGATGTTATCGCACAGCTAAAAGTTCCTACCATTCAATTGCATGCGCCGAGTCCTGAAAAACGCAATCAGGAATCTGCCGAAGCTTTTCGAAAGCAATTGAGTGAGATGGGAGTTCAGTGCAGTGCTGTCTTTGGTGGATTCGAGGGGGAGAGTTATGCAGACATCCCCACCGTTGTGCGAACGGTAGGGTTGGTCCCTGCTGATACGCGGCAAGCAAGACTGAATGAAATGCTCGAGATCTCGAACTTTGCCAATTGGTTGGGCTGTGACACCGTCGCATTGCACTTGGGATTCATTCCACATGATCCACAGGCAGAAGGGTATTCAGATATCGTCGACGTGACACGTCAACTCTGTGACCATTGTGCAGATCATGGTCAGTTCCTGCATTTGGAAACGGGCCAGGAAACTGCTGAGGGTTTGCTCGAGTTCATTAAACAGGTTGATCGCGAAAATTTGAAAATCAACTTTGATCCAGCCAACATGATTCTGTACGGAACCGGAGAGCCAATTGAAGCACTGCAGGCCGTTGGAAAGCACGTGCGAAGTATCCATTGCAAAGATGGTACTTGGAGCGATAAACCCGGTGATACGTGGGGTGCCGAAGTGCCCTTGGGCGAAGGAGATGTTGGAATGGAGAAGTACCTTCGTACTCTTCAGGAAATCGGCTACGAAGGTCCCTTGACCATTGAACGCGAGATCCCGCAGGATCCGGAAAGACAAATGGCCGAAATTGGTCAGGCGATTGAATTGCTGACTACACTTCGGGCCAAAGTTTTGGGCTAGAGCACTGTCTTCGACACGCCTGTTTGGGCGAGGGTTTTGTGCAGTGATATGTCATGCAGCCTTGGGGCAAGCAATGGCGTGGGTGATTGCGATCGTATCTTGCTCGCAGAGATCGATCACGGTCGGTTCAGTTTCCTGAGTGTCCCCATTCCACACTTCAATCGTTGGTTTGGTGTATTCAGATTGGTTTGAACGAATCACCCTCGCGTGCTTCTCGTTGGTCAGTTTGACATAGCTTCCGATCGGAAACAGTGAAGTTGCTTTCAGCAGTCCACGGACTGCTTTGGGATCGTATTTTCCCTCGCGTGTCTCATCGAGAATCTTCTTGATGGCGTAGTAGCCCTGAACACCCATGCGATGGGGGCGGGGAGTCAACATGCCGACGAACGCATCTGCTACCGCGGCGATTTTGGCGAGCGGATGGATTTGATGGCTCAAGCGGCCCCGTGGATAGCCGCTCCCATCAAGACGCTCGTGAATTTGGTAGGTCACCAACCTCGCTGCATCTGTAAATTCTTCTTCATGGAAATCAGTCACTTTCAAGGCGGCAACAGGATGATCCGCCAGATTCTTCAAACCCTTGGCAAGAATGGTTGTCGGACTCTCAAACTGTTTGAGACCAATCAATCCCATCCCAATGTCGTGTATCAGGCTGCCCATGCCGAGTTGAAGAAGATGCTCGTTATCCAGTTCGCACTCCACGCCGATAGCCAACGCCATGCAGGTTGTATGGTAAGCGTGCCGCGAAGGATAACCTGATGGAAAGGGTGATGCTGCAAAACAGACAAACGCATCCTGATCAATGCAAATTCGCTGCAAAATGATTTCACATTGTTTCTTCAGGAACTGCACATCAATTGATTGGCCATCGAGTGTCGATTCAAATAACTTACTCAGTTTCAGGATTTGTTCTTCGCTCTCGTAAGACCACTGCTCTTCAAGTCCCCGCTCGTAACTTTGTGTTGAGGATTTTTCGATCTTCTTTAAAAATGGGTCACCAGACTCGCTTGCGTTGGATACCTCTCCTGAATGAACGATCTGATCGATCTTTTTGCTGAAATCATTGAAGGAAATCGATTGACGATAAAGGTGGTTCGGTGCGGGGCAACGTGCATTGCCCTGCGGTCGAAAGGCGTTGATGCTCGCCATGTCGCCATCACTGATCGTGACTCTGGTGATTCCTCGGGTGATCAGTTTTTCGAGAAATGCCGCTGTAATTTCGGTGCCCTAGGCTAATAGTTTTGTGTTCGTGTTGCCAATTTCATTGATAGGGGCTCGCAGAATGGAGCCGATTGGTAGTTGTTGGATTGCTAGTGAAGTGAATCTTGACATCTGGGGGCGCATCTTGCGGGGCATTAAGGCGTAGCAAACCTGCTAGCGGTCGGCGTGACGCAAGGGTGTTTAGCGATCGACGTTTGTATCGGAAAATTCAGTGCTACAGATCGAGCCAAGTTTGCTGAGCCAGGCAGCTTCGTTTCGATTTCACGCACATCTTGGTTTTGGAGCAGGAGGGCATTTCAACTTGAAATTCCTATTGGGGTGCGAAGAACAAAAGTTGCACCCCCACCAGCGGTTGGTTCGTAGGTCAGCGTTCCGCCGTGGGCATTCGCGGTCTGTCTTGCCAAGGCCAAACCAAGCCCAACACCGGCCGCTGTTTCAGCTGCTTGCTCCGCAGATTTGCTGAAGGGCTGGAAAATTTTATGTTGCAACGCTTCCGGCACTCCGGGACCGTGGTCTGCAACGCAGATGATGACATCGTGATCTGAAATTTTCGCGGTCAAATGGATCGTCGAATCAGATCCGGACTTGGCATATTTGGCTGCATTGTCGACAAGATTGAAGATGACTTGTTCCATTGCAGGGGGGTCCGTTTTCCACTGGCCCTCATTTGGCGAAATGATCTCGAGTGTCATGCCGCTTTGATTCAATCGCCCGATGAGCCGAGGGGTGATGCGGTCAATCCAATCGGTCAAAGAGATGACTTCCGTTGCGGGAATGGCGGATGTGCGTTCCAGCTTGGAATAGCGGAGTACGTTGTCGATTAGATGCGTCAGGCGGTCTGACTCTTGCCTGAGTGTTTCCAGATATTCTTTTCGGTCGGCTGGATCACTGACCATGTCCCGAGATAGCAGATCCGTATACAGTCGGAATGTGGTGAGTGGGGTTCGGAGTTCGTGCGTCACAGCGGAAACAAAGGATGCTCGACGTTCGCTAAGTGCAATTAGTTTTTGTAAAAAGACCGCAGCGATCGCTGCCGTTGCAAGCAGTGTGAACCAAGCAATTGCGAGAGCCGTGTGTGTCGGTGACCAGGTCTCAGGCACTGCGGCAATGCCAGTGGTCACCAAGCGGGCTGGCAAAGCCGCAAGTGTGATGGCTGGATTCAAGTTTTCTTCACCTCCAACCGGCAGGAAATCCGCTTCTGGTAGCAGGTCTGTGATGTCGGAGGCCATCGAAGCTTTGAGCTCTTTCCAATCGACCCACACGCCGTCAAGTCCATCAGTGTCTTCTCTTGTTGGGCGGAGGACGAACAGTTGATCGTCAACCCACACCGTCATCAGGCGTTTCCCCGAAACGCTCCATTGATGAGATAGCGAACTGTTGTCAGGACGCATGACGCTTTCATCGGATGTGCCATCCTGTTGCAGAAATTGTTCTTGGTAGTTGAAGGCAATTTGCTGCTGCACTGCCATGTTTCGATTCAATAATTCCAAGTCGCCGCTGGGTAATTGCGATTTGGACTGCAATGTTGGCCGTGTCTTCTCTCGGTTATCGTACTGAAGGTTATTGGCATACAGGTTCACTTCATTTGTATAGCTACCCTGCAAAGTGGTGGGTTCAATCATTCGATCCAGATTTGGCAACAATTGATTGACTGATTTCATGATTGCATTGGCGGAGACCAACTCAGGCAACGAAGTCGATTTTTCCGGATTGGTTACCTGACGCGTGCTTCCATGGATCGAAAATTCTGGTTGGGGATCACCTTTCGATCCTTTGGTGGCATTGAGGATAGTGAAACGCTCTTTCACAAAAGAGTTCTTTGAGTCCAAGGCGTCTTGGTCATTGAGTGGGTCAAGCAGCGTTGCAATGAATGGGGCCAAACGAGAATCGAGTCGCCACAATGCGACCACTGTATCTTGCTGCAGTCGTTCGCGTGCCTCGCTTTCTTGGCGTTCATCATTCAGGCGTAGTGCATGCTCGGAAAGACTGATGAGTCCAATGGTGATGCAGGTCAGGATCAGCCCGAAGAGCCACCAAATGGTGGTGGGATGTGACAGTCTATGACCGGTGAATTGTTTGATTGTCATGTTGTTTTGACCAGTTCTGAGTCGATCATGTAACCCTTTCCGCGGACGGTCTTGATCGCCTCTTTGTCGCCGCACACATGGGTGAGTTTTTCTCTTAACCGCGCAATGTGCATGTCGACGGTCCGAGTGGTTACGCCCTTTGAATCTATCTGCCAGACGCCCTGTAGCAATTCGTTGCGATCAATCGCTCTATCTGGATTTTTGCTGAGGTAATGCAGAAGAGCGCATTCCCGTTCGGATAGTACTTGGCCCACACCTGTCGTCGATATGATTTCACGACTGTTCCAGTTGATTTCTCCATTTGGGAGTGTCAGCGAAGGGTTCTGGGCTGACCTTGCAGGGGAACGTCGGAGGACTGCTTCTACGCGTGCAAGAAGCTCATCGACACTGAACGGTTTGACCACATAGTCATCAGCACCTAGTCGCAGTCCTTTGATGCGATCTTGCTCTTCACCTTTCGCGGTCAGGATAATCACCGGAAGCGTTGGCTTTTGTGAACGTATTTCAGCCAAAACATCAAGTCCATGGCCTCCGGGTAATACCAGATCAAGAAGTACCAGGTCACATGGTTTTCCGATCGCCTTTTCTATTCCCGTATCAGCCCGATCTGCTTGCCAGACAATGTGCCCAGTCGCTTTGAGTGAATCAACGATTCCACGCCTGATTGCGGGATCGTCTTCAATTGTGAGAACGCCGGGGGCTGCCATGTTGCTTGCCTTGGAATGGAACGCCTTGGTTATATCTTTTTTATTGGGCTGATGCTTTTAAAACTTCCACTATCGGAAGCTTGGGATCCTTGCTACTCGCTTGTGCGCGGTGGTCCAGTGCGATGGAGCGGTCTTTTGGCGATAAGCCCAACCATGGATCATTCAGCGGCATTAAAAATAGTTCTTCATAGATTTGGTTGGTAAGTTTATCGTAATCTCCTGTTGTCAAATCACGGGTGTACCAATCATCTAGTTTGGGCTGAAGTCCGTACAGGTTGAAAAATGAATCCTCGGCAGCTCGTGGGACTAGTGAATCTACCATTCGAAATAGGGGCAGTTCTGCTGCCATTTTCAGGGGAGCCGTTCTCATCGCTGCTGCTGCAGTCGGAATGTCTTTTCCAAGGAGGGTGGGATCGGAACGTTTGATGGTCAGCTTGCTTTGCTCGGCAGCCATCTTCCAGCGAGGATCGATTGGATTCAAATCACTCACTTTTTGGTCGACGCGAATGGTGAGTTCACTTTGCTCGCGTCTTCGCTGTGCTCGGTTCTGATGCCAACGTTGCAAGTGCTGCTGGAAGTCAGTAGCGGGCAGTGACAAACACGTGGTATGAAGATCCAGTAGCGATTGGGCCCAATTCATGAACTCGGTCGGGGTGACCAATCCTGGTAGTGCATCAATAACTCGACCTTCCCCAGTAACGGCAAGGTGCACACTGTTTCCGATGATTGGTTGTTGCAGTTTTCTCCCGTTGCCAAAGTCAACGGTGGCAATGGGAACATCACAAACGGGTTGCCAATGCAGAATGAAATGCTGTCCTAGAAAGTCTGCAATCTGAGGGTTCGTGTAAAGGAAACGACGGAAGAAACGACTGTTTGCACAACTCAAATCTTCATCAAGGTGTCCCAATAATCGAAGGCTGAGAATGGGACGCTTGAATACGATGGATTTTGCTTTGGCGACTGACAGCGACTTGTACCAGTAAAGGTTGCAGGCACGTGCTTGTTTTTGGCCTGCGATGAGGTCAATTTGCTGATCCATCAAACGCAGTTGAGATGGGTCAGCACCCCGTTGAGATTCCGTTTTCCATGCTTCAATGGTCGCGGCTAGGCCAGCAGGGCCTAGGGCTCTGAGCTGTCCTGTAACTTGGGCAACTTCCTTTTGTTGTTCTTCAGTTGGGGATTGTTTTGCGGTGAGCTGTGAGAGTTTGGCTGCGAGGTTATCTGCTTGTTTTGCGTGTGATCCAACGTTTCCAAGGACCAATACGGTCGATTCCTCCAACCAGAGAGGAAGAATTATGGTCAAAGACAACAGACAAATTCGCATACTCATAGCAGACTCCCATATTCATTGATTCAATGTCGGTGGTGTGCTCGACACTGCTATGAAATTTTAGGCGTCATGGACGCATTGCACCGTAACATCTTTGTAACGTATAGGTTGTGCGATTGCGTTGCCAAGCGGATTTGCAGGAGCGGGAGTTGCCACACACTGCTGTGGACCGGCGTAGCCACGAAGGCCAGTCAGGTCTAGGTCGAGTGACTTCTGAATAGAAAACCAGTCAGTGAAAATACGCTTTGAGGCAGGCCGCCACTTAAATGGCGGTTGATTTATTCGGGGATCAAAGCGATCAAAGGTGCCGCACCTTTACTGATTAGCACCGGGTGCAGTCAATTCGGGGATGATCGGTGAATTGAGACCTGATCCGTCCGAGTTTGCCGGAGGAGCCAAGTTGGACTCGGCCTCGGGTACCGTCGCCGATTCCTGTTCCTCTTTCAGAATCTCTGCTGCCTTGATATCGGGTACGACTCCTCGGTTGGTAGAGGGGTTACTCAGCGTTGGCCCATTCGGGTTCGGTGCTGCCATTTCACTTGGTAACGGCATGTCAGTTGACTTCGGTGTTTGCAATGGCATTGCCTCGTTGGGTAATGCCTCCGCCTCTTGTCCAAGGCTTGGCAGTTCTTCGATTGGCATGCCGTCGACAGTGATGGGGTGATCGTTGTGGATTTTATAGACTGGAGCCGTGAATTCAGGTTCACGCGGAAGCGGGTTGTAATTCAATCCACAGTCATTGCATCCGCAATCAATTAAACCATCCAGTGTGGTTCCGGGATATTGCAACAATGTTTCCGGTGAAATTTTTCCCGGATCAATCCAGAGACCTTCTGGAGTCAGTTCCATGGTTCCTAAATCAAGATCCAGCGTTCGGCGTACTGCTTCATAGTTCACGTAAATCCGTAATAGATTGTTTTGTGCGTTCAGCAAAGCGCTGAGAGCTTGAATTGTATTTCGGGCTTCATTGGTGATGCCGTTGTTGCCGGCTTGGGGCATTGCTTCCCGCAAATCTCTGGCATCAGCATTGAGTTCAATCTGGTCAGCGGCGATTCCAACGGACTTGCGACCGTATTCGAATGTCAAACGGTCACGCATCAGTTGTCGTATTTCGGCTCGCAGAGTCGTCCAGAGAGCGTCCTCGTATTGGTAGTAATCTCGTTTTTTCTGTTCGTAGTTGATGAGGATGCGACGGTAGTTATTACGTTCGACCAATCTTGTGATGGGGGCATCCCACTGTAACGCGACATCCAGGTTTCCTGTCTTGGTGAGTCCAGCGTTATTAATATCAGTGGATCCGATCCCACCGCGGATGTCCACGTTCAAATTACTCTCCAGATCATCAGCAACGACCTCAATTTGCCGCCAGGCATCGACAAGTGCAGCTCTTGCATTGGCATAGTCTCTGCGATTGCGTCTTGCAATTTCGAAAGCGATCTCTGGTGAAATATCAACTTCAGGCAGGAAAACGCTCTCGGTTCTTGCTTGCGCCTGTAGCAGTTGCAAAACCAGAACATCATCGCCGAGGTCAGCAACTAGATTCTGCGAAGCGAGGATCACGTCATCTCTCAATCGACGAGCCAACTCTCGTGGATCAATATTGCCAGGTGCCACGTTTTGAAGGGTTTTGAATGATTCCTGAAGCTTGTTCAACTTCACCAGATAGGCATTCAGTCGCCCTTGCAGTTTCGTGTGATCGTCGACTAAATCGACTAGCAGACCTGCCAATTTTGAGGTGTCAAAAATTGACTCGTCGATATCAGATACATTCAGCAGACCGCAGATGCTGCCTTGTTCTGAAGTGAACAAAGTTTTCAGAGTCTCTGCTTGGCGGGCACGCTGCGGAATAGCAACTTCAAAATCAGCAATATCGTCACGGACGGTTGGCAAGTCGGTTTTGATCACGTCCCGCAGAAAGTTTTCCAGAGGCTCTAATTCAGTTTCAAGTTTCTGAAGCGATTCAGCCAGTTTGGGCGTCCATTCGATTTGAGAAACTGGTAACCCAGTGTCTGCGTTGATTTTGAACTCACTCTGTTCCAGAATTTCGATGTTCAGCTCACCAACGTTTGCACGCAGAATACTTAATTCTTCACGTCGTTTTAAAAGTCGCTGGTCAATCAACTCAAATTGCTTCAGGATAGGATCGTCCAACTCAACACAGATGTAGGGTGGTAGTCCTAATGTTCGAAGAAATGTATCGATTTGGAGTTGGAAGCTGGCCTGCTGTGCAACGAGGGACGTGAGTAAATTGGTCAGGTTTTGGCGTGTTTGTGCAACATTCAAGCGTTGTGAAACGATGGTTTGTGATGCTGGAATTGTTGTCAATAATTCGATGAGTGAGTCTTCGAACACGAGCAGGATTTCACGGTTGCGCGTAATGTTTTCTTGGAGATTGCGAATTTCCAGTTGTGTCCGCAGGAGACCGATGAATCCTGAACCACTTGTGAAGCCTCTGGGAGAGAGTGCAATATTCCCCGCTGCAGTCTGTACGTTCACATTGGCGCGGTTGCCAGTGGTGATATCCACATAAAAGCCTCGACGGAATCTTTCAAATGCTCTGACGCCTGCCAAAAGCTCTCGCTCCGATTGTGTCAGCCCTTCCATCACCTTGTCGCGACCGGCGTTGCGTAGCAGCGGCATCAAGAGAGTGAAGTCAAGCACGTTAGCAGTTGCGTTTGTGCTGGAGTCACCCAAGTTCCATACAATCTCATTCGCGAGGCCGACCAGTAAATTGCCGCCCGTGGCAAAGTTGCGACTCATTCTCATGTTGCGGTCTCCGAACTCAAGCTCTGTTGGACCACCGCGTCTCGTACCGAGGATGGTCTCGGCGCCTCCAAAGAATTGGGTATCGAACTGAAAACGCTCACCACTAACATCGAGTGCGAGAAAGTACAACGCCTCAAGCTGCTCTTGGTAGGCTGGCGATTCTAGCAATGCAATCTGCGTGGCATTTTCGGCGTTCAGCACCAGAACTCCATCCTCATTGAGAGGCAGGAATTGCCACCAATCAGGGCTCTCGGCTCCATTGGTCAGCCCGGCAGCTTCCCAGAGTGGATAGCCCCGACGCCCATCGACGCACTGCATGTACTTGTAGGACGCTGGGTCATCCAGCGGCATGGGCTGAAAATCGAGGTCAAACGGGTTGAACATGCGGCTTCTGCGATCAACGTCAATCCTGAGCGGCACGTTGGGCGGTCGCGCAACAGCAGCCGCTTTCTGGTCAATCAGGTGATATGCCTCCATATCTGCCTGCTCGCGGTAGTATTGCCGGTGGCATCCCAACGCATTCAATGCGGCAAATGCGAGAAGGGCGAGCATTCCAAGGTGGGTTCGCTGGATGGGTTTCATAAGTCGCATGACCGCCAAAACTGTACAATACGTCAGATTAATGAGGATTGCTAAAATCGGATTCGTAGATCCGCGCTTTAGATCAGTTCGACCGGTTCGGTGGATTAATCCAGCAATATGCCCCCCCCGTTACAATCGAGGTCTGGATAGGGAGTTCGCTGGTGCCGTCTGGGCGATACTTGACGGTTTTTACGGTCTTGAGAAGAGGTTTGGAGCAGCACTGGGCGTGGAGGAGGGATCGTGGCGACAAAAACATTGCTCTTTCAGCGTGGTAACCGAGAAATCCTTGACGTTACAAATAGCCCAACTTACTATCTCTTATAGGCATTTTTTGCCACTCCTCTGAGAAACAGTGCGTTGATACGGGTGTGCTGATGCCGATTCAGAAGATGTACGTCCATCTCTTGCCATGATGATTGCAAAGCGAACATGAGTCTTCCCGACATAATTCTCGCAAGCGTGCTGTTCCTGTTACTGGTCGGCTTTGCTGTCGTCGTTTGGAAAGCCGCCTCTAACTGGCGTTGGTTCAATATCGTCGCCGTTGTGCTGACGATGTTGCTAGCCCTCGTCTTTCTCTTCCCCACGGCTGGTGTGCTACGAAGTCGATCTGCTTGGCACGAGGTGCTGGAGTCACTCGAAATTCGTCTGGCTCAAGTCAAAGCCGAGACAGCAGATATCACTCTCGGTGAAGCCGTGGGTGCCGAAGCATCCCGTAGTGGAGGATTGATCGACCTTCAAAGCGACCTTTCATCGCTGGCAATCGAAGCGGGGCGTCGTTGGCGGAACTTGCAAATGAAAGGTGCCAATCAGAATCCAATGTCGATTTCGCTGGGGCCGCCTCCTGCGGACAACCTCGGCGGTCAGCCCGCGGCGCCCGCAGCGAACGCACAACCGTTGGTCCCGCCCGAAACGTTGGTTTACGGTTTTTCCGAGGTAGCCGATGACAATCAGATGATGGTGCCGGACTTTTACCTCGGTGAGTTCATCGTTCAGGCCAGCAATCCAAATCAAGTAACTCTTGTCCCAACTGGGACGCTCGAGCAATACCAGTTGGACTATATCAACGACGGGAAAGCACGTAGTTGGTTGTTGTGTGAGCTGTTGCCTCCTGACGGTCACGTTCCCTTCATCAAGCCCTTCAGTCAGCCAGATGATAAAAACTGTCTGGGCGTAGTCGACCAGGAGCTCGTGGAGGAATTATTCAAAGACGCTTCCGACGAGACACGGTTGGCCTACCTAGAGGATGGACGAGCGTCAAAGCCAGATGATCCTCCAGCGACTAAATGGGTCGAATTGCAATTTACGCAGACCCATCGAATCGAGGTGGATAGTCCCGATAAACGAACCTTGGACGACGGTGGATTCTTCGATGGAAACGGTAGGGCGCTTGATGCTGCGTTGCAGCACGGCGCTGATGGCTTCATTGTCCTCAAAAAAGGTGAGAAGTTGTTACTGAAGAGTGAGGGTGCAGCAGAGTTGATTGACCAGGGTGTTGCTGAAGAGTTAGGTAGTTTCTTCCTGCGTCCACTCAATGATTATGGGTTTGTGTTGCGACGCATCCGTCTGAACTTGATGTCGCTAGCTGACAAGAAGGCAGAGCTCACCGCCGAAGAGTCGCTCTTGACGGAAGCGATTAGCAAGACCGACCAACTGTTGGTTACCAATCAAGAAGTCAAATTGAAGCTGGAGCAGGACCTGACGCAGTTTCGGGTTGAGAAACAGTCGATCAGCGAATACAAGGGAAAGATCACAGCGGAAGCACAGGCCATGGTTGCCGAGCTGAATCGATTGGAGCAGGAGAATGCCGAGTTGGAGCAGCAGATCGAACAGAAGCATCTGAAGATCGAAAGTCAACTCGATGCTCTCAGTGGGACTCCCTAGCTCTTCGTTCCCAAGGGCGATCAGGTGTCTGGATGCAGTTTGCCATGGTCGGTCATGTATATTCGTTGCATCGTGCCCTGCTTGAGATGCCGTTCCTCGAGCGTGTTCACAGGGCCCTTGGGTTTTCAGCTGAACTCAGGCTATCAAAGTAATTTGTGGGGAACGACAGTGGTTTCGTTTTGTTTGCGAGTCTTCAAAAAGTTGATTTGAGCCACGCTGCATGCGATTTGGGAATCGCCGCCTTGCTGATGGGGTGCGAGATCATCCTCTGCAATCGATGTTGGCTTCTTGGGGACCTCCATCGCGATGGCTCAGGGATTTCGGTAGACTGCGATGCAATACGACGTTGAAAATGCTTTGTGGTTGGGGCATTCGTCGTTTGAAAATTAATTCTTCACTTGAATTTTTAGCCAGGGGGCGAGCATGGCCGGTCAATGGGTTGAGATTGAGTTTGATTGCCTGCCGCTTCGTAGCGTGACACGTTTGGATGTTCCCGTGGATGCTTCGCCGGTCTATGAGCAGTTTGTGTTGCGTGTGAAGGAAGCCATGGCACAGCATGGATCGCATAACACTTACTATTTGCATCGGGGGCGATGTACCTATCATCTAACCAACGATCCTGGCTGTGGTCGAGTCAGTTTTGAGTTTGAGGGCACCGTGATGACGGGGGAAAATGATCAGCAGACCAAAGCGGTGGATGTCAGCGTGAAGTTGGACGACGAAACCTGCGGATGGTTGAACGCCCCTGTTGTTGGATTTTTATCCGAGAGTGTTCAGCATGCCGTCTTAGTCGAGTTTGATCGCTACATTGCTGCAGGGGATTTGGCCCAGACGGAGGCACGCATAAAAGCCATTCAGGCGCAGAGTGATTCAGCTGATGGTTTTGTGGGTATGTATCTGTGAGATTCCCGGATCAGCTTGCCCCTGTTCCCGATGCATGGAGTACGGCGGCATAGCCGAGAATGTCGTTATGTTTGCGGCAGTAATCCAAGATGGATTGCCAGCCATCTTGAGAGGTTGATTCTGGGACTCGCGAAGCAATTTCTATCAACATCGGAACAATTCTTTGTGGTGGCAGGTCCTTAGGTGCCAGTTCAATAGCAATGTCGATGGCTTCTTGATGGCGTCCAATCCGATCAAGCAAATCAACATAAGTTTCTACCGCCGCCGTTCCGTGTTCAGTTGTGTCGACTGACCGCGCTTTGCGTTCGAATACCTTCAGGCCCGCGTCAACATTCTCACCCAGCAGAATCGCGTAGAAGGCCGTGTAAGCGGGGTAAAAATCAACAAACGGTTCATCGCCGGGGTACTGGAATTGGTGGTGCAGACGCCGACCATATTGCGTCAGTTCCCAAGCTTTGCGTAGGCTCTCCTCATCTTCCAGAACCGTCGCGATCCGGACAGTTGATGAGAGATGAGTTGTATCGAGGTGATAGCCTCCATCTGACAGTATCCAACGTCGCTGCTCAATCATCTCCGCCAGAGTTTCGTCGTCTCCGGCGGGGGCCTCTCGTCGGGCGATATCGCCACGTACGAGTTCGCAGAGTTCACTGTGGAGATGATTCAGTAGGCAGCGTGCGGCTGCTCGTTGATCTGCTTTGCTGCGATTGTTCAAGGCTTGCTCATAGAGTGTGATGCTGTTGCAGGTACCCTGCTGATCGAGCACCGCCTGATAGCCGCGTGCGACATCAATCCCTTCATGCAGCAGCACTTGGATCATGTCCTCATAGTTTTCCTCGGTTATTTCGAGTTTCGAAATCAGATCTTTGGCTAACTGAGTATCACCGGTTGGTCGCAGGTACATCCAGCCTTCGCCGACCCTGCCGTCTTCGATCAACATCGTGCCTGCTTCACGGCACGCATCCAACAGTCCGACGTCCAGTTGACGCTCAACGTCTTCAGGTCGCGAGGGCTCGTTTTCGTTTGAAACCAGCGGTAACCCTAATTTGTCGCGAATTCGCATTTTCAGCGCTTCGAACAATTCCATGGGGCTGCGGGAGTCTCGGAAATGCCCCACCATTTCATCCAGCATCTCGGTTGGAGATCCACGGTGGTTGCTAAGTCGAT
>JBPCVE010000013.1:0-7476 GCA_051010795.1 Rubripirellula sp.
CAGCAACCCGGCGAGCAACCCGGCGAGCAACCCGGACAGCAACCCGGACAGCAACCCGGACAGCAACCTGGCGAGCAACCCGGACAGCAACCCGGACAGCAACCCGGACAGCAACCCGGACAGCAACCCGGACAGCAACCCGGACAGCAACCTGGCGAGCAACCCGGACAGCAACCCGGACAGCAACCGGGACAGCAACCGGGACAGCAATCCGGGCAACAACCTGGCGAGCAACCCGGACAGCAACCCGGACAGCAACCCGGGCAACAACCTGGCGAGCAACCCGGACAGCAACCCGGACAGCAACCCGGACAGCAACCGAGCGGTCGAGGCAATCGCAATAGCTCGAACACGCTTGGAGCTGGTTGGGATAGAAATGCCGCCAATGATCCGGCGGGTGATCCTCTCACTGGCGATGGGTTCATCGAGTGGTC
This sequence comes from Rubripirellula sp., assembly GCA_051010795.1. Lineage (GTDB taxonomy): Bacteria > Planctomycetota > Planctomycetia > Pirellulales > Pirellulaceae > Rubripirellula. The sequence continues at coordinate 435 of JBPCVE010000013.1, forward strand.
TGACCGTTTGCGTGATGTTGAAGAGATGGTGGACTCTGCTGATTTGCGTTCAGAAGCAGCGAGGATTCGGGATCGCGCGAGAGATGTTCGTTTGGAATTTCGACGGAATTCAAAGGAACCTCAGTGGGATCTTGTTGAAAAGATGATTGCTCAACCACTGCGAGAATTGAAGCGGAACGTATCGGAGGAACTGCTGCGTCGTTCTGCTGAAAAGAATGCTCCGGTCCTGATTGATCGAGATCCGGTGCCGGTTGAATACACAGATGCAGTGCAGAAGTATTACGAGAGTCTTGGGAGTGGGCGTTGAGTATCTGTGAGATGATCGGTCAGGTGGACGGCGAGATCGTCTGGGGTGCGCCTCAGTGGATGCTGCCGGCTTCTTTGATTGCCGGGGTGTTAGCCGTGGTGGTGCTGTGGGGATACACCCGCCCGTACGCTTCGTCGAGTGTTCGCGTTTGTGCCGCGATATTGAAATTGGCGGCAATCCTCCTGCTCGCATTCTGCTTGCTGGAGCCGATGCGTAGTGGAACGCGGCCCCGACCACAGGCGAATATTTTGCCTCTCTTGGTTGACAATAGTCGCAGCATGCTACTCAAGACGGACATTGGGGAAGAAAGCCGACGTGCGCAGGTCAGCCGGATGGTGGATGAGGATACCGATTGGCGACGCAGGTTAGCGCAAGCATTCGATGTCCGGTCCTATCTGTTTGATTCGCGACTCGAAAGTGTCGATCAGCTGAGTGCTTTTGAAGCGGACGGTTATGCGTCATCGCTCTCAGGTAGTTTGCAGTCATTGAATGAGCGTTTTGCCTCTCGGCCAGTTGCCGGCGTACTGTTGTTTAGCGATGGTAACTTGACGGACCTGCCCCCGGGAGATGTCGATTGGTCCAAACTTGATTTTCCTGTTTATCCAGTGCTACCTGCGAGCGATGATGATTATCAGGATCTGCGAATCGCGGACGTAAGTGTCAGGCAGACTGACTTTGAATCAGCACCGACAACCGTAACCATTTCCCTTGATTCTGATGGAATGGATGGTCAGACAGCATTCGTACGATTGGCAGATGCTCGCAGCGGACAGTTGGTCGAGGAGCAGCAGGTCAAGCTGGGTGAAAGTGACGAGCGGCAGGAAGTTCGGTTTCGGTTTCGTCCGGAGGAGACGGGTGTCAGTTTCTACCGAGCCACCGTTTTCACGGAGGATGATCGAAGCTGGGGAGAGGCTTCAGCCGTCAAGGGACAGACTAACCATGGTGCTGGTGCAGATATTGAAAAAGACAGTGAAGCCGCCGGTAATTCTGGTGAAGACGAGGTGCTGAATTCGGCTGATGAAGGGGCCGCAGTGGCAGATAACGCAGCGGTCGCAACTGGCAACAAGGGTGAGGCAGGGCGTGTGGTTGAAGGTGCGGAGACTACGAACGATTTAGAGCTTGACGTCCGGTCTTCCGAAGCGACGTTGATGAACAATCAGCGAATCGTGACAGTCGATCGTGCAACGGGACCCTATCGGATTTTGTACGTCGCCGGGCGCCCCAATTGGGAATTCAAGTTCCTGCGACGTGCATTGCAGGAGGACGCAGAGGTTCAGCTGGTCGCGCTGCTTAGAATTGCCAATAAAGAGGCGAAGTTCAGCTTCCGTGATAAATCTGTCAACTCAACCAATCCTCTGTTTGCCGGGCTGGGGGAGGATGAGGAAGAAGCTGCACAGCAATACGATGAGCCGGTGATCATACGGCTTGGCGTGAAAGAATCGGAGGAGTTGAGTGACGGGTTTCCGGAAACCGCCGAAGAATTGTTCGCCTATCAAGGCGTGATTTTGGATGATGTGGAGAGCAGTTTCTTTACTCAGGACCAGATGCTACTTCTGCGGAAATTCATTGCGGCTCGCGGTGGCGGCTTACTGATGCTGGGCGGCAGTGAATCATTTGCTTCTGACAAATTCGCTGAAAGTCCTCTGGGAGAGCTCTCCCCGGTGTATGCCCCGCGGACTGGTAAACAGTCGTTGGATGGGCCCTACACAATCGAGCTGACTCGGGAAGGTCTGCTGCAACCTTGGGTCAGGTTACGTGATACGGAATCTGCAGAGAAAGAGCGTATGCGTAGCATGCCGCCGTTCTTAACACTCAATCAGGTTGGGGATGTGAAGCCTGGGGCATCGCAGTTAGCGACTGCCACGGTCGCGGGTGACCGAAAAGTACCAGCGTTGATCGCCCAACGATTTGGTAAAGGTCGAACTGCGGCACTCACTGTGGGCGATATGTGGCGTTGGTCAATGAGGCGGAACGACACGTCCCTGAATGATGGTGGGGCAACTGAGCGTGATGACCCCGCGCAGGCATGGCGGCAGTTGTCACATTGGTTAGTGAATGATGTTCCCCGACGCGTGAACGTTCGTGTTGATAAAGGTGACGACCCGAGCAAACCCGTCACTCTGGTGGTCTCTGCGCGTGATGAGGAATATTTACCGCTTGATAATGCTTCGGTCGAGCTGGAGATTTCCCCGGTGGAGGGTGAGTCGTTTGTGCTGAAAGCCGAGATGGATGACAACGAGGCAGGAAAATACGTCGCAACCTACTGGTCGCGGGAACCCGGGGGATATTCTGTCACCGCCAATGTGACTGCTGCTGATGGGGCAGCAATAGGGACTGCAAAGGCAGGGTGGACGTCTGATGCGGGAGCGGCAGAATTCCGTGAATTGAAACTGAATCGTGAGCTGTTGCAGCAGATCGCCGCACAAACCGGTGGCGAAGTGATCTCTGAGACTCAATTAGATCGCTTTGCAGATGACCTGCCCAATCGCGATGTTCCGGTCACCGAGACGTGGATTTATCCCATCTGGCATCGGCCATGGGTCATGTTTCTGGCGATGCTTTGTCTTTGTTGCGAGTGGGGTCTTCGACGTTGGAAAGGGTTGGCATGAATTATTCACGGGCTTGGCATAGTGCAAATCGACTCAGCGGAATGCCAACCAAGTGGTTCCCGCTTGTCACTGAAGTTGGACTGACGCGGCTGCTTGTTGTGTCGTTCTGCCTGGCATGCATGCAGGTAAATGCAAGTGCGCAACAAGCCAGCGTTAACGATGCGAGGACGGAGGCAGCGTCCGAGCCGGCTGTTAACGCAGACGCGAAGACGGGGGTGAAGCTGGACGAAGTAGAGGGAGAGCGGAAAGAGACGGTTGAGCCGACTTCCGGGGCTGGGAAACTGGTTCTGGTGATTGGGGCTTCGGGTACGGAAGAGTTTGGCGTGGCCTTCGCAGAGTGGGGACAGCGTTGGCAAAAAGTTGCTGAACAGTCGGATTTGGACTTTGTTCCCATTGGACTCGGAGACGAGCAGAAAGAAGACAGTGATCGGGAGTTGTTGCGAACCACGATGACGTCTGCGGTGGGCAATCAATCAACACCTTTGTGGTTGGTTTTGATTGGGCATGGAACTTACGCAAGAGACGTTGCGAAATTCAATTTGCGGGGGCCTGATGTTTCGGCTGCAGATCTAGCGAAGTGGCTGGAAGGGACCCAAAGGCCCATCGTAATCATCAATTGTGCATCGGCGAGTGGTCCCTTTGTGAATCGGTTGTCAGGTCCGCGACGCGTGATTGTTACTGCCACTCGTAGTGGTGTCGAGCAGAACTACGCTCGGTTTGGCGAGTTTCTGTCTGAGGCGATTGGCTCGGACGATTCTGACCTGGATCATGATGGCGAGGTCTCAATCCATGAGGCGTTTCTGCGTGCAAGTGCTGGCGTGCGGATGTTTTATGAAGCCGAGGATCGAATCGCTACAGAACATGCGCTCATTGATGATAATGGCGATGGCAAGGGGACACCGGCAAAGATGTTCCGCGGGGTGCGTCCCAATGCTAAGGCGAAAGAGGGTGCGCTGGACGGTGCCGCCGCCTTGCGAATTACCGTCGCGCCGTCTGGTGGGCGTTTGCAATTCACGCCCTTGGAGTTGAAGCAGCGGGCGGAAATCGAAGATCAAATCGATGCGCTGCGGGGAACAGTAGGGGAGTTGGATCAGCAAGCATTGGATGCAGCATTGTTACCGCTGATGCTTCGAATCTCGAGACTCTATCAAACAGCAGAGGAGCGTCAGCAAGCACGCGAGAACTGATGTTTTGAAGGGACGTTGCCCTAGATGCATCCACTTTGATAGTGGATCAAACCCTGATCGCGTATCGTTTGGGGCAGATGCTGGTAAGCAAAATTTGTGAGTTTGTCAGCGGAGCAAAGCATGAAGTGAATACGGTTTCTGTCAGATCTGAAAATTCAAATCATGATCCAGAACTTCCGAATCACTTGCACCACCACGGACTCGAAGGCGTGGGCTGTCCAACACAACGGTGGTGTTGGGTGAAACCGTTTTGGTGATCCAGACACTGGAACCAATGACAGAGTCGTGACCGATAATCGTTCTGCCACCCAAAATGGTAGCGTTCGCGTAGACCACCACATGATCTTCGATGGTTGGGTGTCGCTTGCCACCACGAATCAATTGACCATCTGAGTCGGTTGGGAAGCTGAGTGCACCGAGGGTGACGCCCTGATAGAGCTTTACATGTTTTCCGATATTACAGGTTTCGCCGACGACCACACCGGTGCCATGATCGATGAAGAAATAGTCAGCGATGGTTGCACCGGGGTGAATATCGATACCCGTCTGTTTGTGTGCCCATTCGGTCATCATGCGAGGGATGAAAGGAACATCCAGTTTCAATAATTCGTGCGCGATGCGGTAGACTGTGATCGCCTCGAAGCCTGGGTAGCAAAAGACGATTTCGTCCGTCGTGTGACAAGCCGGATCACCCTCGTAGGCAGCTTGCACATCGGTCGCCAGGGTGGTGCGTAACGCTGGAATCCGCTTCAACAGTTCGATGGCCATGGCTTGGCCTTTGGCTTCGAAATCAACGTCGCTCTCACAATCATGGTGGCTCTGCTGCACACGGGCGTCGTGCCGAAGTGCGCGGGCAATTTCGGTAGTTAGCTGGTCATGAAGCAGATCAATCAGACTACCGATGTGGTAGCGGATGTTCCCTAGGTGAAGACCAATCTTGCGACGGTAACCTGGATAAAGAACGTCCTTGAGGTTAAGTAGAATTTCAGCCACGCCTTTGTAGCTCGGCAACGGACAATGTCCGAGGTGGTTGATAGAGTCTTCCGGCGTGTAGGTAGCAACAATCTGCTCGGTCAATTCCGGAAGTTGCTCTTTGAGGCGAAAGTCTGAGGCCACGGTGCTGCTCGACGTTCGAGGGAAGTTCTTGTGATCTGGGACGGGTTCAAGGCAGTGAAGGTTCACTTGATAAACTTGAATTACCATTTGCGTTGAACGCAACAATGACCAACGAGGGATTCCCCGATGGCCATTGTCTGCTGAATTTTTGCAACAAGGCAAGCTGCCGTTGGTTTTGAGACCGGACAGTTGCGGCTGCCTGTTCTAACGGCCGATGGTGGGTGGGTTGTCGAGCAGGAAATCGCGGGGACCACGATGCGAGTAGTACGGATAGCCTACTTGAGCCGATGAGGGTCCCGGGTGAAACGGGCGACTGTTAAGTGCGTCACCAGCGTGATGTCCCATGCAGCCGGGTTGTAGGTGAGCACTGTAGTCCAGACCACCTTGCTGCCATCCGATGCGGCCTGGAATGCAACCGGTGCGGCAGCCTTGCTCGCCACAAACACCGGACATGCCGCCCATTCGGCCCATCGTCGTTGCACAGGCACTGCCGCACTGTGCGTTGCAGTCACCAGTGCAACCACCGCCAACACACGCACCGACAACGCCGTAAGCGTTGGGGTTGGACTGGCAGGAATTGCAATTGCCGCTGGCACAGTTACCAGTACGGCAGTTGCCAGTGGAGCAAGTACCGCTTGCACAGGACGTGCAGTCCCCTGCAGCTGTCTTGCGTATGTTGTGATGAAGGCAGCCGGTTGATCCGACCAAAAGAGCCCCAAGGGCTGCGACCATAACTAGACGATTCATGCCGAATTCCTTCCGAGCGACGCGCCGCACTCGGCGGCCGATGTTTCCGTTCCTTGGATGTGCGATCTGTCAATTGAATGATCGCCCCAGTCTGTATTCGACTAAGAAGCTGCTTCTGTACACACAATCGGTGCCACCGACGCAGACAGAACAAAAAGGTGGCGGTACGGGCCTCGCAAATACCCTATTTTACCATCCTGCGGTCTGTCTTGCGTTGAATTGGGGCCAGATGCTACTTCTCCGCATGTGAAAGTTGGCTTGCTTCTTTGAATTGATCTCGAATCACGCGTGCTGGTCGAATGTTGTCATTGCGGATTGGAAGGAAACGGAAACGAAGGGAGATTTCTATGAGAACAATACTAAAATTTGCTGTGCTTGTCCTCGCGTTGACCGCTACTTCTGTCGTGGTCGGACAGATCACGTCGCCAAGGGTTCTGTCCTCAAGCAGATCGACTTCCGCCACGTTGGAAGAGCAGTTGATGAATCGGCTGAAGGCTACTCGCGATGATCAACGTGCTTATGTCAGGCATGTGGTGGCTTTGACAAAGGCAGGCAAGCTGGATCGAAAATTGGTGGTTGCCGTGGAACGGTATGCACTGCGGAGAAACCCCCAGTATCCATTCCCGTTTTTTGAGCGTGCATTGAAATATGAGGCAGCCAAAAGACGCGTTCATTTGCCCACGGTGAAAAATTTCGCATCCACGCGACCCTCAGCCCCATCGGCGGGTAGCACTTCACCCTAACCTTCGGTTCAAGTAGGGATCGAATTTGATCGGTTCGTTTCGGTAACAAATTAGGATTTGCCCGATATCCCTAAATGAACGAATGTCGCCTTGGACCTGAGCAATTCCCGTTTATGTAGGAAACGGTCACCCCCTTGTGGTGAAGCCTATTGGGCCTGAATGCCCCAACACATCAGCGCAGAAGCATGGCGCGTGTTCTGATAACACAACCCATGTGCAGAGTCGAGGAAAAGACGACAACAGAGATAGAACGTGATAGTCATGGGGTCACATGTACACTGCAGCCTACGATAACAGAAAGTCATTGCCACATTACTTCCTGCCCTTTCTCGC
>JBPCVE010000014.1:0-10124 GCA_051010795.1 Rubripirellula sp.
TTGTCGTAGGCGGCGGATCGGCAGGTTGCGTTGTCGCATCTCGTTTAGCGAACCAGACCGATTCGCGGCGTGGCAAAGTCACCATCATTGAACCACCGACAAGCTCTGCTGCACGAGTCGATCGTGAACGACCTGCCAACTGGCTGAATCTGCTGGGTTCCGATGAAGACTGGAACTTAGAAACGTCAGAAAACCCTCAACTCGCCAACCGAACCCTTCGTTGGCCGCGCGGCAAAGGTCTGGGAGGCAGCAACCGCATCAATGCAATGATCTGGTTTCCTCCGACACGCAAAGATTTGCAGATGTTGGTCGAAGAAAGCGGTGGCGCGTGGAGTATCTCGGAGTTGCAGGAGGATTTAAACGACCTGACCAAATTGACCCGTCCTGAACAACCCGCATGGCAAAGTGAAGCGGCCCATCGCTTTCTCAATGCAACAAAGCAGTTTGATGCGGGCGCCGCCTGGACTTACCTGCGGCTCAACCGATCAGGTCGTCGCTGGAACCCAGCGGAGCTTCTGACCACAGCGCAAGCGAACGACAGCACTGCAAGCGACAGCATTGACGTCCAACGCACAACAGTGAACCGCTTGATCTTTAAAGGCGATCGTATCATCGGTGTAGAAACATGCGATGACCGAGGGAAGAACGAGATCCTCGCTAACAAAGGTGTCATCATCTGTGCTGGGGCGATTGCTACCCCCGCGATCCTGATGCGGAGCGGGATCGGGCCCCGTGACCAGCTTGAAAAATTTGGTATTGAAGTCCGCCTCGAATCAGAGCAAGTCGGTCGAGGCCTGCAGGATCACCTGATCATGCCAGTGATCTTTCAGGTCAGGTCGGGACGATTTTCATCACATGCTTCAGTTCAAGATATCGCGAGATGGCAAACGATGGGTACAGGTCCACTCGCTTCTAATCTGGCAGAATGCGGAGGCTTATTTCTGCAGGAATCCATCCAAATCCACGTGACCCCAACGCATTACCTCAGCTACCCAAAACTAACAGACTGTGCCTTCATGACCCTTGGTGTGAATGCAACCCAGCCACAATCAACAGGCATGTTGCAACTACAGTCTTCCAATCCACGAGTGCCGTTGAGCATTCATCCCCACTACCTTCACGACCCCAGCGATTGCGACGTAACGATTCACGGAATGCGACTGGCCCGACGGCTTGTTGCAGAAACAGATTTGTCTCAATGGATCGTTACTGAAACGCTTCCCGGTGAGAAACGTGACACCGATCAGTCTTTGGAAAGAGCGATCTCCCGCTACTCACAAACACTCTATCACCCGGTTGGTACTGCGCGACTGGGTGCAATGAGTTCATCGAGTTCCTCAGTGATAACTCCCGACTTTCGCCTGAGGGGATTTAGGCAAGCATGGGTGGTAGATGCCAGCATTTTGCCAAGGCTGCCCCACGGTAATCCCAATGCAACGATCATGCTGCTAGCGTTCAAAGCAGCCAATAAGCTGCGGGAGTTGGTCGGCTGAACAAAACATCAAAACACGAAATCGATGCTCGTCTCACAATTTTTGTTGACCCTCAACAGCCAGTTTGCTAATTTTCATGGGTTACGCCCGAGGGCAACAACTCATCTTACTCGGATGCACTATGCGTTTATCGTCGCTACTCGCGGTATGTCTCGTGCAGGGATCGGCTTGGTATTCGATTCTTTGTGCTGAACCTCCAAAACCACCGAAACTGGATTGGCAAGCTGCATTCACTGTTTTGTCAGCAGAAAATCAAGCCAGCAAACTCGTCTTGATGCTGGTGACTAATGATGATGCATTCCACGCGGTGCAAGCGACCGCAAATGGCCCCAAACCGGATACTGCGCAACTCACAGCCCCAACTCGACACGGTTGGTGCGCTGCCGAGTTTCATCATACTTGCCAGCGGATTCTGACACTGCGTCCCGATCTGGAAGACAAGATTTCTCTTCAGTCGGTCGTTGCTGGCACACCATCGGAACTCTCAGGTGGGAAAGCGGACGACTCACCGAAGCGGGTTGTGCTTTTTGTCTGTGACAGTACTTACCACCTGCTTGCTCTCTCCATCGGCATCCCCAGTGCGGATGACCTGCTGACACTGATTGAAGATGCTCAAGAAGTCAAAACACTGCGTGAACTGAACGAGACCACTCCAGATCAGACCACCAATGCAATTGTTCAACGCAACGAGACAAGGCTGGGCCGTCTTTGGAAACTGAAACTGCAGCAAATGGTTGAGGCAAAGAAGCAAGACGACGCTCTGGTGGATGATGCAGCAGCGCCACCAACCCAACCTTTGCATCTGCTGTACAAACTGTTTTCAGCTTTGCAACCGACCTACAATTATGATGTCCAAACACGTTTTGGTTTAACGACAGAACTTGACGCCAGAAGACTTGTCATTCTGGAACAACATTCCGAGTCTCGTTATGCATGGTGCCAAGCGATAACACCGTTCATCATAGGGCTGGACATCCAGCAAGACTGGGATTTCTTCGTCGAACTTCTCTGGCAACAGTGCGCCGTTGCTGCAGGCAGCGATCACACAGCCTTCTTGGCTTGGTTTGATGAACACAAAGAGACTGGCCCCTTCGTCATGGCAGTCACACCTCCAAGCCACGTTCAGCATTTACCTTGGCCGCCCGCAGAAGCTCCAAAAAGTCGAAGGGGCACCTCGTGGCAGACAACGCATGATTCAGCAAGCGAATTTCCATTCCGCACAATCACCACGCAACAACTCACCGCGCTCGTCCGCGAACGCGAATTAAAACCGATCACCTTCTTTTCACCGTCAATGGTTCGTTACCTGCTGCTCTCGCCCAACAACCGCCTCCCCCAAGTCATTCGTGAACAGGATCCTCCTGCACGATTCTTGGGTTTGTTGAGAAGAGCCAAGGCATTTGACAAATCTGGTTTGCACCCTATCCAGAAAGAGGAAATCCGATGACCAGATCATTTTTGAGGCAACTGCGATTCCCAACCATCACCGCCAACTTGATCATGACAGTCACACTGATCACCAGTGCTTGCCTGATGGCGTTCGAACTCAATGCGGTCGAACCCAATGCGGTCGAACCCAATGCGATTGACCTGCAGCGTATTGAGCAGCAGCGTATTGAGCAGGGGAGAGTACTGTTCGAGCGGGAATGGAAAAGCCGCAACCCAAGCTTCGGAAGTGATGGATTAGGTCCACTTCACAATGCAACCTCGTGCGTAGCCTGTCATCATCAAGGAGGGATTGGTGGTAGTGGTGACGCGCGATTCAATGCGAAATCGATCGGCATCGAAAAAATGCAGATTTCCGGTGGCCCGATCAATGACGATGTAATCGCGAATTCAATCCGTGGTTTCCACCCGGGATTTGTCGATTCCACGGGACGAGTGTTCAATACCATTGCCATTGCACACCACGGTGGCACGCCGGTGTTTACGAGCTTGCGTGACTCCATCATGAGGCACGCGCGCGCCGAGTTCAGCGTAGAAGGTGGCCCCGCCAACGCTGCCGAAATTCGGCACGCAAACGCCACTCCGCTGACCTACACGACGCGAAATGGTAAATACAAAGTTGCCATCCACGCCAGAATGTTTCAACGCAACACAACGCCACTTTTCGGAAGTGGTTTAATCGATCAAATCACCGGTAAGCAACTGAAGGCCTTGGCACTTGAACAGGAAAAGCATCCCGAGATCAGTGGACGTCCTGCAACGCGGCCCGATGGACGCTATGGAAGATTTGGTTGGAGAGGAAATATCGCCACCTTGCTTGATTTTTGCGATCAAGCATGCGCGGCTGAAGTTGGTCTGGAAACAGCTCGCAAACCTCAACCATCGGATCCTACAAGACCAGGCTACCAAAATCCAAAGATTGATATTTCTGACGACCAGATTCGAACGATGGCAGCATTTGTTGCAGCCTTGCCGGCTCCAGCACGCAGCTTCCCCCGAGACCCGGAGGCACGTCATGCTGCTCTTCGTGGTGAGCAACTCTTCAATCTAGTTGGATGCGCTGTGTGTCATGTACCCAACGTAAGCCCAGCAGTAGGTTTGTACAGTGACTTATTATTACACGACATGGGTCAGGAATCGATCGACTTGAACCCAGCCGATCCGTACATCACCCGAATGACTCCCGTCAGCCAGGTGAGACAGCGCGTGACCAACCAGAACGAAAAGATCCAGTTCTACGACGATGCGTTAACGACCGATATGTCCCATGTCTATTACGGGGGTACCACTCTCATGAGCGGTGCCATGGCAAGTCGCTCCACTTCCAGAAGAGGCTCTCTTGAACCGGACTTATCGCCAGTGAATCGCAGGAAAACCAACATCAAATACACACCAGTAAGCTACGACTTTCAATGCCCTCAACAGCCAGATACAGTTCTCCGATTTGTAAAGACGGGGTCCGAGCTCAAGAGATCAGTGAATCGTTCACAGAACAATCGAACGATCGTTGCAAAAACTTTGCGTAATCAACATCTGGCTTCAGGCAAAGACACCTATAAAGTTGACATTTCCGATCAAAACACGGAGGTGACTGAGACCAAACAAACCAACTACAAGCGCGTTCACATCGATCCAACTAATTTCATGCAGGAGTGGCGAACGCCTCCACTCTGGGGCGTGAAAGATTCAGCTCCCTACATGCACGATGGCCGAGCGGCCACATTGCTGGAAGCCGTCAGCATGCACGACGGTGAAGCTACCGGAACCCGTGATCGATTCCTGAACCTGTCCCACAGTGATCGTTCCGCGATCATCCAGTTCATGGAAACACTGGTGGCCCCCGTCAACCTGCCGAAAGCAAACCTTTGATGCAAACCAGGTTGTTTTGGGGTAGCTTCCACCATTTTGAACTCCCTCGTAACAACCTTGCTGACGGACAGAGGTAATCTGGGTCATTTCCAACAGTAGTGGCTCGGATTTCCCAGCAGTGACTCGGGGAGCAAAAGAAAATGCTGGTGATGTGCAATGGCAACCACGTTTTCGTGGCGTTTTACAAAAGTCAATTGCAAGACAACACACGCAATGGAACGAACAAGTTGACTGAAACGGAATCACTTGCTTTTCACCCTTTGATGATGCATGAATTTCCAAATCCCACTGAGCCTAAGACTCTCTCAGTTCACGCGTGAATTTGGATCAAGTGCACCTTCCCCTGTTGGTATTGAATCGTCGTGCCAATTCAAACACCTGCTTGGCAAAAAGTATTAAAACGAAATTCAAATAGGAGAAGCAATGACCAAATCAAACTCAAAGCGACGACTATTTTCGATCTACTCGGCCTTCTTGATCACGGCAACAACAATCACCGCCAGTGATTGCGTCTTGGGTGTGGAACCCAACACCATCGATGAAAGTCGCATCAGAGAGGGCCGGGTACTATTTGAACGCGAATGGACCATTAAAAACTCGACATTGGGCGGAGATGGCTTGGGTCCACTTCACAACGCCAAGTCGTGTGTCGCCTGCCATCACCAAGGCGGGATTGGGGGCAGTGGCGATGCACGTTTCAATGCCAAAAGTCTCGGAATCGAAACACTGCGAGTCAGTAGCTTGAGGGCCAGGCCTGATTTGGTTGCGAGCATGCTAGGCACTTTTCATCCAGGATTTGTGAACGCAAACGGTAGCATGCAAAATACCTTGCCGCTTCACCATCGTGGATCCAACGCGTTTCTCAACGCGAATCAGGCAATCATGTCAGGTATACCTGCCCAGTTCAGCCCGTTTGGCAGTCCAGCTAACCCTGAAGAAGTTCGGATCGCTAACGCGACACCTATCGTGTATTCGCTCAAAAAGGGAATTCACAACATGACTCTCAATGCGCGGTTATTTCAACGAAATACCCCGCCACTGTTTGGGACTGGCATCATCGACCAAGTGAGTAACAAGGCACTGGATGCCATTGTCAAAAAACAAAAATCGCATCCAGAAATTAGCGGCCGGCCATCGACACTCAAGGACGGGCGATATGGAAAGTTTGGCTGGCGAGCGAATATTGGATCGCTAATTGACTTCAACGATCAGGCGTGCGCGGCAGAACTTGGACTGGAAACCAAACGAAGAAAACAGCCCACTGACCCCCTTTATCCGAATTACAAGAACACGTCCGTCGACATCACAGACAATCAAATCCGCACCTTGACGAGTTTTATCAGGTCGCTTCCAACACCCATCCGTGATATGCCGACTGACCGTGTTGAGCGTGAACAAGTCGCCCGCGGTGAAACAATGTTCTCATCGATTGGTTGTGCTGTTTGCCACCTGCCCAATCTTGAAAATGCAAAAGGCATTTACAGTGACCTGCTCCTGCACGACATGGGTCACGCATTGACGGATATTAATGCTGCAGAGCCCTTTCGAATAAGATTTACACCTGTCGTCAACGCGGAGAATACTCTTCCACCAACCCGCGTGCTCCCAAGTGATTACCTCGGTGGGGGAGAAACAATCGTAACGAACACCTTGGGTGACACCGAAGACGCTCTCAACAACTCGCACAACGGCCGTCAAAATCCACGAGTTTTTCTTTTCAAGGCAGCTAAGCAACCGCAGAGAGTGATGTTCGTAAATTTAGCGCAATCGATACAGATTTTACGTGAAGGAAATGGTGCGAAAGAGGACACTGCCATACACAGCCAAACTCACACCACACGAACTCGTGAACACCAACTGAAAATCCAAATCGAGCCGACCAACTTCATGCAGGAATGGCGAACAGCACCGTTGTGGGGTGTGAAAGATTCAGCCCCGTACATGCACGATGGCCGGGCGGCGACCTTACTGGAAGCCGTTAGCGTACACGAGGGGGAAGCAACCGGAACTCGTGATCGATTCTTAAACCTCGCTCACAGTGATCGCTCCGCGATTATCAAGTTCATGGAAACACTGGTTGCCCCTACGAATGTTCCCAAGGTCAACCGCTGATGGTTCCCAACGCAAATCTTTGATGAGAGCACTGGAACATCCACGGTTTTTGCCGCCATCACGAATGGTGTTCTTTCCCGAAGCCGCCGAGACAGAGACAATTGGTGTCATTCTTATGACAATTGTCGCTAAAGGCTGACATTCAAGCGGCGATTTCCGAGGCAGGCCGACGAGCAGATTCATACAAATTGACCTGTGGACGTTAGACCCCAGAGTTCGATCACCCATGAATCAGCCGCATTATCCGGCCCTGATTACCAGTTTTCTGCAAAAACGCTCGGATAAGATGCGTTGAAGTGACCTCACCAACTTCACCTCCAACCACTATATTCCCTCTCAGCAACGTGCTTCCCGAGGTGTTCCTCGTACGATGAATGCCGACTACATCCCTGCTCACTGATGTTCCAGACTGCGGAATATGACCGGACACGAACAGAAAAGCGGCATTGTCCGCACCTTGATTGACAACTCATTTCTGCTGATCGCGGGTGCCGTAGCGGCATTGATTTGGGCAAACATGGCATCGCCACTTCCCACCGAATCATCCGACCCATCGGCTCCTCCTGAAACCAGCTATACGCGATTTGTTGACTTTGACCTGACCTCCCTGTGGAGTGCTCACGAGGACGATCAAAGCGGTGAGGATACTCAAACAACCGCATCACCAGACGCGACAGAAGAAACGGACGCGACGGAAGAAACGGAAGAACAAGAACACGGGGGGCATCATGGCTTGACCATCCACTTTGTCATCAATGACATCTTGATGGCTCTCTTCTTTGCAATCGCAGCCAAAGAGGTGTGGGAGTCCCTGCTACCAGGCGGCGCGCTTTCCAATCCCAGAAAAGCCGCAACACCACTTCTGGCAACCGTTGGCGGGATAGCAGGCCCAGCTCTCGTGTACGTTGTGGGTTGCTACTTCACCGGTACGCAGGATATTTTCGGCAAGGGTTGGGCGGTCCCCTGTGCTACCGATATCGCCTTCAGTTATCTGATCGCGAGAATGATCTTTGGCGTTGGCCATCCCGCCATCGCTTTCCTGCTGTTGCTGGCGATTGCCGATGATGCTGCAGGGCTGATGATATTGGCAGTTTTCTATCCCCAAGCTCCGTTACAATACTATTGGTTCTTGCTCACTGCAGGCGCAATGGTCTTGGCCGTTTTCCTACGCACGGCCAAAGTACATTCACATTGGGTCTACCTGTTGGGCCCAGGAATTTTATGCTGGTACAGCTTCTATCAGGCAAACATCCACGCCGCTTTGGGGCTGGTCCCCATCATTCCGTTCCTGCCACATGCCCACACGGACCTGGGCATGTTCGCGAAAGCGGAAAAAAATCGCGAGGATACCTTAAATGAGTTTGAGCACTTCTGGAAAACTCCCGTTGAATTTTTCCTGGGCCTCTTTGGATTAGCCAACGCAGGTGTGGTGATGAGCAGTCTTGGCACAGGCACATGGCTTGTGCTGGCTGGACTGTTGCTTGGCAAACCATTGGGCATCACGGCGATGACACTGTTTGCGGAGAAGGGTTTGAAGCTACAGAAACCAGCGGGCATGGACTATCGTCATGTAGTCACATTAGGCATGGTCGCGGGCATTGGATTCACTGTCGCACTCTTTGTATCGGTCGCTGCCTTCACTCAAGCGGGTCCTGTTCAGGACTCGGTCAAGATGGGAGCCCTTTTAAGCTTTGCAGCGGCTCCCCTCGCAATTCTGATTGCCAAGATGCTCAAAGTCCGACCGGAGCCAAGAGCCAGCGGCAATCTGCAAGCGGACACTGAGGCGGTTTGAGCAAACCGGCCGCTCGTCTAAATCACAACAAATCTTTCCTACAGGATGATGATCGCATGAATCAGGACGACCTCCCTCTCGAAGCGATTGGTGAAGACGAGATCCAACGGCCACAACCAGCCGATGACCCGATCAAGCCAGCCGACTCGCAGGACATGTACCGAGTCATGCGGCACACCATCAGCCGGCTTGAAAAAGACCAGACGGCACGAGGTGATCTCAAGATCCTCTCGCGGACCCTGCGAGAACTCCGTTACGCCTTCAAGGTATTTCGCCCCTTTCGACGTCGTCGAAAACTCACCATCTTTGGTTCAGCGAGAACAAACCCGGATCACCCCGAGTATCAAGCTGCCGTCGAACTTGGTCAGCGAATGGCCAAGCATGGATGGATGGTGATTACCGGTGCTGGCGGTGGCATCATGGAAGCTGGCCACCGGGGTGCTGGACGTGAAGCATCACTCGGCTTGAACATCATGCTGCCGTTTGAGCAGAGCGCGAACGAATACATCGAGGGTGACCCAAAACTCGTCACCATGAAATATTTCTTCACCCGCAAACTGATGTTTGTTAAGGAATGCAGTGCCGTTGTTTGCCTGCCGGGTGGTTTTGGAACACTTGACGAAGCGATGGAAACGCTGACCCTGATGCAAACCGGAAAACAGACCATGACCCCCTTGGTACTGCTTGATCACCCCGGTGGCAGCTACTGGAAAGATCTTGGAGAGTTCATTGAGAAACAACTTAACGCCGGAGGCATGATCAGTCCGGAAGATGTCCGACTGTACAAAATCACGAATTCGGTTGATGAAGCAATCGAAGAAACTCTAAATTTTTATCGCGTCTATCACAGCATGAGATATATCAACAACCGGCTCGTCTTTCGACTTAAGGCCCCGCTTGCAGATTCAAAGCTGGCGTACATTCAAAAACACTACTCCGACATCCTTGTTGATGGAACCTACGAACAGACGGCTGCCTTACCTGAAGAAGTCGGTGAACCCGACTTGAATGGGTTGCCGAGACTTGTGTTCCACTTCAATCGGCGTGCTTTGGGTCGGCTAAGAATGCTGATCGACTGCATCAATGGCCGCCCGGAGTGAGCTGATTCAAACGAGAAGTGCCTGCAGATCCTTGTAACATGAATGTTCTGCCAGAAGATCGCTGATTCACATGCCTGCGTCCATGCAGCGAATGCGCCGGCAGGTGCACAAAAAACGCGTCGAGCCAAATGCTACGACGCGATAAGTTTGAACAGTGATCTGGAGTTTCCAGATCGAACTTCAGTCTGACAGCAATTGCTACCTAGCTTTTCTTTTCTGCAGAACCCTGCTGGCTCAGGCCAGGACGAACACGTTTGTTGATGTCTGTTTCCAATACACCGAAAACGGACTCATGACGTGCCACTGACATCT
>JBPCVE010000015.1:0-41581 GCA_051010795.1 Rubripirellula sp.
AAAAGACTGAAGGCTCTTGGAGCGAGTTGTGCGTGCGACGTGTCGCAATCCCATTTGAAATATCTCCGCTTTTAGCATTGAACGCTCGGTGCGTGCCTCGGGTTATCCGAGATCTGATTGGCATGCACGCGACAGTCCCCTGTCGTACGAAGACCAGTCAAGTCGTAAATCGTGTGAAAAGCAGTACGAAAAGACTCTGACGTAGAGTCTATTCCCGCTCCGTGGCGTCTGCCACGAAAAAACAAGCCTTTCCTAAGCTCCCTAACCGGTTGATTCCGGTTATAGGTGTTGCAATTTGCAACAACTGCTGCATCCTGCAACATCCAAGTAGCCCTGAATTGGCTTTCGGACGCTGGATGGTCAGAGTATTGCGAGTTCCGTGCCAATCTGACGGATTCTGCAAAATGATCGGGTAACGTTCCGATTACAGGTAAGGTGCAGTCTGAAGGCACCCAGTGTTGGAACGCGTGCGATTGGCAAGAATAAGCCTGATTCCCCGCCGCTGGTAGATGTTGGAACCTCACCGAATGTTCGATGCCTTCAGGCAGAGCGTTACGATCAGACAGGCTGCTGCTTCCTGACACATCTGTGCACTTGTCGGTATCAGGAAAGACTCGGCTGCGAGTTGCTGAGCACGCGAGCTGCTGTTGCACAGCAAGCTGTGGTGAACGGTTCCGAGAGATCCGGCGAGTTGGACGGATCGGACCAAGGGTCTGCCTCGAGACGTGGTCAATAACTTTGCCCATGACGATATCCCAGCAGTATGACTCGGCCAAAAGACGGCAATGGATGCTCGTGGTTTGACATCTCTGGATGCTCATCCGTTAGCAGTTCAGGGTGTTTGTGCCGTTCGTGTCAATTTTGCCGATCTAGTCGGCTGCTGGTGGCTCAATATCTTTGGTGGCACCGGAACCGGTTTGACTGGCACGGCGGTTTTCGCGCTGAATAGCGTCGTAGACTTCCTGCCTGTGCACCGGAATGGACTGCGGCGCCTCGATGCCGAGGCGAACTTTGTCGCCGCGGATGTCGACGATGGTAACCACGACATCATCACCGATCATGATGCTTTCGTCGCGGTGTCGTGAAAGGACTAACATTGGGGCCTCGTGTGGTGCACTTGAGGAGGCTGATTGATGGTTTTGGACCGACCACTTCCGTAAACCCGCTTCCTCACGGCTAAAAGTCGTCGTCAGGAGTAGAAATCGACCGGGCTGTGGCCGGAGTTGAGATAGAGTCTCAGAAGGTCCGCACGTACCGGTCGTACGGATTCGCCACGTTGGGGTTAGGACCGCCGTGTCGACTAGGCAGCTTGGCGTGCTGCTTCGGCAACGGAAACCTGTTGCGATACCGACGCCATCGGAAGCGCCTGCTGAATGGGTTGCTCGTCGCCCGTGATGACTTGGCAGCCAAGTCGACGATTCAGATTTAGCAGCAGGGGTGATCGGAGGTTCGTGGTCAAACGTCCGACATGACCGGCTACGGTCGTCAGAATGTACAACTCGGCGTCAGGCTGCATGTGCAGGCAAGAGAGATCGCGGCGTGTGACATGCACACGGTAATTGGTGAAAAAGGCACGTGGACTGATCAGTCCCAAGGCACGATCACCACGGGAAGCGCTCTGTAGCCAGGCCACTGCCGGATTGTCCGGATCTGGTAAGAGTGCCCATTGCCGTAGACTTTCCATCCCAATCAGACCTTGGGGGAATAGGAAGAGCTGGTCTGGGTTGAGTTCCAGAGTGCCAAAACGTTGCGTGTCGATTCGCATGGCATTTACCGCCGAAATTACAGGGTTCTTTTAATTTCTCGAAACCGCTGGGGTGCCGACCGAGAAAACAATCCTCAAGTTCGGTATCGGCCGAACGAGCGTTAGAATCGACAAAATCGCTACAGGAAATTAAGGACTGTCATCTGCGATGTTTTGCCAATCAGACGCATCGACGCCTCAAACGCCAGCTGTCTTTGGCTCATGTCGCTGACCACCGTCGCGATATCAGCATCAATTTCGTCGCTAAGTTGGCTCTGCATCGAAATCAGTCGAGTCTCGGCAACGTCTGAGAGTTGCTGTGCATTGCGACTCCAGACACCTACACGCCCTCTCGCACGACTCGCCCGGTCCATGTCGAGATCCAAGGTCGCTTGTAGTCGTGTGATCTCTGAAATCTCGCCTGTCTTGACGGCCTTACGCAGTCGCAGAAGGGTGTCGAGCGTGCCACCCGCGTCACGTAGGTTGAAGTCGCTGCCGATGATCGTGTCCACCGGGCCGATCACCGAACCAACGTTGCCAGCACCATCTTCTCCTATCCATCCCAGCCGCAGACCGGCGTTGCTGCTGCCCACTCGACGAATCGTTAGCGGATTAGCATCGGGAGGAGCCGTCAACTGGATGCCATTGCCAAATTCGTTCAAACCCACCAGCACGCGAGCGGTATCTTGATTCAAAGGATGATCCCGGATCAAGTTCATCACGTCCCCTACCGTGGTGGCACCTTCGAGGTTCAGATCCAATTGCACTCCATCTGGGCGAATAATGGAGATTTCCGCCGAATTAGGATTCAGAGCGATGCCTTGACCGCTTCCGAGGTCCGACAGTAGCGTTTGCCTGGTGGCCGTGCGGATTCCGAGTAGCGTTGCCGCATCGCCGCCGTTTTCGCCCACAGCGTAGTCGGAGCCGCTTTTCATTGAACGCAGCTGAATTCGGCCCTCGCTGCCTTTGAGCTCAGCTCGTATGTCAGCCCCACTTCGGTTGATAGCAATCAGGACGTCTGAGACAGTTTCAGCGGCGGCAAGGTCGACAATGAATACCTCGTCGTCTTGGTTGATTTGAATTCCATCGGAGAGATCGATGCCAGCGCCGCTATCCAAGTCGGAGATTTTAGTTTGGCCTGTGACCGCTGGTGAGAGGCCTGAGCCGATCAGTGGTGGTGGATTCATGCCAGCGGGATTCAGGATTGTTAATTGATCCGCCATTTCTGAGCCCTCGGCGTCGGCAAGTGCCAAGGTGCCACCGAGACCATCAGAGTACTCGACGCGAATTCCATCAGCCGTCAGCGAGCAGCAAGTGTCCTTCCATCGACATCGGTACCTGAAATCAAGGTCACCACACACCCATGGTGGTTGCCGCGGTGAGGTCGAGATCGTACCAATCTCCGCCACCTGAAACACGTAGCAGACCGGGGGTGATCCCGTCGCCGTATCTCATGTCAACCAAGCGTGTATCTGAGTTCACACCGGCCTGCAGTTGCTCGCCCTCGTAAAAGACAGAAAAAGCTCCCAGAGCTTGATTTGCATTTAAGTTCAGGGCGATCGCTTCTGCGCCGCTGTACAGGATTTTGTCATCAATTCGGGAGAAAGCATCCTGCGAGTTAAGAAAGCCACCAAGGAGCTGTTGATCACGATACATCGCATTGCCAGAAGCAAAAACGGTATTGATGGTTTCATCAATCGTCGTCGCAAATGCCGCTCTTTCGTCATCGGAAACGACGTTCTGAGCCCCTTCGATCGCGACAGCACGCGCTTCGATCAGAGCATTGTCGACGCGTGATAATAAATAACGGTTGACTGGTAATAGTTAAGCGATGATGCAGCGTTGCGACCAAGCTGGGTCGCACGGTCGCTTCCCCGATGTAGCCCGATGGCACGGCTTGCCGCTGCCGGATCATCTGACAGACGCAGCACACGTTTACCCGTGCTCAACTGGTCATATTGTCTCTGCAACGCGATCTGATCTGCATTGAGTTGAAACAGCAGACGCTGATTACTCAGCGGAAAACTGGTTCAAACGGTCGTGACTGGCAGAACTGGCATTTCGCAGGGCTTTCAAACGCAACGGACAACGGCGTCCACGGAGGCGGACCTTATGAGTTATCGGCACCCGCAGGGCGAACGCTGGAGGAATTACTACTACGACCCCTAGATTTGGATCTCACCTCGCTTGCTTGCAGGCAGTTGATTAGATTTGCTCAAGTTTGCCCGATTTACATCACCACATTGAAATCCATGATTTTTATTGGAACCGTCAACCTGACCCGGACTCGCGATGAGGGCAACTTTCTTTGTCCCGCGTGTGGAGTTTCACAGGGCTACCGGTTGAGAGCGACGAGAGCATGGTTGACCGTTTATTTGATACCGACGGTCCCAGTCAGTGGCCATCAGGCCTTCGTTCAGTGTGATCATTGCAAAGCCAATTGGGATCCGTCCGTTCTCGAAATGGAACACCCGAACCACTCTGATGTAACTGAGGAAGAGTTCTGCGTCGAAGCCGTGAGGTCTGCAGTCCTCGTGGTGCTGGCTGACAATGAGATCACGGAGAATGAAATCAGCGTCTTGCAGACGATCGCATCTCACCTGATGAAACGGGCCGTCCAACGCGATGAGCTGGGGCAGGTTTGCTCCAGCGCGCAACAACATCGTATCAAGCCGGTGAATTACGTCCTGACTGTCTCCAGACGCTGGAATCAAAAGCAGCGTGTGCGCTCGCTGCAGGCCATGTTCCTGGCGGCTGCCGCAGATGGTCCGTTGGGAGAGTTGCAGCTAGGAATTCTGGCAAGAATGCAGGAACTCTTTGACCTGACCGATACCGAATATCACCGCGCCATCGAACAAGCAGTCGAGTGGGAAGCTGACGATTAGACTGCAGTAACTATTGGTTCTTTTTCACGGCACGATAAGCCAGACTTTCCTGTCCAATTTTCCCACTTCCGCTTCCGCTTTTCCAACTCGCCATTCCGATCGATGCTGGCGTAGCGCGTTTGGCTGCCAGGCAAAATGTGATTGCGGAAGCGGATCCGAAACTCAATGCTGTGACTTCGTCGAGCTATGCACTGGGAACCGGGGTCATTTTCAGATCACTTGCACCAGCGTTCAAAATAGGATCCGCCGGTCAGTTCAAGGCTGTCGGAGGTTTCTGCCTCGTGAATGTCAGCTGAGGTTAGTTCATCTAACATTCGATCGGTCTGATCAGCCGAGTTTTCGAGGCGATGCATCCACAGTGATTTCAAGGCTCCTACGCTGTCGAACAATTCTGGACGCAACATCAACATCACACTCCGTGAAACCTCGCGGTTCGCTGCGGGGAGTGCTGGATCGGAGGACATGCGTTGAGAAATCATGTTGTGCATCGAGATGTTCATGAGAGCATTCGATGCCTTACGCGTGACTCCGTGGCCCTGCTGGGAAGCCTCGTCTGCGTATTCCGTTGCTCTTTTGGGATCGATGGCGTACTGAACGGGCGCGGCAGTGCGTATCGACATCCGACCGATCAGGACATCAGTCCAGCTTTCGATCCCTTGGCGAACACGATTGAGCCTCTCTGCCTTGGTTACCGCAGCGCCACGGGCTTTCAAGATGATTTGGTGGACGCGATTGCTGGCTTCCAAATGATTCAAGAGGATGGCATGCGTGACTGGTGAGATTTCCTCGTCGGCGGAACGTTCGTCTATTCCGGCGCCGAGAGCAGCCACCACTCTTGCTAGAATTTCCGAGACCAGAACTTCCTCCATCAACGCGGTATGGTCGGACCACCACGCTTCCATGGCGTCTTGGTCGTCGGTCTGTTCTGCACGGCGGTACCGGGCCATTGCCTGATGCCAAAGGCCAAAACGAGCGTGGGTTGCGGTCCAATATTGTGTTAGCGCTTTTGGAGACAGACTATCGCGGCCATATAGAATCGCGGGACCATGCTCGGAAACGACCGCAGCGAGATCAACTAGGAGAACACTATGCATAGTTTGAAGTGAGCAATCAGAGGTGTGAATTGTTTGTTCGCCTCATAGAGCAGGATCCGTGCCAAATCTGGTTTCGATTTCAGGGGGGGTGGGTCTAAGTCTATTTGTACCATGGGTTTGCGTGCTGTTTTTGTGTCATGGCAGGCTGTACGCGTGCCCGAGACGGGGCATTTGTTCACTTCGATGTTGATTTGATGAAACATTGCCGTCTCTTTTGTGCAGCTTTCCATCAACGCTCATCAGCCCTGAAGGAGGCGACTCAGGCTACATTTCGAGCCCGTGCTGCAGGCTAGCTGGGGACGCTCGACTGAATAACTCCCGACGTGATAGATCGCAGAATTGCAAACAGCAGAACTGCAAACAGCAGCGTGCCGGTTCGCAGGCATCAGAATCTGAGCACGAGAGCTGGGATGGCAAACCTGTCGTTTCAGTCAGATTGCGAAATTCAATTGCGTCGCATGGAGACCCGAATCTCAGGACAATCCATTGGCCTCGGCAAACTGATGAACCACTGGACGCTCGGTCAAACGTGGATTGATGTGGGGGCGTGCTTTTAGCAATGCCTCTTGTGCCTGCTGAATTGACATGCCGCGATATTTCATCAGCCAACACATTGCGATGGTTGCGCTGCGTGCTCGCCCTGCTTTGCAATGAATGTAAACAGTGCGTTCCTGGGCGGCATGTTTTTCAACGAACTCAACAGCTGTCTGCACGTCGTCCAGTTTGGGATGCGTGAAGTCCGTGGTGGGAATCCGCAATTGTTCGATATCATGCCTCGAGTACTGCTCGGTGGGACCGGCGTATTCTTCGCAAGTGTTGACAACGGCTTTCACACCCGCCTTGTGCATGGCAGGTACATCACGGGCGAATGGGTACGCGCCAACAATCACATGATCGTCCACATGATTCCACCACTGCCGAATGGACAGAATCCGTCCCAAGAGGGCATTCCACGCCAAGGTGGGGTAGAAAACCAGTTGGGCGTAAAGTCGCCTCAGTTTTGGATTGCTCATTTTTGTTTCAGTTCATTACCCAAAAGTTTATCTGCAGCTTGATTCGCTTCGTGCATAACGGTCGCCATCTCTACCGGCGTTCCACCCTGCTTCTTGCTTTTGGCAGCTGCCTGCATGAATGCATAAAGCTCGATTGTTTCATCAGCCGCAATGGGGGGCTTTGTACTTCGAAAGAACTTGGCAATTTGAACGACCAAGGGACGGTAGCCACCGTAGGGTCCGATTTCGGTGATCCCTTTTTCACCAAAGGCGATTCCCCCGTAGCCTTTGGAACCGGCGCGTATGCCGCGAAAAGTACCGATTCGTCCATCGGCCCAAGTCCCAACCGCAAGTTCGAAGTCATCGGTTGAGGTGTGGGTGACTGATCGACATCCAGTACCCATGCAGGTGTATAAACTTTCTACACCGTGAATTCCGTACCAAAAAAGGTCGACATGGGTAGGTTCCAAAGAGCATGGACTGTAGGTCGTGCAGCCAAGGACGCGTCCCACTTTTCCACTACGAATCGCTTGGGCACCATCACTGTATCGAAGCGAAGAACTCGAAAACATGGGAGCGTTGTAATGCGCTGCGGCTCGATAGATTGCGACAACTTCTGCCAAGTTTGAACCCGTCGGTTTGTCGATGAAGACAGGTTTTCCCGCGCGAAATACCTGCAGTGCTTGCTCCAAATGCAAACGACCATCGTTGGTTTCCAACAGTACGCAGTCGACCTTCGTGAGTAACGTCTTGATGGAGTCAACAATCTCGACGCCCAAGGCTTTCATGTCTTCCGTGTACTTGGGAATCCGGCTAGCGCTGGATTCAATATCCGCGCTGCCGAACGGGTAGGCAGCCACCACGTCAAACCCCGACAGGTCCTGATCATCAGGCTTTGCCTGCTGGAATGCTTTGGTAAACGCAAGTACATGAGAGGTGTCCAGTCCAATGACGCCCACTCGGAGCCGGTTTTGAGGATCTGGAGACGGCTCATCGGCCACGCCTCTTGCGGTACTGGTGTTCAAGAATACGACCGCAGTGAAAAGTAAGAGCATCCCTGTTGATACCCAACGGCTGAAAAATGGTACGGCGGCTGGGGGGGAGCTGAGCGAGCGTTTTTTGAACATGGGTGGGACCGGACAGGGAGAGAGTTGGCGGGGAGTGATTTAGGTGGAAAGACTACTTGAGCAGCACCGGTTGAAGCTAAGTCTTGTCAGGGCATAAAACCTGACTGTGCTTTCAGCGTTATTTAGCTTCAACGTTATTTAGCTTCAACGTTATTTAGCCTCCAAGGCACTTAGCTTCCACGGTGCTAAGCTTTCTGTGTTACTCAGCATTCGTACTTAGCTTTCAACATGACCATTGAGGCTTTGCAATAGGCTCCAGAACACTTTGAGGTCGCTAAATCGTACTCGATTCGCCTGCCGCTGAGTGCAGATGCCGACGATGACCACCATAAAACTCGAATCGAGCGGTTCATCCGGCCACGGTGACTTGGGTTGGATGGCAATAAAAATTCAAGCGGGCCATAAAATGCGGTGGCTCTGGGCAGAGTGCGGTTTTCTTCGCTAGGGCACAGCGTTTGGTGATCTGTTGCTTCAGAATTCCTGATCGTTTCAGGGGGATCTGTTCTGGATAGGGCTACGGTTGAGGTTTGAGTGGGGATCCGATGTCATGAGCGGCGAGCGATCCAAGCAGGGTGACCCGAAAAACTCGTATCCGTTGGTAAACCGTCTGCCCCGCTAGGGTGTGCAAAACGCTAAACTGGTCTAACGGTTTCGACGGCGTTTGGGGCCGGTTTTTCACTAAGAAGCTTCGTTGTTGTCAGGAAGAGATCGATTCAATGAACAGATTTGTTTTTCTGTTAGGTTTGCTGGCGTGCGCTTACATTCCGGCAGCAGCATCGGACCTGGATGACGCCCGCTTGCTTTACCGAACCGGGAAGTACGCCGAGGCAGAACAGTTTGCTGCGAAGCAGGTGGAAGCGGGCATTTGGAATGAGCGTTGGCCACGCTTGTTGATCGATTGTCAAATGGTCCAGGGTAAGTACGCTGCGGCCATCAAGACCTATGAAGATGCAATCAGGCGGTACCCGACCAGTTTGACGCTTCGGATGCAGGGACTGCAGGCGTTCCGTGATGCGTCGCAACCTCAGCAGGCGACTGACGCAAAAAATCAAATCATGCTGCTGTTGCAATCGTCGCCATCGCGGTATGCGAGTCGCGATAACTTGGTCGCGGCGGGTCGCTTTTTTGCCATGCGGGGTGAGGACGCTCGCAAAATCCTCGAAGCATTTTATGACCGGGTTCGGGATGCGGACCCCGAACATGTAGAGGCGTACATCGCGACTGCCGAGCTTGCACTCGAGAAAGGCGATTATAAGGTTGCGGCTGAAACCCTCGCCGCCGCGCAGCGTTTTGAAGAGGCCGATCCACGTATCCCGTACCTGTTGGCTCGGGCTTGGGAGTCGAGCGACCCCGAGAAAGCAGGTGGGGCGATCAGGGCCGCACTTGAGATGAATCCAGGACACGTTCCGAGTTTGATTTATCAGGCAGATGCTGCGATTGATCGCGAACTGTATCCCGAAGCTGAGGAACTTCTTCGACGTGTGTTATCGATCAATGTGCACCAACAGCAGGCATGGGCCTTGATGGCTGTGCTCGCACATTTGAAAGGGCAATTTGAGCAGGAGACCTTGTTGCGGGCAGCAGCGCTTAGCACTTGGGCTGACAATCCTGATGTTGACCATTTGATCGGAAAAAAATTATCGCAAAAGTACCGCTTCGAAGAGGGCGCGGGCTACCAGCGGAAAGCCCTCGAACTGGATCCGAAGTATGTCGCGGCGCGGTTTCAGTTGGCCCAGGATTTACTGCGTCTGGGCAATGAAGATGTAGGGTGGGAGGTCGCACGACTTGCCGCTGAACAGGATGAATACAACGTAGTGGCCAGCAACTTGCTGACTTTGCGGGAACGTATCAAGGGGTTCAGTGTGCTCGAGGCTGATGGTATCGAGGTTCGCATGGATTCAATGGAAGCGTCGATTTATGGACCTGCCGTGCTTGATTTGCTCACTGAAGCCAAGCGAGTTCTTTGCGAGAAATATGATGTGAAACCACGCGAGCCGATCGTTGTTGAGATTTTTCCGGAACAGAAAGATTTTGCGATACGGACGTTTGGGCTGCCGGGTGGAGCGGGGTTTTTGGGCGTCTGTTTTGGAAGGGTCATTACGGCCAATAGTCCCGCGTCGCAGGGTGAGCGGCCATCGAATTGGCAAAGTGTGCTATGGCATGAGTTCTGCCATGTCGTGACGCTGGAAAAAACCAAGAACCGTATGCCACGTTGGCTTAGCGAAGGTATTTCTGTTTACGAGGAAAGACAGCGAAGCGGGGCTTGGGGCGAGTCCATGTCGCCTGTCTACCGCGAAATGTTGCTGGATGATTCATTGACCCCGGTCACTCAGTTGAGCGGCGCCTTTCTAAATCCGCCGACACCGATTCATCTGCAGTTCGCGTACTATCAGTCATCGCTCGTCATTGAATTCCTGATCCAGAAACATGGATTGGATGCCATCAAGGGAATTTTGAATGATCTGGGCAACGGGCTGATCATCAATGATGCGATGGCTCGGAACATCGGCTCGCTGCAGAAACTAGATGCGGAGTTTGCACAGTTTGCTCGCAAGCATGCTTCGGAGTTCGGGGCAAAAGCAGATTGGTCACGGGAGGGGTTGCCGGAGGAGCCACGCTTGAGCGATTGGGAAGGTTGGGTCCAAGAACACCCAGATAGCTATTGGGGACTACGTGCGACTGCCGAGGCATATTTCGTTGCTGGGCAGCTTGAAAAAGCCAAATTTGCACTTGAAAGACTCAGGGATATGGAAACATTGACAGGAGAGCGTGGAGGACCGCTTGAGCTCTTGGCGCGGGTCTATCGAAAGCTAGGCGATACCAAGGCCGAGCGAGCCATGTTGGTGGAGACGGTTGCCAATTCAAGTGATGCTTTGCCGTCGTTACGACGCCTGATTGAGCTGTCGGTTGAAGATGGAAAGTGGGGTGCCGTTCAACAATACGCAGCTAATGTGATCGCCATCAATCCGATGTTACCCGAAGGACAAACTGCGTTGGCTGATGCGGCTGAAAAGCAGGAAGGGTTTGCCGACGCTGTTGGGGCGTTGCGTTCGCTAGCTCGTATGGATCCCGTTGATCCGGCTGCGATCGATTTTCGGATGGCTCGCGCCCTGAAAAATATGGGCTCACTTGAAGAAGCGAAGCACCATGTGTTGCGTGCGCTGCTGGAAGCTCCACGATATCGGGAAGCTCATGAGCTGTTGCTCGAATTATTGAGGCAGGATGAAGGACCGGAAAATGAGGCAGACACGGACCAGTCAAATACACCAGCGAAAGACTCGGCAGCCAGTTCACCCGCCAAAAACGCCGAACCAACGGAAAGGGACAAGTCGGCGACTCAATCACCGGTTAACACACTGGCCAAGGAAGTTGGAATCCTCGTTGATGAAAGTGCACAGCAAGGCACTGAAAATCAAGCAGAAGTAAAGCAAGACGAAGTAAAGAAGGCCGATTTACAGCAAGGCGCCGATTTACAGCAAGGCTCTGAAAAACTCTCCAGCGAACCCGATTCGTACGAAGGGAAACCGGAATGAAAGGGATGTCCTCGATGAAAAAGCGACGTTGGTGGTGGAGCGGGTTCGGCATCGTTGTCGTACTGATCACGTCAATCGCTGTTGCGCAGCGCGGAGGCCGATGGTGGCAGAATGATGGAATCGAAACGGGACGCAATGGTGTGCCCGATTGGGGAATCGACCAGGCCTTCAAACGAGACGTCTTTACCTTCGTGCGGATCAAGTATGAGTCTGTCGGAGAACGCGGTCGCGGTGGAGATCGTTGGCGTACGGACTATCGAGACAGTGATCTCAATTTCTCACTGCGATTGCAACAACTGACATCGCTCAAGGTCGATCCTGAACCGATTGTGCTTGAGCTCACTGATGACCGACTCTTCGACTACCCGTTCATTTACATCATTGAACCGGGCGCACTGTATTTCAGTGAGGCTGAAGTCAAGGCGCTGCGTCGCTATTGCATGAATGGTGGTTTTCTGATGGTCGACGACTTTTGGGGTGATTATCAGTATGAGAATCTGCGGCAACAATTAGCACGAGTTTTTCCCGAACGCACTCCGTTTGAAGTGCCCTTGTCCCACGAAATCTTTCAGTGCGTTTATCCGCTTAAAGAAAAGCCTCAAGTTCCCGCGATCAAAGCGGCTTATCGAATGCAAAATGGAGAAGTCAGCACCTGGGAAAATGCTTGGGATGGTAGTGATACACGGACTCCACATTACCGAGCGATCACCGATGACAAGGACCGAATCATGGTCTTCATTTGCCATAACACCGATTTAGGAGATGGGTGGGAACGCGAGGGAGAAGACCCTTGGTATTTTGAAGAGTTCTCTGTCAAGAAAGCCTATCCCATGGGTATCAACATTGTGACCTATGCGATGACACATTGAGGTCGCAGTTGAGGTAACGCCTTGCGTTGTCAAACTTCCAGAGTTTTGCAGAAACAAACGCTCGCGGGGCCATCGGATGCGTGATTGTATGGCGGGATCGGCTCGTAACCGTTCGCTTGATAAAGGTCGATAGCGCTGTGTTGCTGATTGCCTGTTTCCAAGACGATACGTTTGAAGCCCCGGAGATAAGCCTGGTGTTCCATTTCATTCAGCATCATCTTGGCCACGCCCCGACCCCGGAAGTTGGCACGAACATACATCCGTTTCAACTCGCCTGTTTCTCGATTCAGCGGCCTCAAGCCCAGGCAACCGATTGGTTCATTGGCGTCGATGCAGACTAGAAAAATGCCTTGTGAGGCTTCAAATGACTGAACATCTAATTCATGGATGTAGTGGGGTGGGTAGTCCTGGCGTAATTCCCGTTCCAATTCATCAACTAGCGTCAGGGCCAGTTTGGAACTGATGGGAACAGATTTGACTTCCAGATTCATGGCAAGGTCAGTGGAAGTACGTTTTGTTAGGCAGGTTTACCCGAAGTAAACACGTGACTTCATTCACGCTTTTCTCAGCTTTTCCAGTGGAACGTAAAAGCGTAGATAACGCTGGCCGTCACTGAAGCGTTCGCCTTTGGAATTCTCTACCAAAATGGTTGCACGGCGTGTGATGCGGTTGACTCGCCCAGTAAGCACTTGGCGATCATGCCGGAACCTGACTTCGTCTCCGATGCGGATGTTGAATTTGGTGAGGGCACGCTCTCGCTGTGTGATCAGATCATGCCGATAGTCAGTGTGCCCGAAATAACGTTGGGCAATCGATTGAAATCGGGCTTCGCTGCAGTTGCCGTCATTCCAAATCAGCATCTCAATCAGATGCACGAACTCATGCTCGGCAACTCGTTGCATGGCTTCGAGTCGATCTTTGCATACACGACCGGTGACTTCAGCCGGCCTACCCTCGTCTTCGAAGGTTTGGAACAGGAGAGTCGACGAGAGGATCAGCTCAAATTGTCGCGGCGCTTCATGATCACCATGGGGATAATGGGTGACCATTTTTCCAGCGATCCGAGTCATGCGTGAAGAAAGCCCGAACGACAATCCCTCTGCTTGTGCCACCGGCAAGATTTTTCCGTCAAAGAACAAATCGTCGTACATACGAATCATTCTGACTAAGTCATCGCGACCGACACTCGTAAAGTTGGGCTGGTCGATCGAACGACTCAGTGAGAGAGTGTTCTGGTGTATTTCACGCTGCCAGGACGCGATTTGTTCTGCTGGGAAAGTGCGAAGGGCAACTTCTCCGGCAAGCTTGCTCAGCAATTTTCGATCGCGAGGAGCGATTTTTCCACGAAAGGACCTCGAACGATTCACTTTCAGGTGAGACGATCGCGTCTTTGCAGATTGTGATGGGCGAGTAGCTCGAGGCATTGATGCTTGGGGGCAAAAAATAAACAGACTCTCTATTTCCCAAATCATAACCAAAACCCCATTTTGATTGGACAGCAATTCCCACGATGAGCTTTTACCAATCGTGGGAACGACAACCCTCGATTTCTCAGGGCTGTATTGGGATGGTGAATTCCCGCCGTTTACCCCCGCGTATTGCGACGATGCTGACTTTCTCACCTGGCTTGCGGTTGCGCAGTCCGTGTGCAAATAGTTCAGATTCAGTGGTTAGATCGGCCTTGTCGTCATAGGAAACCAGAATGTCTCCCTTGCGAAGTCCCGCCCGTTTTGCTGCGGCGTGTGCGTTGTATTGGCCCAGGTGCCGAACCAGCAGCGCCATCTTCTTTTTGCCCAGATTCAACTGTTGCCGTTTATCGGCGTCGATCGGGACAAGCTGCATGCCACCGGTAACCATGCGACGGTAAGCCCACGAAGTTGCCCGCCACGAAAGGTCGCCATGTTGTCGCCATGAAGGGGGCAGTTGTAATTCCACGCTGAGCCGGTGATTGCCCCGTTGTACTGAAAGAGAGATGTTGCCGCCGGCGGCTGGCGTTTGATGGAGGACCCACTGGACATCTGCAATCGAAAGAGGGTTTTGTCCATCAATCAACTGAATGATGTCTCCTGCTCGAAGGCCACTCTTGTCAGCGATGGATT
This sequence comes from Rubripirellula sp., assembly GCA_051010795.1. Classification (GTDB taxonomy): domain Bacteria; phylum Planctomycetota; class Planctomycetia; order Pirellulales; family Pirellulaceae; genus Rubripirellula. The sequence continues at coordinate 14,344 of JBPCVE010000015.1, forward strand.
CAGGTAGGACCGATTGAACTGTCGCTCTTTGTTTGGGGTCGAGGATCAAGCCCAGCGTCTTGGGGTGTGGGTAAGGGAAGAGTACTTTTTCGGGTATCTGCTTGCCTGAGTTCCAATAGTAAGACCGTTGAGCGTCACCGATCTGGTGGCAGTGGATGCAGCTCTTTGCAACATCACCTGTATAATTCAATCGGTCGGTAAACTTGTCCGCAAGGCTGGGGTACTTCTCTGGTGATGCAACCTCCGGTTTTCCACCGCGTTTTCCGGCGACTTGTTTTCGGTTTTTCGGGTAATTGAGATGCAGTTCGAGTCCCCCCTTGAGTGCCTCTGATAAACCTTCAAGTGAGACATCTCCCAGCCAGTCGGTGCGATGGGAGCGAGTGCCAAACCTGCCGTACACGGTCCCATCGGCATTGAGAATAAAAACAGCGAACGATTGGTCGGTATCGTATTGAAAGATTTCTAAATCAAGCCCATTGGTTGATACTTGACGGGCGCAGACGAACTCATCCAGTAAGGGACGAATGACGGGGTCCTGGTCAACAAGCTCGTCGTCAAGCTTTACACATTCATGGCAAGGAATGCAGCGAAGAACAACAAGAAGCGGCTTCCCTGACTGCTTTGCTTTTGCGAAGGCTTTCGGGAGATCGTTGTAAATCCAAAAGCCCTCTTCCATTATCTTCTTGCGATCCTCACGCACCATCTCATCCCGCGTTTGTGCCGTGATGTCGACAACAGTAGCAAGAAACAGGGCAAGGAATGAAAAGAAGACTGAGGTGCGGTGAACACGTGCAGTATTTCGCATGACAGGATTCAGTGATTTGGGGTGACCGTTTTTTTGTTTTTCAGTATCACGCATTGTACGACGCGGCGGCAGTTCGATGGGGTCGAAACGTGTTGCTGAGTTCACGTTTCGGTTAGCTCAGCAACGCGTGCGAGTTCCGTCCCGCAGCGCGACGAGAGCCGCTATCGCGAAAGGTGTCGCCAAATGTACACCGCAACAATGCATGTCGCGTTTTCCCAAGTGGTTTTGTGCCTGGCGGACTTCGCCGCAGGTGCCGCGTGATGTCCTTGGCAAGTTACGTGAGGAACGCGTCCCGTTTCCACTTGTTGTGAACCGTTCAGTCGAAATGCAACACCGCCTTGATGCACCCATCTTCACGATTGGAGAAGATGCGATAGGCTTCGACCGCTTCAGCAACAGGAAAGTGGTGCGTGATGCACCATGATAAATCCATCTCGCTGAGGTGGGTGGACTTCGTAAGCAAGTCCATGTAGTGCCTTGCTGGGCAGCGACCTGTGCGATAGGTCAGGTTTTTGTCGTAGGCGTTCGCAGGCGAGAATGAAAAATTGGGTGTGCAGTGGCAACCGATAACGGATAGGGTCCCACCAGGTCTGAGCAGTTCGAAAGAAAGACGCTGCGCTTCTGGCAGGCCTACAAGTTCCATCACGCCATCGAGCCCTCGTTGATTGGTGTGGATCCTCGTTTGTGTCAGGGCTTCTTCAGGGGAAGCATACGTCGTTGCGCCGAGCGATTCTGCCAATTCCAATCGAGGGCGGCAGGGGTCGACAGCGAATATCTGTTGGGCACCCATTTGTTTGGCTGCTGCGATCGCTAGTAACCCAACGGTGCCACAGCCAATGACACCAAATGTACCAGTGTCTGAAACTCCAGCCATGTCTGCCGCAAAACGCCCGGTGCTGAGGTTGTCACCCAGAAGCAAGGCAGTCTCGTCACTTATCCCTTCGGGGATTTTCATCAATGTTCCATCGGCATGGGGAACGCGCACCAAGGTTGACTGCCCACCATGCAAACCCTCATTGTTTTGTCGCCAACCAAAAAGCTGCCCAGTCACACAGCGAGAGGTTAATCCTGTACGGCAGTAATAGCAGTGCCCACAATTGGTTGTAAAAGGAGCGCAGACTCGGTCGCCAATCGTGATTTGTTGGACATCATCACCGCTGGCAATGACTTCACCAACGAACTCGTGGCCCATGACAGTTCCGGCAGCCAAGCCCTTCTCTCGCCCAAAGAAAGGATGCAAGTCACTGCCGCAAAGACCGGCAACCGACACTCGCACGATTGCATCGCCAGGGGATTCAACGACCGGATCCGCGAGATCCTGGACTTGAACCATGCCAACACTTTCAAAGCAAACACCGATCAAGTCATCACCTCAGGTCCGTCGTGATTTTTGCGTGCCAAGTGAGTCAAACGCTGCTTGAGATTGCGTGTCGATTCACTCACACGTTTGCCCAGGATTGTGTTACTGACGCACGAGTATACGGAAAGCTTCGTTGAGTTGTTTGGTGATGGGACCGGGCTTTCCGTCGCCAATTTTACGATCGTCAAGTTTGACTGCTGCAATCACTTCTGCTGCGCTCCCCGTGAGAAAGCATTCGTCAGCTGTATAAATATCATGACGCGTCAAGGCAGCTTCAATGGATTCGATTCCCATTTCGTCTGCCAATTCCAGAACCGCGTTGCGAGTGATGCCCTCGAGGATGCCTGCTTCAACAGGCGGTGTCATCAAAAGCCCATTTTTCACGATGAAAACATTGTCTCCCGTGCATTCGGCGACCTCTCCTTTGTGATTCAGCATCAGTGCTTCGACGCAACCAGCCTTCAGTCCCTCCATCTTCGCCAAGATGTTGTTCAAATAGTTCAATGATTTGACGCGAGGGCTAAGTGCTGCCGGATGATTGCGAATGGTTGCGGCGGTGATCAGTTCCAGGCCGTTCTGGTACAAGTCGTCCGGGTACAAGGTGATTTTGTCAGCGATGCAAATGACCTGCGGGTTGTTGCACTTATAGGGATCAAGTCCAAGTGCACCCGCACCTCGAGTGACGATCAGGCGTATATAACCTTCCTCCAATGCGTTCTTGTTAACGCACTCGTTTACATCTGCAGTGAGGGTTTCGATGGTGATTGGAATTTTCAATCCAATGGAGAGCGCAGATTCCCAAAGCCGAATCAAATGCTGCTCAAGGCGAAAAACCTTGCCACCGTAGGCTCGCATGCCCTCAAAGACGCCATCGCCGTAAAGAAGTCCGTGGTCATAGACGCTGATCTTTGCGTCATCCTTGGGAAAATAATCTCCGTTGATGTAGATCTGTTGGCTCATGGCAATGAATTTAAAACGTTGTATTGATGGGGTGCAGTGAGTTGAAAATGTCGGCGTTTCAATGTGATTCTACAGGGATTTTCGTGAACGGTTGCTGCCGTGGGTAGGCCGCCCTGTTCAGGCAGCATTGCTTCTTGCGTCGAGGGAATTATACCGAACTGTCCCTCATCTTAGCGATCAATCAACATCTGCCGAGGTGACTGCATCGACCACTGCAGTATCAAAATAGTTGATTGACATGCCAGCATCGACCACAAGTGATTGAGCGGTGATGCCGCTGCTCCGTCCGCTGAGCAGAAATGCAGCAGTATTGGCAACTTCGTCTGTTTTAACGGCCTTGCCGCGAGGGATTACCTTTTCCGCGTAGAGGTATGAATCGACGTAGCCGGGGATTCCGGCGGAGGCACTGGTTTTTAGCAGACCGGCAGCGACTGCATTGAATCTTACATGACTGAATCGACTGAATGATTTTGTGAGGAATGCAAGTGACGACTCCAAGGCCGCTTTGACTGGTGCCATGAAACCATAGCTCTCACTTGCCATTCGTGTTGTACTTATGCCAATCGTCACGACAGATGCATCGTTGGCAAAAAGTTCTTTCAATGCGTTGCAAACGTTGATCAGGGAATACGCTGAGATGTCGATTGCCTGCAAGAATTGTTTGCGTGTTGTTTCGTGAAACGGACGAATTCCCTCGGGGTAATCTGCAAAAGCGATGGAGTGAACTAAACCATGTAGTTGTAAGCCCTGTTCACTGAGCTTTCGAGCCAGTTCATCGATTTGTGTTTGTTGTTCAACATCACAAATGATCATCTCCTTGCCAGCTAGCAGCTTGCTCAGGCTGTCGCGACGTGCTTCGCTGCGGACGGTGTACACGACCCTGCCACCAGATTTCTCAATCAGCTGTGCGATGCGATAGGCGACGCTTTTTTTATTGGCAACACCCATGACCAAGAAGGTTTTGTCGCTGAACCCGAGGAAATCGATTGGGGATGTGTCAGAAGGCACGTGGTCGTTCACGTGGATTTCTCCGCGGTTGGAGGACCGGGGGTGGCAATACTGCACGCAAAGTCGAGCCGAGCCGCGAGCTTTCCATCCAGTAACATTTTGCCAGTCAAGTAATAAGCGTTGCTGATCTGCTCTTTGAGCACCACCTGTATTTCGACAGTATCGCCGGGGCGAACCATCCGCTTGAATTTCACAGCGTCCATTCGAGTTGCGACGGGAACTTGTCCGTCGTCCGAAGATGATCCTGTATCAACCTGTTTCGAACTTGATTGTGGTTCGATCTCGAGAGTTTCAGCCTCCTGCATCGTGTCGGCAGAGAGCAGGATTGCACCAGCTTGCAGGCAGCATTCGCACTGAATCACTCCGGGGACGATCGGTTGACCAGGGAAGTGCCCTTGCACAAAAAATTCGTCTTTGTGGAATGTCTTGCGGCAGACGATTTTATCTTCCGTCCGGGATACGATCTCATCCACCAAAAGCATTGGCTTGCGATGCGGGATGAACTGTTCGATTTCGTTGGTATTCATGCCCTTATCAGACGATACGTTGCTGCGATACGTCAAGCGGGCGAGTGTCCCGCGTTTGGAAACAGTGGAATTTGGGGTGCCGGATGTGAAATATAGGAATTATCCCAAATCGAGGGATGAGAAAATGCGATGGTGGCGTGAGCCGTCGACGCCATCATTGTCTGTCTCGAGACTCGTTGCCACACGGTCCTGTGTTCTTGCCATCGCTTGATACGCGTCACCCAGAACGCGGCCGTGTGGTTTGTCGTTCTGCGTGCGAGATGATGATCTCATCAACAGGCTGTTTGCCCTCTTTGCTGCCATCTCAGTCGGCTCGGGCGATGATTTCACAGCGGTAACCTGTTGTTTTTTCGCTCACACTTTTGGCAAATGCAATCGGCTCGGCAGGAATGTGTCGTCAGTTCGTGTAGGTGACTGAACCTACAAGCCGGTGCAGACGAAAGATTCTGTGAGAGGTTCTCTAAAAAAAGTTAACACGGCATTGATTACTAGCGTCTGCCAACCTTGCTTCTATCCTGCTATTCTGTTCATGGATACGCCTGAGTGTGTGGCAGTCCTATGACGAGTACTGCGGCTTGTGGGACTGATGTATTTCTGTGTGAAGCAGTGAGCGTTGTTTTCAGTTGTCGCTGCAGTGGCTAATGACTCTTTCCAACCTAATTCCAGTTTGATGCGTTCATGACAATTTATTACGCCAATGGCAGTGAAACGAATTCGCTAACCACGGAAGATTTGCGTGATGCACTGCGAGTGACCTTTGAGGAAATTGGGGATCGCCGGAAGGTGCTGCTGTTGCCTCCTGACCATACGCGGCTATTCAGTCGAGCTGGCGAGATGACTGTGTTGTGTCGCGAGTTGTTGGGGGATGCGGTTACCGACATCATGCCAGCATTGGGCACGCATTCGGCAATGAATCCAGAACAGTTGACACACATGTTTCCTGGTGTGCCGTTGGATCTTTTTCGACCGCACCGCTGGCGAGATGATGTAGTTACGTTAGGCGAGGTCCCGGCCTCATATGTGTCGCAGGTGACCGGTGGACTGTATGACAAACCATGGAAGGCCCAGGTCAATCGTATGCTTAGGGATGGTGGTCATGATCTGATCTTTTCGCTGGGGCAGGTTGTGCCCCATGAAGTGATTGGCATGGCGAACTACAACAAGAATGTGTTTGTAGGTACAGGTGGTGCAGAGGGGATCAACGAGAGTCATTACCTCAGTGCGGTGTATGGCATCGAGCAAACACTGGGCAGGGCCAATACGCCATTACGGCAGATACTCAATCATGCTCAGGATGAATTTTGCCAAGATTTGCCTTTGTTGTATGCCTTGACTGTCATTCAACAGATGCCGGACGGGAAGCTGCATACACGAGGACTGTTCATCGGAGATGATCACGAGACGTTCTTTCAAGCAGCGGAATTAGCCAAACAAGTTAACATCACGCACCTCGAACGGGCTCCGCAGCATGTGGTTGCCTACCTTGACCCCGCGGAATTCAAAAGCACTTGGCTCGGTAACAAGGCGATCTATCGAACCCGATTAGCGATCGCAACGGGTGGGCGTTTAACGGTCTTGGGGCCCGCCGTCGAGGAGTTTGGCGAAGACCAGCAAATTGATGCCTTGATTCGAAAGTACGGCTACCGGACCAAAGCCGAGATCATTCAGTTAGTCGCGGAAAATGAGGATCTTGCAGCAAACCCGTCCGCCGCCGCTCATCTTGTTCATGGCTCACACGAGAATCGCTTTGAGGTGGTTTATGGAGCGGGAAAGTTGACGGCAGATGAAATTGAGTCAGTGAACTACACGCCCGGTGACATCAACGCTCTGATGCAACGCTATGACGTCGCAAGTTTGAGCGATGGCTGGCACCGCGATGTGGACGGCTCAGAGTTTTACTTCATTCGAAATCCAGCCTTGGGGCTTTGGCAGGCTCCGTTGAATTGATTCAGGCTGTCACTGTTCAGGTGGTCCTCGAAATGCTGCTTTCCGGGTGATGATAGAGAGCAAAAGATGGATGCAGACAAAAGGTTGCTGCAATTTATCGACTCGCAGCTGGTGGCGTTTTCGCTGACAGCAGGATCAGGGAGCGATGTTCTTGCTGACTTTGCGAACAAAACGTAGTAGCAACGGGTGAGCTGGCTTCGCCATCTGTCCATGGTTGTAGCCATCGAGTTCATTCAAAGTGGTGTTTTCATGACCTGCTACCTTCATCATCCGCCACATGTAGGCATTTTCTTCGTATCGACCCAGCATCTCGAGCTCACGGTCACCGGTAATCAGCAGCAATGGAGGAGCATCGTCACGAACATGGAACAGCGGAGCCATGTCGTCCAGAATTGGCTGTTTGCCACCGATTCCGCGTTCTTTTCGGACGGTGAAATGCGTGATGGTGTGCCCACTGAATGGTATCAGGCCAGCGATCGAATTTGCGTCGATGTTGTATTTTTCGAGCCATCGTTTATCCAAGCCAAGCATGCTGGTGAGGTAGCCACCGGCTGAATGTCCGCTGACGAAGATTTTCTCAGGAGACCCACCATATTTCTTGATGTTGGCAAATGTCCACGCGACTGCGGCAGCTGCGTCGTCAATGCAGTCCACTACTTTGACTTTCGGGCTCAAACGGTATTCTACTGCGACCACTGCGATGCCCTGCTCGGACAGTTGCTCCGGAATCGCCCGTTTACCAGACGTAAGACCGCCACCGTGGAACCAGATCACAGTGGGAAAGCCTTTGATCCCTCGCGGGTAATGTATGTCAAGCACGCACATCTTTGAGATGTAGGGATCAGGTGAGGCACGGTACGAAATGTTTTCGTCCGTCTGGTAACTGCTTGGCTTGGATGTTTGCCCGTGGGTGTTGGCACAGGTCAGAGCCAACGCGAATAAACTCAGCGTTGTGGCGAATCGAAGGGTTCGGAGGGGCATGGTTTTTTTGGAAGATCTGGGGAGGGAATCAGGCTTTGCACGCAATTTGTATGAATCATAGCCACAACGGAGCTGCGACTGGGTGAGAGTACAGTCCGCTGGTGGGGATGCGTGTCTGAGTTTGTGACGCACCAGACCGCACCAGACCGCACCAGACCGCATCAGGTCGCGCAAATCTGTGATGGTTCGTTTGGGCATTAAAAAACTCCCCGCGAATTTCCACGGGGAGTTCTTAGTTTAATCGAATGAACGTCAACGCAGCTTCTTTTCGAACCCACCGTTACTGAATCCTCCTATGGGATTCAGGTTGGGGTTCAGACTATCGAAACTAGTGTTCGCAGTTCGGGGCTGCTTAGCTGCATCCCATGCTGTTTCCGCAGTTGTGGCACAGATAGCAGTTGCCATTTCGGACGGTGATACTGCCACAGTTGTCACATGACGGAGCGTCAATCTGGAAGCGGGCAAATTGGTCGCCCTGTCCATTGTCTTCGCCATCTGTTTCTGCAGCGGGTGTGGTTGAGCCGTTGCCGTTGCTGGTCTCACTAATGCTTGCGAGCAAAGTTGCTCGTTCCGCAAGTGCGACAGCTGCACCGGCATCCTCTTTGAGTCCATCCATCACAGAGCTGGCCGGAGCAGGTGCAACCTCTGAGCCATTGCCCTTGTTGGTATTGTCAATCGTGGTGGGCATGTGGTCATGGCCACTCATGAAAGTCAGGCCGAGCCAGCGGGCGATGTAATCGACCACGCTCTTGGCAATTCGGATGTCTTTGTTGGACGTGTGTCCCATCGGTTCGAAGCGAGTGTGGCTGAACTTGTTGACAAGAACCTCCAGCGGCACGCCGTACTGCAACGCGATCGACAGGGCAGTTCCAAAACTGTCCATGATTCCACCAATGGTTGAACCCTCTTTGGCCATCGTGATGAAAATCTCACCAGGCCTGCCGTCGGGGTAAAGTCCGACACAAAGGTAACCCTCGTGCCCAGCAATCGTGAACTTGTGCGTGACACTCTGGCGGGTGTCAGGAAGTCGTTCACGTCGTGGCTTGTAAACAATTTTTTCAACCGTTTCTGTGACAACTTCTGACGCATTTGCTTCTGCTTCGGAGTCGTCAGCCTTGGTGTTCAAAGGTTGCGATTGCTTGCTACCATCGCGGTAGATTGCGACAGCCTTGAGTCCAAGTTCCCAACCCCAGTAGTAGGCGTTCGCGATATCTTCGGGGGTTGTGTCATTGGGCATGTTCACTGTTTTGCTAATCGCACCTGACAGGAACGGTTGTGCTGCTGCCATCATGGTGACGTGAGCTTGCCATGGGATACTTCGGACCCCATTGGCTGGCTGGAATGCACAATCGAAAACAGGCAAGTGCTCATCCTTGATGTCAGCTGCACCTTCAATGGTGTCGTTGTCATCGATGTGCTTCAGAATGTTGGCGATCTGCTCTTGGCTGTAGCCTAGTTTCTGGAGACCCAAGCTGACGGTCTGGTTGACAATTTTGAGCATGCCGCCGCCGGCAAGTTGCTTGTATTTGACCAGAGCGATATCTGGCTCGATACCTGTTGTGTCACAGTCCATCATGAAGCTGATGGTTCCAGTAGGGGCAAGCACGGTGGCCTGTGCATTTCGAAAACCGTACTTTTCACCGATTTCCAGAACATCGTCCCAGAGCTTGGTGGCAGCTTCTTTCAGTTCTGCCGGGCCATTGTCATCGATGCTGTTACAGGCGTCGCGGTGCATTTGCATCACGTTGAGCATTGGTTTCTCGTTTTCGGCGTAGCCGTCAAACGGACCAACAACGCTCGCAAGTTCACCACTGGTGCGATTCGCCTCACCGTGAAGCAGTGAGGTCAATGAACCACACAGGCCTCGAGCTGCATCCGAGTCGTACGCGATGCCCCGCGTCATGCAAACGCTACCAAGGTTGGAATATCCCAAACCAAGTGGACGGAACTTGTGGCTGTTGCGGGCGATCGGCTCCGTCGGATAACTGGCGTGGTCGACGAGAATTTCTTGCGCAATCAGGAACAGGCGGCAGCTCGCTCGGAAACGCTCAGTATCGAATGAGCCGTCTGGACCCACAAACTTCATCAGGTTGATCGAAGCAAGGTTACATGCCGTGTCGTCCAGGAACATGTATTCACTGCAAGGGTTCGACGCGTTGATCTCGCCACTGTTGGGGCAAGTGTGCCAGCGGTTGATGGTCGTGTCGTACTGAACTCCGGGATCGCCGCAGTTCCAAGCACACTCAGCCATTTTGTTCAGAAGCTCTTTGGCGTCATAAGTTGGTGCGTCACTCTCGCATTTATCGCTGATCCAACGTGTTTGCCACTGCTTGTTGTCACGAACCGACTCCATGTAATCGTCGGTGAGTCGTACGGACAGGTTGGCGTTTTGGAAGCAGACGCTGCTGTAAGCTTCGCCGTTGAAGTTGGACTCGTAGCCTTCGCGAATTAGGGCATGAGCCTTCTTTTCCTCTGCCCATTTGCACTCGACGAATTCCAGAATATCTGGATGCCAGACTTTCAAAGACTGCATCTTGGCGGCTCGTCGCGTCTTGCCGCCACTCTTCACGACGCCAGCGATGGAGTCGTAAACACGCATGAATGAGAGTGGACCTGATGGTGTTCCGCCACCAGAAAGCTTTTCCCGCTGCGAACGGATCGTTGACAGGTCGGTACCAGTACCGCTGCCGAATTTGAACAGCATCGCCTCGCTGCAGGCAAGACGCATGATGTCTTCCATGTTGTCATCGACGCTTTGGATGAAACATGCGGAGCCCTGCGGGTACTCGTAGGGATTTTCGGGCTGCGCGGTCTCGCCTGAGACGGCATCCCAGTGCCAGTTGCATTTGTCACCGACCACTCCATACTGAGCGTGCAGGCCAACGTTGAACCAGACGGGACTGTTGAATGCGCCATGCTGGTGTAAGCACAGCCAAGTCAAATCGCGGTAGAAACGGTCGCCGTCTTCAGGGCTGTCAAAGTATCCGTCGGCCAAACCCCAGTCGGTGATCGTCCGTGTCACACGGTGAATGAGTTGCCGGACGCTACGCTCTCGCTCTTCGGTGCTGTTGGGATCACCGTAAAAATATTTCGAAACGACAACGTTCGTCGCCAGTTGGCTCCATTGAGCCGGGATCTCGCAATCGTTTTGCTCGAACAGGGCATTGCCGGATTCGTCTTTGATTGCCGCGCTTCGCAATTCCCAGCCGACGGTGTCGAATGGGGTCTTGTCGTCGTCGGGACAAAAGTTCGACTCGATCTTCAAGCCATTCCCGCTCTGTCGAAGTTTGCGGCCGAAGCGAGCCCTCGCGTATTCCACGCCGTACTCAGTGTTGACTTTTTCTAACGCTGGATCGCCAGCGACCTCGGCCGAGGTACGTGCATACAGAACCGTTGCCATTGCTCTAAGACTCCTATGAGTTCATCCTTGGGGCGATCAAAGGTGCCAAGATTGATTCGCAATCCTCGCGAAGCACCAAAACCGACCATTCTAAAAATATCATGTACAAGTGTCGACTGCCGTCCTGTCCCGAAGCATGACGAACTGTTAGGAACCGTGTCGTTCGACGCGTTGGGTCCCCGAATACTCGTGCATCTTGCAGTCAGTATTGAAAGCACTACCCCTAGTAGGTTTGCCGTCTGGCGGTGACTACATGTGGGCGACTGGGGAATCTTAGGGATAGAATCGGCCATGTCAAACACTTCTCTGAATAAATCTTTAAAGTGTTATTCCGGAACGCTTTACGCAAAGGTCTCGAGGGTCAGACTCACTCGTGGTGTAGGGCTCTTCGCTGCCGTAACTTCATAACTGATTGACAGTTAGTGAAGTTCGTACCGGTTAAACTTGCTTTTAGGATTGAAGCAAAGAATTTTGAAAATTTACGCTTTGATCTGGGACTGTGGTAATACAGGTTAAATACGTTGACTTGGGAGGTGACACCCACACGATTGGGGCTGCCGTTTGCGGTTTGCAGTCATATTCAAACCTGGCATTCAAGCGCCGCAGCACGTATTAAGGTTGCGAAAGCAGTTGTTCAGCCACATTCGGCAATTGTCCCTACCAAGCGTTTGAGGCGGGGCTTGGATGATCGAATTCTGATTGACAGGGGTGGATGAAGCTGATCGAGGCCCAAAATTATCGCATTTTCCGATTCCAGATGGGCGTTTGTGTCGGGAGCACCGGCTACCCCGAAATTCAATCTCCGATTCGCACAACTGACGGGCAGGCTGCTGGCGGGCAGGATTTGGGCATTCTTGGGCTTCCCTTCTTTTTTGGGGGGGATGCTTTGAGTGAAGAGCGGTGAATCGCTTCTCTGCATGTGTCCTTGCTGTAACTCTGCTGCCGTAACATTTAGGTTCCGTCTCATTTGCTTATCCGCTATCCCCCAAACCCAAGTCATGGTTGGGTTATACTGAACAGCTGTGAATTAGTGAATCATCAAGCCCTTAGGTACTTACTTGACTTTTGGAAACACGTCAGTGTCCTTGTATCATTACTAACGTCGCTCGACAGCGACGCTCCGGCGAACCTTGGATTAGGTGGCAAGAGTGTCGCTAAAATCGACATGGGATTTCGACACCCGTGTGGCATTCGCAGATGATCAGGATGATTCTGCATACTCTTCTCTTCCTTCTCTGATATTGAAAATATGAAGCGTTCGCATCCGGCTATTGGGATCGATTTAGGCACGACCAATTCTGCCGTCGCATTTGTTGATTCGACGGGGAGACCCGAAACGATCCGTAACTCTGAGGGTGGACTTTCGACGCCCAGTGTCATTTTCTTTGACCGTGGCAACCCCGTGATTGGTGCTGAGGCTGTTGAGGCAGGAGTTGAAGAACCTGAGCGACTGGCCATGTTCGCGAAGCGTGATGTGGGCGAACAGGTGTTCCGAAATGCGATTTGCGGCGCAAAGTTGCCGCCCGAGGTCTTACAAGCTTTGATCCTCACCAAGCTCAAGGAAGATGCTGAGTTGAAGCTCGGTGAACTGGAGAAGGCGGTAATCACTGTGCCGGCCTTCTTCAATGAACCGTGCCGTAAAGCAACCCAGGATGCCGGTAAGCTGGCAGGTCTGGAGGTGTTGGATATCATCAATGAGCCAACAGCAGCGGCTATTTGTTACGGTGTGCAGCAAGGGTTTCTGTCGGCCCAAGGTGCGGCTTCTGCAAAAGAACGCGTGCTCGTTTATGACTTGGGCGGTGGCACATTCGACGTCACGGTCATGGAAATAGAAAATCGCAAGTATCACACGATCGCAACCAATGGTGATGTCTACTTGGGAGGAATTGACTGGGATCGGCGTGTCGTCGATTTTATTGCCGAGGCGTGGATTAAGGAGCATGGAGACGATCTTCGCGATGACCCCATTGCAGAACAACTCTTGTTGCGGAAGGCGAATCAGATCAAGCATGCCCTGACTCAGCGTGAGTCGGTTCCGATCGCTTTTGGTTATCAGGGGAAACGCATTCGTCCTGATATGAATCGCGAAACATTCAAAGAACTGACGGAAGATCTGCTTGAGCGTACGCTCATGACCGTTGAGTTGGTATTGGATGAAGCTGATGTCAAATGGAGTGATCTCACGCGTTTGATCCTTGTTGGCGGTTCTACACGGATGCCCATGATTCATGATGAACTGAGTCGACTGAGCAATCTGGAAATTGACCGCTCGCTTTCGCCTGACGAAGCAGTCGCGCATGGGGCCGCCATCTACGCCGGTATTCGACTGGGGCACGAGTGCGAGTCTTTTGCCGGCGTGTCAGTCACGAATGTTAACTCTCATGACCTGGGTGTGCTGGCGGTTGACCCCGCGACCGGAGATCCGCGACGTCAAATCATGATCAAGCGAAATACATCACTTCCGGCTCGCAAAAGCATCCGTTTTCGAACTCATGAAGATGGGCAACGCAATGTCAAGGTTGAGGTGGTCGAAGGGGGAGACGACCGGGGACGCAATGCGACCCGAATCGGCAAATGCCTGGTGGATGACTTGCCTAGGGGAACGCCCAAGGGAACGTTTGTGGATGTGCTGTTCGATTATTCACAGGATGGGAGGCTGGTGGTTAGCGCAAACTTGCCCACCCTCAAGCAAGTCGCAGAGATGACGATGGATCGTGCTGCTGGTCTGTCCGAAGAGGTGTTGGAGAAATGGACCGCTTTGTTGGCTGCGGGGATCACCGAGGAGACGCTTGCGCGAGAGGCAGAAGCCAGTCAGGATCAAGAAGGGGCAGATGACGACGGGCAGTTAGAGTTGCTCGAAGCTTGGGAGGAAGAGCCCGGTGAAGCGGAGGATACCGATTCGAACGCAAGTGCCGCAGACTCTGATGAAGAGATTTTTCCGGGTCTGAATCTGGCACCCAAGGAAGAAACCAAAACATCAAAGATCAAGTCTGTCACGCCCCCGCCAATCAGGTCAGAACAGACGAGCAAAACAGAAAAGGCGAACAACGTTGGCCCCCCCGAAATCTTCACCGCTCAAGGCAAGCCAAGCAGTATCGAGAATCTCAAGTCTGACGGCCCGCCGAGTAAGCGTAAGCTCAAACGTAAGGTCGTCAACGAGACGGCTGCTTCCACAGATCAGTCGTCTTCCGTCACTCCTCTGCCGGCTAACGCTGGTGGTTCGGGAAACAAGTCTGCCGGGAAATCACCCGCAGAATCGCTTGGGCCGAAGTCAGAGCCCGGGAAAGCTGCGCCGCCGTCGCGGAAAAAGAAGGCAACTTCTGGAGAGCCTCAGCCCTCACCTCAGCCCTCACCTCATCCAGCTCCGTCAAAAACAGCGAAGTTAGTCGCTGCCAAAGCTTCCCAAGACAAGAACGGTGCTTCAGAACCGGAGAGCAAGCCGGCGACTATGTCAGAGGAAATGCCGGATTTCAGTGCTCTCGAGAAACTTTCCGAGCCACAGGGTAAGGCTGATGGGGCGGCCCTGGATGCATTCTTTAGTAATCAGAATGCACCGGCATCAGGGACGCCTGCTCCTGCGATTCATCTCAACTTGTCGCAGCCGCCCAAGAAGGCGCAACCGCCAAAAAAGAAGAGCAAACGGGGTAAATCAAAAGGTGAGTGAGATGACGAAGCGTTGATCAAAGCGATGTCTTGAAACATGAGTCAAGAGTCAAAAGTCAGGGAGCTTGCGATGGATGAGCGATCTTTAATTACCGTTACCAACGGCAATGAATTATATAAAATCGCGTCGGAGCAACTGCCTCAGGCTGTGGCTCAGGGGCTGTCGTGTCCGGTTGCATCTGCTCAAACGCTGGTCGGCAACGGGCAGTATCTGTTTGAAATTCCAGTCGAAGACGTTCAGACGGCAGAGGCAGATGGGCTTCATGATTTGCTGACGCGAGAACGTGCTGAATGGTCGCAACGACGCGGGGAGAATCCGGTTGGTTCTGTGATGGAGCAGCGGGGGAGACCGCCGAGCGACTCCGTCAATCCGGTGGTCATGCCGCCCGCAGGTGCCCGCAGTCAAGTTGGTGATGATATTCCTGATGCGGCCAGGCTGATGGAAAGCCTTCATCAGTCAGACGCCGAGGCAGAGGTTGAACGTGAGTTGCAGCAGCAGCAGCTGGATGATACGGAGGGCTGGCGATGGTACCTGCTGCGGATGAAATTCTGGATTGAGGAGCGACGACAGGGGTTGATGGGGCAGTTGCGCGGCAGCAGTGTCAGTCTGGTGGTTCACGTGGCCGTGCTGTTGATCTTGGCCAGTCTGTTCATCGACGTTGAAGAAGATGGTGTCAAGGGGCTTGTTATCACATCATCGCCGCCATCAGAGAATCCAATTCAAGAAGTGGTGATCGAACCGACACCACTGGAAGTGACCGAGCCAACTGATGCTGAAGCATCAGAGTCACCTGCTCCTACAGAGGTGGTCCGTGCTGAGACCGTAACGGCACCGAACTTCATGGAATCGATCAGCGGAGCTGCCATCAAGCCGCCTGCCAGCGCGGCTGCTTCAGGAACAGGAAAGGCAGCACCCAAAAGTAAACCGGCTTTCTTCGGTAGCAAAGTCTCAGCGGTAGACTACGTCTTTGTTATCGACAACTCCAACAGTATGACCAAAGGACGATTCGAGACAGCGCTCAATGAATTGCTAAAAGCGGTTGCGCAACTGACTGCAAGGCAGCGCTTCTATGTGATTTTTTACAGTGACACCGCGTATCCCCTGTTTCATCCTAAACCAGCGACGGATTTGGTTAACGCAACCAGCCGAAATAAACAACGATTGAAATCTTGGTTGGAGACTGTTCAGTTGTGCCTGAAAACCAATGGTAAGGAAGCGATCTCAGCTGCTTTTGCTTTGAAGCCTGACGTGATTTTTGTGTTGGGTGACGGTGCCTTCACCGACAAAGCCTCCAGTTTCTTTGCCTCACGCCCCCAGAGAAAGATTCCACTTCACACCCTGGGGATGGAAGTCAAACCCAAAGACGCCACCGGCTTTCAGAAACTTGCGAAGAGTAATGGGGGGACTTACAAAGAGGTGGGGGTGGCTGGCGGTGCTCTTGTGATCGCAAAGAGATTTCCACGGCAAAGAAATACGACGCGTGGTCCGATCTGGGGCGTGAAGTTGCCGACCAAACCAAAACTGAAGTAGCCTGCGTCTGTTGTCCCCATCCATGCTACGCTCGTTAAATGAAAGTTAAAGTTGTATGAACCGTGTTGCGACGTGCCCAAAATGCAAGACGGAATATGAGTTGGATGAGGATGACATCGGCCATTTGATGGAATGTGAATGCGGGGCTGCTCTCTTTGCCTGTCACACCCGTTCACTCGATGTGTTTGAGATGTGGTGCCGGGATTGTGCAATTGATCATCAAGTGCGTGGAGCCGACGTTGGACGAGAGGTCAAAGTTGATTGTGGACATGCTGTGTGTGTGCCGAGCGTCATGCTGCGGTTGCCAGTCGGGAACCGCAAATTGGCTGCGCGAGCGAATGCGGAATGGCAACAGCAGAGAAAAACAGATCTGAGCCCTGAGCCAAAGAGACATCCGGCACCAATCACTTCTCCCGCCACTTCTCCGGCCAAAGGTACCGGCGCTGCCAATAACGCTGAGCCTGACAAGGTAACCAAGTCAAAGAAGATCACGTCGGTCGACAGGGAAACGGGAACTGACCGTTCAGCTGCCTCTCCCGATGGAGACGACGGGACTCTTTTGCGGTCCGGAAGTCTTTCCCATGACGCGTTCGAGACTGACGCGTTCGAGAATATGGGACAGCGTGGAAAGGCTCGGGAAGTAGTATCTGATGTCGGAAACGAGGCAAGAAAGACGCCGCCGGCAAAGTTAAATCTTGCATCGACCTTGGGAGTTTTGGCGGTTGCCGCGTTCTTGGTCGCTGCAGTTGTCATGTTCCTGCTCAGAGAACCACCCTCCCAAAAGCGAGCCAATCGCTCCAAGGCTGCAGAGCAATCTGAAATGTTCAATGGCAGGCAACCCGACAGGGGCCCAGAGTTGAAACGCAGTATGGTGATCGCCGGTGATGGGTCGGATTCCGGTTCCGGGAATCTGGGTGTGAGTGGTTTACCGATAACCACGGTTTCGTCTGTCCAGTTGGGCGATGTTACTGAAGGCGGTGTCTCTGGAGACAATCGTACGAGTGGCAGTTACCGGCTTCCTGCGGCCACGATTTATGCTTTGCCCACAAAAAAGGAACCACGCGATCGGATCTCGGTTCAGCAGTCAAAGTCAACGTTTTCTTCTTTGCAAAGTGCTATGGAAGCGGCATTTGAGAAATATGGAAGGGTGCAAAAGTTGAAGGAACAAGCTGACACCTCAGGATCACCAAGTGACGTGGAGGCGTACCAGCAGGCCATCGGTCGCACCATGGGACTGATTGAGCAGGTCCACCAATTGGCAGTGGCAAAGTCGGCAAAGAAGGAGACTGCAACGACAAGGTATTTATTGGCATTTCTTTATCTAAAAGCTGGAATGCTTCCCGAAGCTGCCGTGATGGGGGAAGCGGTCGTTCGCTGGGGTGAGGTCGCTGATCCTTCGACGAAAGAAGCTGGGATGATTGCGCTTGCAGCAACACAGGAACTGAGTGATTTGCACTGGGGTGATGCGGAGGACCTCGGTGAATTGAGGCAGATGGAGAAAGTCGCCAAAATCTTGCAGCGACGATGGCCAGAGGAAAGTCAGAATGATCTGATTTGGATGAACATCGGGTATTTGTATGAGGCGTTTAATCAACCTCAGCACGCTGTCCGTGCTTATGAAAACATCTCGCAATCTTCGGAGCAGTACGGAGCGGCAGCACTAGCTAGTGGCATGGCAGAATGGAATGGCTTGCGGCAACAGCAAGCAGTGACGGGAAAGATGATCAGCCCTGACGCTCGAAAGCGAGTCAAGCAACGGTTAGCAAAGGGGCTTCGCTTGGTGGAAAAAGATGATGCGGGCCTGATGGTCATCCACGTCGATGCGCGGTTGGCGCTGGCTCAAATAGATTTGACTGGTGGAAGTCCTGAAAAGGCCGAGGAATGGTTGATGGACGCACCGCCGGCCTTGCTGTCATCCATTCGGGTCCGTGAAGAGGACGATGATGAATCGCAAGTACTGATTGACGAGGCAGTGGCTCGCCAGCTCTACGATGTTCTGTTTCATGCACGCAATGAGCAGGGTGATGCCAAGGGAGCGACACAAGCGATTGAAGACTTGGCACGGTTAGTGGGTGATTCCGGTGAGGAGATGGCTAGACGAAGAGTATCAATCTTGAAGTCAGCGTTTAAAACTTTAAAGCAGGCAGACGAGGTTCAGAAGGTGGACTTCGATGCTGCTCAGGAAATGTCCAATCGCATCATGGGAGATGCCTCGGCCGTGCCCACGGCGACTGTTCTCTGGCTTGGTGAATCGTGGGCTCAGGTGGGCGAGCACATGCGTTCTGGCGGACAGCGTCGTCATGACGAATTAGCTGAAGAGGCGGCAAAGTTGGCAGCAGAATTGTTTGCTGTTGCCATCAAGAGAAATGACTTTCCGAAAGACTCGCTGCAATCAGCTCAGTTACGGCGGATTGAATTGTTGAGGCGTTCTGGAGAAGTGATGCAATCGCTCAAGCAAATCGAAGACATGCTGGCTAACGAGCCTAATGTGTTCACGCTCCAGATCGCAGCGGCTCAGTGCTTGCAGCAAGTGGCGGTTGAATACGAGCGGTCGAGCGATTTATTGGCGGCGATCGAGGGACCCAGCGGTTTCTCGCCGATTTGGGGGTGGGGGAAATTAGTCACCACACTTCACGCGACGATGTATTCTGCCTCGGGCACGCCTCGCCACGCGGAGCAGCTAGCTTTGGCTCAGTACAACCTGTTTTGGTGTCGGTATCAGCTAGCGGCGCAAATCAAGGATGCAGGCGAGCAGATGCGGCAGCTGGCTGAAGTTGAGCAGGCCTTGTCGAGAAGGGTCGCAACCATGGACAAGAAAAGCAATTGGTACCCGAAATACAAAAAATTGTTGGATCAAATCTCAGGTAGTACCTGAGCCTGCTCTGGTCGGATCCGTGGTCAAAGGCCTGTTTGTGCCGCAGCATTTTGACCGGGACGTGGTAGATTGGGAAAGCAGGTTGAAGCGGTCATATGAGTGGAATCTCACGCACTTGGCTCATTGCTCAGCGGCAAGCTGTTCAAGGGCAGTATTAACCTGCGAGGGAGTGTAGAATCTTGGAAGCAGGCGAGCCCGCAAGGATGTCTGCTGGTCTGTAACGCCTCAACAAATCAATGAAATGTCAGATTCCCCTGAAATGTTTGACCCCTATTGGGAATGGTTGGAAATACCGCCAGAGGACCAGCCGCCGACGTTTTACCGTCTGCTAGGTCTCGATGATTTTGAAGATGACTTAGCGACCATTGATGCCGCTGCGAAACAAACGACGGCTTACCTGCACCCTATGGCGGCGGGACCCAATCGTGAGTCTGTGCAAAAGCTGTTAAGCGAAGTTGCCAAAGCTCGGCGGACACTTTTGGGATCAGAAGCGAAGGAGGCATACGACGAATCTTTGCAAGTGGAGGATTCGAACCCTGAGCCGCCACCGTTGCCTGTTCCACCGGTTGAACAAAACACTGTCTCGCAGAATGAAGCGTCGAGTTCGGATTCGGCTTCCAGCGGTGAGGAAGCGGCGGAGGGTCAGCCTTACCGCCCGTTACGAAAAAAATCGCTCTTGAACGATTGGAGAGTTCACGTACTCTCCGCTTCGGTGTTGTTCCTCGGTGCAATTGGGTTTGTCTACTTCAACAATAGCAAAGCGAAACGAGTTGCTTCCGTCGCTGCTCCAGTGCCTGAGTCACGGCAAACGAAGTCGGGCAAATCAAAGCGGTCTGCACCGGTGGTGAAACGGGGAGGTGGTGGCGATTCCAGTAGTTCCGCTCGAGATGGTGTCATGCCTCGGGCTCCCAAAAATCCAAAAAACCGGTCCTCTGGAAAAAGCTCACTTGAGCTGATGTTGGCAGAAGGCGGGCTTTCGATGGAATCAGCGAAGGGGCCTGAAAATGCAATGCGCCCGAGCGGTAGTCGCAGCAAGGGCGAGGTTGATAAAAAACAGGAAGACCAAGGCGAGCTTCCGGGATACGAAGTGATTGATTTGCCAGAAAATTGGCGCGACGGTTTACAGGTTACCAGCAAGTTTGAAATGCCGTTGAACCAAATGTTCGGTGACGCCAATCTGAAATCAGGTTTCGTTGCTGCGGAGGGGAACTTAGTCGTCCAGCCCACAAAACCAACCGGGAAGATCGCCACACTTTTGCTCAAACGTAAGAAGTTGGGCTTGGGGGATATGGTTGCTGTGGAAACCACTTTTGACAGTGGCGCAGCCAAAAGTGTGCGAGTTGGGCTGACTGTAGGGGGAGTGCGTTTAATACTCCGCGCCGCATCTCCCAAGGTTGAGGTGATAATCAACAATGTAAAAGCGGGAGAGCTTGCCAGTGCGAAAGGAAAGGGCATGGTGTTTGCTATCAGCCGCGATAGTAAGGACAGCAAGCGATTTCGTTGGATTGCGCAATCTGGAAACAAGGCAGTTTCTGGAAGCGGGGTTTTTACCCCGTGGTTAGGGCAGACTGTGAACATCGGAGTGCTCGCCAAGTGTGGTGAAAGTACACCCAAAGTGGCAGTTGTGATTAAGGAAATCGCTTTTGGGAAGCTTGACACGCAGTTGGCGTTCAGCGAAACAAGAACGATGGAAGTTTCGCCAAAGCCCAAGTGAGATCGTCGATGTTTCGCCAGGTTCGTGGTTGAAAATCGTATGCCATCTCCGCCATATCGTTCCGGCTCGGCATTGCATGTTCAACCTTGGGTCGTGATGTCAGAATCGCAGTTGGCCGGCCCCCGTTTTATGTGGGATTATTCCCCGGCAGCTGTCTTCTTCAACTCCTCCAAAAAATATCAGATCATGAAATATGCAATTTGTAATGAAACGTTTGGTGATTGGCCACTTGAGCGAGCGTTGGGCTATGCTCGTGAAGTCGGCTACTCCGGCTGGGAAGTGGCTCCATTTATGCTGACAGATGACGTTTGCTCGTTCAGTGCCGGCGACAGAGACGCTTATCGAAAACAGGTTGAGGCAGCCGGTTTTGAAGTGACTGGCTTGCATTGGCTTCTAGCAAAAACAGAAGGGTTGCATTTAACAACTATGGATGGTGATGTGCGAAAACGAACTGCAAGCTACATCAGCGATCTCGCGCGGCTGTGTCATGATCTCGGAGGCAAGGTGATGGTGCTTGGCTCGCCGCAGCAGCGCAACGTGCCCGAGGGTCAGTCGATGGAATCAGCCATGGCGAATGCTGCTGACGTGATTCGAGCAGCTGTGCCCGTACTGGAAGAGTTGCAGGTGCAGATTGCATTGGAGCCGTTAGGGCACGAGGAGGGTAACTTTCTACTCACTGCTGCCAAAGCACGGGAGTTGCAGGGAATGATCGATAGTGAGCAGGTCAAGCTGCATCTCGATGTCAAGGCAATGAGTGATGAGGAAACTCCTGTCCAGCAGATCATCAGGGATAATGCCGATGCCATGATCCATTTTCATGCGAATGATCCGAACCGCCAGGGCCCCGGGATGGGAGACGTCGACTTTGTGCCGATCTTTCAAGCTCTTCAGGATATCGGGTACGCCGATTGGGTCAGCGTTGAGGTATTCGATTACAACCCCGGTGTTGAGAGGTTGGTGACGGAGAGCATGGAAAATATGCAGAAGGCACGTGCGTCGTGCAGCTGATAGTCGGCATTTATTGTGCCGTTGAATCCACCGATGCTTCGCAATATTGCTTTAGCTGATTCAACTCATTTTGAAGAGCTTGGCAGTTCGACTTGTGCATCAAAAATGCCATGAGTGGGATTAGGATTCTGAATAATCCCTTTCCGGTCACCGTTGATGTCTGGGTGACACGTGTGCCCTCGGGTACTTCCTCGAATTTGTAGTCTGCCGTCAGGCTGAATGCTTTGCCTTCCATCCGAATGCCGCTTGTATAGGGTGGTGTGTAGGCTGTGACCACGCCATCGAATGTCATCTCCCGCCCATGCTCCGTTGTCACCGTTCGGAAGGTGGATCCAATTTTGTCCGGAGTGAGGTTCAGTATCTCTTCCTCTTTGACAATGCTACTCCAGTCGGTGACGTGGTCGTTGGTGAGTGCAAATGCCGTATGAATGGGGCAATTGATCAGAACGCTTGCTTTCATGGCCATCGGGTTGAGAGTTGAATCGGGTCGAGAGTTGGATCGGGTCGAGAGTTGGATCGGGGTGGGGGATTTGTTTTTGGCTAATACAGATAGCCTACGGATGCGATTGTGGTGCCACAACTTGCCTGTTACGCAAACAGCCCATCCGCGAAGGCGGCTGGGCTGTGTTTGTTGTACTGGTTGGGTGCCTGAGATCAGCGTTGGGTTGACTCGCTGGGTTTCGTTGCAAGCTGGCTGGCGGGGCGTAAGACGAATACTTTGGGATCGTCCACGACGAATGCAGTGCTCCAACGTTTGCCATCGTTGGCGCTGCAAACATTGTAGAAGAAGGTTCTGAACCGTTCCGCCCGATAGTCGTAGGGGAACTGGCTTGTGATGTAATCATCTTCAGTCAAGTCATCGACGCCCGGTGAAGCATAGTAATGCACCATACCGTCGGGGGTAACACTCATGCCAAGCGTCCACCATCCTGTGCTGGTGATTTGGGGACCGGTAAAGTCTTTTCCACGACGGTCTCCACGGATGCGAATGGTTGCGTAATCGTTTTCTTTTTTGGTTTGGTTCTTGTTCTCGAATTCGATGAACATACCAGGCCAGTAGATTTCGTTGCCCATTTCCCGTGTGGTACGTTTGAAAAATCCGATGCCAGATTCTTTGTCGATCATTGCTGTGGTCTCAAGCGCAAGCCGAAATCCGAAATGCGGTCCGGTGCGATTTTCCCACTCCGAGACGGGGGGCAAGAAGACACGCGTGGTCACGCTGGGAACCTCTGATACCTTCAGTTTGCGGCGCAGGCGATATTGCACATTGGCAACAAAATCATCTTGCCCCATCTTGCCTGATGGCTTATTGGGAATGCCGGTAAATTTGGACTGCAACAGCATTGAGCCGCTGCTTTCTGGTAAACCGCCAGCAGGAGTGGGAACGCGTTTTACAATGTCGGGGTGACCGCGTTTGATCCCCTCATACCACCGGCCATTGGTGGTGCGTCCCATCGGCCCTCGCTGGTTTTCGTCGATGTCTTCGGTGCTCTTCGGATTTCGAGGGATGTAATTCCACTCGGGGTCCTCGAAGTCATCTGCGACGCCCACGATCTCGGAACCTGTGCCAGGGACGACTGGCCGCTGTGCTTGCAGGTTGGGTGTCTGGGTGATTCCTGCCGCTGCCATTGCTATCACGGCAGTGACGCGTCTTAACGAAATTCGCATGGTCCGATCTCTTTCTGCTGAACATTGTCAGTGCGCAAATTCAATTTGTGGAAGACCGCGAAACCACTGTTAAGCGCGTGCCTCTTCCGCCCTCCACTCCGGATGATCGGCAGAATCGTTTTATCTTCTCCAGCCAAATCATGTTTTGCAGGCGGCGGGACTGACCGTAGTCGGCAATAATTTCATCCAGCAGGGAAAAAGTGATCACGCACCCGTCCAGATTTATTTGGTATTTGTGGTGATTCAGCAACAAAAGTGGTTGAGTACGCTCAGGGTCGCTGCGGGGCTGTGCCGCAAAGAAGCTGGACCATGCGTCTTAGATTTCGCGGTCAATCCGCCGTGGCAGACAGGGGCTCGCGTCACGGTTGCAACCCGAGACCCTGCCGACCCGCTCCGCACGATGATGACGCGTTTCTCGAGGGGGATGGGGGTTTCACAGTAATGCAGAAGAGAATGTGTAAAGCGAGAACGCGATTTCTTCCTGTCCCGTTTTGCCGCGGTTTTAGCTGCTGCGGAGCCAATCTGACTCTCTGTTGAGAGGTGAAACTGAAACAAGGTGTTGACGCAGCATGGCGGGGGTGGTGTGATTTCCTTGGCGCGGGGGAATAACGCTGCGTGAAAATGATGTCGCTTTGTCACTCAATACGTTGCAACGAGAGGTCGCTGTGCTTGTCAGCATTTTTAATGATGTGGTTGGACCGGTGATGCGGGGACCATCGAGTTCCCACTGTGCTGCTGCTTTGCGGATCGGTCGGATTGCTCGCGATCTGATGCAGGGTGAAATCGATCAGGTGCTGGTTCAGTTTGACACTGCAGGTTCTTTGCCCGCAACGCATCAGAGTCAAGGTTCTGATATGGGGTTGTTTGGTGGTTTGCTTGGCTGGGAAGCTGATGACGATCGATTGCCTGCTTCCGGCGAATGGTTAAAAAAATCCGGCATCGATCTGCAGTTTGAATATGGTGATTACGGCGACCCGCATCCGAATACTTATCGTTTGACTCTGAAGAATGAAGCCCGTCAATTAGAAGTGATTGCGATTTCGACCGGGGGAGGAATGTTTGAGGTTGTCGAGATCAATGGAGCTGAAGTTTCCATTGGCGGTGACTTCGACGAGACGTTGGTGTGGGGTAACGAACAGCTTGCAGATCTGGATTCGCAAACGCTGTGTGATGAATTGGGTGCGGATCAGGTGACGATTTCTGCTGGCAATGACGTGACGTTGGTGCATGTTCAGGGGCAGGAACAATATGCACGTGAGCGGATCAATGCGTTGATTTCTGAGGACACCATCAAGCAACTCGATCACGCGACCGCAGTATTGCCCGTCAGATCGCGAAAGGAGTTGCAGGTTCCGTTTCAGACTTGTGACGCCATGTTGAAATACGCTGAACGTGAATGCGATAAGAATAATCGAAGTTCGCTTTCTCTCAGTGATTTGGCTTTGCACTATGAATCGGCACGCAGTGGTTTGGGCGAAGCAGAGTTGATCGAAAAGATGTGTGGAATCGTTCGCATTCTTCGTGGCAGCGTTGATCAGGGATTGGCTGGGACAAGTTATGAGGATCGAGTGCTCGGATTCCAGTCAGGCGGGTTTCAGAAAGCGATGGATTCGGGGCAGCTGCTGGATGGTGGGATTCTGAATCGCATGGTGTTGTACACCTCGGCTTTGATGGAAGTGAAAAGCTCGATGGGCGTCATCGTTGCGGCACCAACGGCAGGAGCGTGCGCTGCCTTTCCTGCGGCGTGCCTTGCCATCGGTGAAAGCCAGCAACTGAGTGATGGTGAGATTGCCAAGGGAATGCTGGCCGGTGGTATGGTTGGAGTTTTCATTGCAACCCACTGGAGCTTTGCTGCAGAGGTCGGAGGCTGCCAAGCTGAAGGTGGATCAGCCTCTGCTATGTCGGCTGCTGCTTTGGTCACGTTCATGGGAGGTGATGCTGCAATGGCGTGTGGAGCGGCGTCAATGTCCATGCAGAATATGTTGGGGCTGATCTGCGATCCCGTGGCGAATCGCGTGGAGGTTCCATGTCTTGGCAAGAACGTGTTGGCCGTGAGCAACGCATTGTCGGCTGCCAACATGTCGCTGGCAGGATTTGATGCAGTGATCCCGCTGGATGAAACGATTGCGGCAGCAAAAGCTGTGGCCGAACGAATGCCGAGAGAACATCGATGTACGGCACTGGGCGGTTTGGCGATCACACCGACCTCGCTCGCTATTCAGAAACGCCTCGAAGGTTGCGGCAACTGCAGCTGCTAGGCGGGGCCGTATTCTGAGTTAAAATCGCATCGGCGAGCAGCGGTTTGGATCAGACGAGTGGATGTCGCGGGATGCCGTCGGGCCCGTCAGGGAGAGCAGTGAGGCGTTGTCTGTCCGGCGTTGGTTTGGAGACCCTGCCTTGGTATTGGAGGCCCTGCGACGCAGTTGAGCCTTGCGATTGCTGGTACAGCACTCAGTTCTGCTGGCTCTGTTCCATACAGTCGATTGTCCGCTGGAGGTCTTCGGGCATGGGGGCCTCGAAAGTCATTTCCTTGCCAGTCTGCGGATTCACGATGGTCAGTCTGCGGGCGTGCAACGCCTGACGTTCCAAGATCGGTTGCTCTGTCGGCAAGTCAAAACCACTTTTGCCTTGCAATTGCGCTGGATGAATTTGGCTGTGACCTGCATAAAGGCGATCACAGATAATGGGGCAGCCAATGTGAGACAGGTGGACTCGTAGTTGGTGGGTGCGTCCTGTCTTGGGACGCAGGCGGACCTGAGTGAATCGACCGTGGCGTGATAACACTTCATAAAAAGTCGATGCTGCTTTACTGGTTGAGTGGTCTTCCCGGATCGCCATTTTATCGCGTTGATACGGATGCCTGCCAATGGCAGCATCAATCACGTCGCGATCGCGATCAATTCTTCCTGCGGTAATTGCATAGTACTCTTTCTGTACTAGGCGATCGTGGAATTGTTGGCCCAAGTGGATATGAACGGCATTGGTCTTGGCGATCACAATCGCTCCGCTTGTATCACGATCCAGACGATGCACGATGCCAGGTCGTGTGGGACCCCCCACATCGGACAACGATTGGAAGCGGAATGCCAAAGCACTCGTCAGCGTTCCGCTCCAGTGCCCCCTCGCTGGATGCACCACCATGCCGGCAGGTTTGTTCACGACTACAAGGCCATCATCCTCGAACAGAATGTCCAAAGGAATGTTCTCAGGGACGGTGTCGTCACTCGGCAGCGGCGGCACGCGGAATCTGATCTTCTGACCAGCTCGGATTTTGATGCTGGGACGAATGACGCGACCATCCAGTTCCGCGCCTTCGTTCTGTACTGCCTCACGAATCTGCGTGCGACTGTATCCATCACAACTTTGTGTCAGAAACAGGTCGATGCGTTGACCCGAAGCGGATTCAGGAACGACGAACTCGCGATAGACGTCAGACGACTCCCCACGAGAGCACTCGTCTTCTTCCGTGTCGGAAGACAAGGGCGTCTGGTCAGTGAAGTCTGAAATGGGATCGTTCCTGAAAAGGACAGTGACTACTTGTCAGTAGCTGAATCGTCTGCTGCCGGAGCTTTCTCAGCGTCTGCTGCCGGAGCTTTCTCAGCGTCTGCAGCCGGAGCTTTCTCAGCGTCTGCTGCCGTAGCTTTTTCAGCGTCTGCTGCCGGAGCTTTCTCAGCGTCTGCAGCCGGAGCTTTCTCAGCGTCTGCTGCCGTAGCTTTTTCAGCGTCTGCAGCCGGAGCTTTCCCAGCGTCTGCTGCCGTAGCTTTTTCAGCGTCTGCTGCCGGAGCTTTTTC
>JBPCVE010000016.1:0-9664 GCA_051010795.1 Rubripirellula sp.
GCTGTGTCCTGGAACATGCCGCGTGGTGCACTCCTTTGCGGCGTGCGATGCGACTTCCGATCAATGCATGGTATTCACCGGTTCTCACTACGGTGATGATTTGGGCTTTGGTGCTGTACGCGCCCCGGGATTTCCGACCGTTTGTCTACTTTCAGTTTTGACGTGTTGGAAACTTACTAGCCCAGTTCAGTTAATGCATAGGCCCTGAACAGCACGCACTGAATGTTACGTAGCGAACACGGCAAGGGTAACGATCGAGCGATGAATGGATGTGGTGGTAGGGCGTTGATCTACGGACGTTGGATGCGTTGCCATTCAATTTGGTGCTGGGAATTCGTCACATTACGGTAGCTTAACGAAAGCGAAAGAACCACTCCGATCGCAATCGCTGCTGCGATTACAAACATGATCATGATCTGATACTTGACGGCATCGATGGGTTCGGCACCCGCCAGTAACTGTCCAGTCATCATTCCGGGGATGCTGACGATGCCAGCGACGGACATCGTGTTCAGAATGGGGATCATCGCCGTGCGTGTGGCCTCAATGAAGACACCTCGGCAGCTTTCCCAACGCGTGGCCCCCAACGCCAGCATCGTCTCCACTTCACCACGACGGTTTCTCAGTTCGCTCAGGAAACGATCGAGTCCTAGTGAGATTCCCGTCAGTGAATTTCCCAACACCATTCCCAAGAGTGGGATGACTACTTGTGGGCTGTGCCACGGTTGTGGACGGACGATGAGCAAGACAGTGATCGAGGTCACAACCCATGCGCTGGTCCATACTGCAAAGATTGAATTTCGGTAGATTGTCGGGTAGCGATGGTCAATTCGTTTGACAGCAGAGACCCCCGCTATCACGGTCATTACGGCGGCCAATCCAAGCACGGGCGCTGGCTGTGCCAGTTCAAAGATCTGCTTTAAAACCAATCCCAGAATTGCCAGCTGTATGGTCATTCGCACTGAACTGGTCGCAATTCGTTTTGCAATGCCAAGTCCGAGTTGCAGCGAAATGATCGCGTTGATCAGCAGCAGGGTTGCCGCAACGCCTACTTCAAACCAGGACAGCGAGATGTCACCTTGGGCTCGCGGTTCCAAAAGCTGTCCGAGCAGATGCGCACAGTTGAATTTCGGCATTGTTGAAGCGAGGGTCTGTAGGTCAATCATCTGCAGGCTCACTTTGCTGTTCGTTCTTGGGGCCGTTGATTTTGCGAGTAGCGTGGGTGCCAAGGGCTGTTTGGGTTATCTGTGTCAGGTGCCCCTGATTCATTGTGATGATCTGCTGCGTCATCCGATCGATTTGCGTTGGATCATGGCTTGTCCATACATATGCTCGTTCTTCTTGCGGCACTTTGTTCGTTGCATTGTGGGATGCGTCATGCCATCTGTGGATTCTGGCTTCGAATTTGTCACGGGAAACAGGGTCCAGAGCAGCAGTGGGTTCATCCAACAACAGGATTTCCGGTTCCATCATCAAAGCACGGATGAGTGCGATCATTTGCTGTTCCCCACCGCTCAGAGATTCGGACGAACGACTCAGGATTTCTGGGGCTAGCTCAAACGCCTCCAGTTCGGAAGCTACAAGATCTGGCCGATATGACGGACTTGTCACGTTGGCTCTTGCCGACTTGAACTGAAATGGAAGTCGAAGGTTCTCTTCGATCGTTCCGTCTGTGAAAAAAGGGCGTTGGGATAGATAGACGACTTTACGCCGGTAGCAAGGGATCGCATCATCGGTGATCAGGATTTCGCGGTGCAGCAGTTCTCCAGAGAACGGGTCAAGCATCGCTATGGTTCGCATCAGCGTCGATTTTCCGCTGCCACTGGCGCCCACGAGGCCAATCCGGTCGCCCGCACCCACGGTCAGGGATAGGCAATTCAGCAGTTGCTTGCCACTGTTGCTGTCGATGCGTGATACATCACGTAATTGAATGAGTGTTGTTTCTGCCATGCCGTTGACTGGTTGCATTGTCTGTTCACGACGTTGTTTCTGATTGCCGCGTGTCTGATTTTGTCTGTTCAGATCGGAGTCATGATTTGGTAATGAGGGTAATCAGTGTTTGGGTTTCAGACCATTTCGGGTGGGAGTCGCATTCAATGGATCCTCGGGCCAATGGTGTTTCGGGTATCGGCGGCGGAGTTCTTTGCGGACATGAAGGTAAGTTTCTGACCAGAAATTGGCTAGGTCTTCGGTGATTTGTTGTGGTCGGCGGTTGGGCCCAAGCAGATGTAACTGAACGGGAATACGAGTTGCAACTCGCGGCGTTTGTTGCCAGCCAAATAGTTCCTGAATGCGAACTTCCATGCGTGGTGGTTTGCCTTGTTCATAACTGATTGAGTGTTCGTTGCCACTAGGGACTTTCATCGCCACGGGCGCGTGCAAGTCGATCAAACGCATTTGATCGTACTGATAACGACAGCGAAGGTGATCCAACCAAGGAGCCTTGGTAAGTTCCGTGAACGAGGTTCGGGTCTTGCACAGCTCTACCAGCGCCTCGTCAATAGCCTGGGAATCCAAGTCAGGGATTCCCAAGTCCGGCATGTGTTGTGAAAGAAATCGTACGCGTTCAATGAACTGGTTGGTTGTTTTACTGCGGGGGAAACAGAGTTCCAAGTTCTGGCGGGCATGCTTTGCCAGAATTGCAGCGGTTTCCGAATTGGTTTGGCATCCAATTGGTGTTTCTGAAAGCAGCAAGTCCGCGAAATAGGTTCTCCGGCGAGCAACCACAGCAGACAGGTCTGTGCTGAAAAAAGGCTCGTCAATTTCCCGTAGCAAACTTGGGTCAAGCCAATCACGCTGCAGGCCAGATGCAAGGTGAACGCTCGCTTCTTTGCCTTGTGAATCGATGTCGAGGCAGAGAAATAATTCTCCCTGGATCGCTGCAGAGCGTTTGCTTTGCCGAACGCCGCGACCGCCCACCATCACTCCCTTTCTGGGGTCGTCATCGCGGCGTCTTGCTACTCGGTCTGGGAATGCAGACAGCAGCGCGCGTTGCAGCGGATGATCTGTGACCACGTTGGGGCCTGTGGTTGAAGCGGTATCCGCACGCTGTCTGGTTGCCCTCTGAATTTGTTCGGCGATGCGTTTCGTGTTTTTGATCGCTGGCAAGTGGCGGTGAGGTGAACGCTGATCTTTGAGTATCGTTTTCATCCGTTCCACTTTGTCCGACAAATCACAGTCGTGGATCACCGTGGACTGGCTTGGGATTCCTCTCAGGGGATCACGCTCTGTCAGCAAGGCGACTGCAATGGAAGCTTCCTCCACAATCTCAAACGTCTCAGCTTCCAGCATGAAACGGGCGAGTCGGGGGTGAATCGGCAGCGATGCCATGTGGCGTCCCCGTTGCGTGATTCTACCTTCTGAGTCGATCGCTGAAAGTTGCTTGAGCAGGTTTTGAGCATGCTTGACTGATGAAGTTGTGGGCGGTGTCAGCCATGGGAAATCGAACACATCCCGTTCACCCCAAACGGCCAGCATCAGTAATGCGCTGGCGAAGTCACAGCGGGTGATCTCTGGCGTGTCTTTGCTGGGGCGTGCACGATGAACGGCGAGTGGCCAAAGACGGTAGCACAAGCCGGGAGAGGTCCGCCCTGCCCTGCCCGCCCGTTGTTCAGCTGAGGCTTGAGAAATAGATTCCAGCTGCAGTTGGGGGAGCCCAATCTGATGATCCACTTGCATCGTACGGACCAGCCCCGAATCAATCACGCCAGTCACACCGGGAATTGTCAGTGAAGTCTCGGCGACGTTGGTAGAGAGAATGACTCGACGTTTTTTCGAGTTGCGAAGAACTTCGTCCTGATCCTTGGTAGGCAGATCGCCATACAGTCGAAGGATCTGGAAATCGTCGGACCACGAACACGAACCGATGGCTCGTTGCGTTCGGTTGATCTCTCCAATGCCAGGTAGAAATACGAGTACATGACCAGTGGTCTGCTCAAGAACCTCGGGCAAGGTCTGAATTATTTTCTGTTCAACAGGTTCTTGCGAAATTTGTTTGCTGTAACGGACATCGACCGGAAATGATCGACCCTTGCTGATCATGGTGTGGGCGTCGCCAAGGAATTGAGCAATTGGCTCAGGCGACAATGTAGCTGACATGACTAATAATCGCAGTTCGGGACGCAGCGAGGTCCGGACTCGCTGCAGCATTCCCAACGCCAAATCGATTTCCAAACTGCGTTCATGGAACTCGTCAAGCACGACACAGGAAACATCTTCCAAAAATGGATCGGACTGCATTCGTCGCAGAAGCATACCCGTTGTCATGCTGATCAATCGCGTGTCTTTGCCGTAACGCTTGTCAAAACGTACGTGGTAACCCACCGTGTCACCCACTCGACAGTCCATCGCTGCAGCAAGCCGGCTGGCTGCCGCGCGAGCGGCAATGCGACGGGGTTGAATCAACAACGTCTTGCCATCTCCCACTGCATTTGAATTGAGCAGAGCTGGCGGAATACCCGTCGTCTTGCCTGCACCAGGCGGGGCTTGCAGGACGACCGAATGTGCCTGAGCAAGTGCCGATGTCAATTCATCGAGACACTCAGAAATTGGCAAAGTATCAGCAGACAAAGCACCGGTGGCTGATGAGTCTGGCGGAGTGGCATCGGGCATCACGCGTTGTGCCCCGAATCAGATTGTGTGTTGTTGTTCGGGTGATTTTTCAGCTTATTCATCGGGTCTGTGAATCATGCAGGCGTTCATTCAGACCCGAAAGCTGTTGATCGTGCGTCAGCAGGTAATTCTGCTGGGCTCGCCATGCCGCTGCACGTTTCTCAATGCATTCTCGGAATTCGGGACTGTTCTTCAGGCTTTCACGCTTTACGCTTCGGGATTTTTTGATGTCCTCATCAGAGACGAACAGTTGGGGATAAGCAGATTCCAGTTGACGCTGGATCGTTCGCTCTTTTTCTACGAGGTCAAAGTATTCTTTTGCTTTTTCTTGTGGTAGTTTACGCATGGTAGCGTTCCATTGATCAAGTCTCACCTTCTGCTGGTTAGCAGGTAATGAAGCGTACTCAGGATGCTGTGCGATGACGTATTGATCGATCTCCCTTGAAGCACGGTAGGTTGCGAAAAGCAGTTCCTTGTAGCGGGGATCTTCGGCATGAATTTTTTTTCTCATCTCGGAGATCGATTTTTTGATCTGTTTGTGTGATTGGAAAACTTCCGGAAAAAGTCTGGTTTTTTGCTGATCCATGAGTTCGACTTCGCTGACCAGACGACGGTACTCAGGATTGTTCTGGAAGAGTCGCTCGTGCGCATTCACTTTCTCAAGGGCAAACTGCTCTTGCAGTGTCTTGGGGACAGGGTGGCGATTTGTCTGGGCCAAGATGGTTTGCCGATTTGATTCATTGTTAGGGCGTTTGCTACCGGTGAAAATCTGAACATTGTCAAATTGGGCCGCACCTTGATCTGATTGGAATGCAAAGTATTGACGCTGTTTGTCAATGACTGGATGTTTGGCGTGTGCGATGTGAGTTGAGTCGATGTGCGCAACCAATTCGTCGGCGAGGAACTCGACCGTCATGGAGTACCACTGTTCCGGGTTGAATTGAAAAGCACATTCACCGTGGCGGTAGGAGAAGTAGGGGCCGTCAGGGTCTTTCGCAGTCTGTAGAAAAAATTGATCTGGGCGAATGTGAATGACTGAGTTGTAGTGCCCGCCAGTGCCAGTGACCAGGCGGATATCTTTCGCATCCCCGAGTCGGAAATCAAACCTGATCAAGGCATCGGTAAATTTGGTGTCCTTGAGGAAAATTCTTGTCGTTTCGGTTCCCGCTGTGCTTCTCGCCAGTGTCTCATTTTCAACGGACCAGTCTTTGTTGAAGAACCAACGCGGACTGATTTGACCGTCCGAGAAATGATCGGCAAATGCAAGTTGCCGAGGTTGGGTCAAGAGCGGCGGTGATGGAATTCGAGCGCCCACCTGTTTCTGCCAGATGGCAAGTTCCTGTTTCAATTCCTCGGTGAGTTCAGGATGCTCGGCAGCCCTGTTCGTCGTCTCAGAAATATCGTCATCCAACGCATACAATTCCGTAACGCCAGTATCGAAAAAATCAATCAGCTTCCAGTTACCACGGCGAATTGCTCCGGCAGATCGGCCACCCAAAAAGTGAGGCTGATCCAAAGGGTAGTGCCAGTGCAGTGTTCGATCTGGATGAGTGACATTGGGTTGCCGCCACGCGGTCAATGTTGATTGACCATCGAGAATTTGCTCGGCAGGCGCGGCTAACCCGACTGCTTCCAAAATTGTGGGGTAGAAGTCGGTGTTGGTGGTGCAGACAGCACTGACCTTTTGTTGGGGCACTTGTCCCGGCCAACTGACAAGCAGGGGAACGCGAACACCACCTTCGTACAATTCGCTCTTTCCGCCACGCAGCGGATGGTTGCTCGTGACATTGGTTTCGCCACCATTGTCACTCGAGAAGATGAAGATGGTGTTTTTTTCAATTCCCAAATCTTTTACTTCTTGCCTCAGCATCCCAACTCCATCATCGATGCTCTCGAGCATGGCTGCCAAGTGCGGGTTGTGATCAGACGCCCAGTGATTCAAAGAGTCACCCTGGTGTCCATTGTCCTGACACAGGTAGCACTTTTCCCTCGAACTTTTGCCTGGTAAATGTTTGTCCCGGTACTTTTGAACCAATGCCGGTTTGCCGTTCAGGATGGAGTGGACAGCATAGTGGCTCAAATAAAGAAAGAAGGGTTGGTTTTTGTGCTGTCGTACAAACTGTACCGCTTCCTCATTCATGCGGTCGATGAGAAACTCACTTGCTCCCATCCTGTTGTCGGGAATGTCCAGCCAACGAATCGGTTGCTGTCTGAATACGTAAGGCCAAAAGTTGGCTCCATTACCGACTCCTTTTATTTCACGGGCAAAGTCCCACTGAAAACCATGGTCCTCGGGTTTTATCTCATGAGCAGCCGAGTGGTATTCGTATCCGGTGAGGTGCCATTTTCCAATCATGCCCGTCGCGTATCCGTTTCTGGACAAGACCTCGGGGAGACTCGTGTGAGACGTGGAAAGCGCGTTGGCAGAATTGGGACGCAGGTAGTCCACGATGCCAATGCGAGCAGGGTGCTGACCTGTCAGCAATGCGGCGCGGTAAGGCGAACAAACGGGGGCGGCAGCATAAGCTTGTGTGAATCGAACTCCGTCAGTGGCAAGTTGATCAAGATTGGGCGTTTCGTTGAATCCATTGCCGTAGCATCCAAGTTCGGACCAGCCCAGGTCGTCGGCTAGTACAAAGATGATGTTCGGTTTTTCTGCATGGCAGATCGACGGAGGATCTGCCAGCGTGAACGCGATCAGCAACACGGTCAGGTAGCGGGGGCGGATTCTGGCCCACAAAGAAAGTATGTTGATGTGACACTCCAGTTCAGATTTTAGTCACACCTGTGACGTGTTTATGCCAGAGGACATTGATCTGGCGTTGTCTTGTCAGTTTCAGGGCGCAGCACGATGTATGGGTTTCACCAGCAATTTATTCTGTTGAAGCATAAAATCTGCTGGCTGAAGGTTCAGCGTTACTTGACGTGCCGATCGGCAAAGTCCAAGTACTGTGCCCAATCATAGTCGGTTACATCATGTTTTCCCGTCCGTAGATGATAGCCCATCTGTCCAGAATTGATGGGAGATTCGGCGTTTGGGAATTCTGCAGGCGGCCTGCTGCCTCCCATTCCGGAAGTTCCCAGCAGTCGAAAAATCGGATCAGCATGCACACATGACAGAAATTCACCACGTGGATCAGCCCAGCGGTCACCAGTAGCACTGGCGACGTACACCGCGCGGGGAGCAAGCAGGCCCAGCAGCATGTGTTGATCTACCGGGCAGGCGTTCTCGTTCTGGTTGTATTTGAGATGGTTATCACAGAACCAGTGAGGGAAGGATGTATTGATGCGTTCAACCGTTTCACCTATCGCTCGACGACTCAGCGCCGCACCACCGCAACCTGAGTTATTGCTGATTACCAGCTTGAAGCGAGGATCAGTAGCTCCCGCCCAAAGTGAGGTCTTTCCCAGTCGTGAGTGTCCGATGACTGCGACACGTGTTGCGTCAATGGCTTCATCTTGCTCCAGGTAATCTACGGCTCGAGACAAGCCATAAGCCCATGCTGCGATGCTTCCCCAGCGTTCGCCCTTTGGTATCGATGTCATTTGCTGTTCGAATTGCGGATGAATGCCGTTTTGAAATCCATCTGCAAAGTCAGGATCGATGTCACCATAGTAAATGGTGACCAGGCCATAGCCACGATCGATGATCGTCTCGATCGGCCATCGTCCCCCCGCGGCGGTACCACGAGTTGATTCAGTTGCTTGATTGTTTTTGACCTCACCACGGTTCCGAACCCAGTTTTTTGTAATGCTGATGTCGTTCGCCGCATCGATCGTATGATTTCCCTGGAAGTTGAGTCCGATAAAAACCGGTACGTTGGACGAGGACTGGGGCGTGTAGATCAGCAGTCGCATTGTCGTGTCCCGCGAGCCAGTCAGCATTGTGACATCAACCTCGCGTCGGAAGGCCTTTCCGTTGATTGCATCACGTTTTTCACTGACAATTTTGTGTTGAATTTCACATGCGGCAGGACTGCGCCCGTACACCTCTGCCGCAAAAAATTCCAGCACCTCCGGGCGACGTGACTCTTCCCACATCGCACGATTGGTAACGTTCAAACCTTGGTTGGTTATCAAAGCTGATGGAAGTTCATAAGCTGGAATCGCTGACTCGTCGTAGTTGGGGACGAAGCGGTTTTGCGCTGTCGCGTTCGCGGGAGCGAGCGCAGCGAACAGTAAGCCGATCGGGTAGGTCAAGAACTTCACGGCATGGTCCTATTGTCAGGTTGAACGAGTGGATGTGGCTGTTCTAGTTAGTAATCCAGCCGCATGGTGGGAGGGGCGCGGTTACACTGAGTCTACTCAATTCCATTGCCACCAGTGACCCATGTCCTTGTGACCCATGTATTTGTGAACGTTCTTGGATTGCATTGGCCAGTTTGCGGTTCCGACCGCACGAATTGAAGCAGGGATTTTGTTAAATGCCTGTGTTTTGCAGCTTGTCTCATCCAGTCACGGCAATATTTTATGTTTGATAATCAGAGGACTTCACCCTGCGAAGGAGGACGTCACAGAATTCATGTTCTGAAATTTCGAGGTGGTCACAGAAGGCTGCCCTTGGGGCGAATGAAGTTGCAGCGAGTCACTCGACGAGTGTTTGGTCTGATGTTCTTGGTCTGCTGTTCATTGCTTCCGCTGGATGTTTTGGTCGCACAGGAAAATGGCACGCCGAATGGTGGCACAGGGCCGTCAGGGAAAAACGCTGCGAATCATAGTGAGTTTTCGTGGCCGCGGAAAACGGAGCAGGATGCGTTGGTCGTCTTTCTCGGCGATTCAATCACACATCAGGGTTTGTACACGCAGTATCTGGAGAATTTTTTCTACACGCGTTACCCAGACTTGGGAATCCGTTTTCGAAACGCCGGTGTCGCGGGAGATTCTGTTTCAGATGCTCTCGCACGCTTCGATGAAGATGTTGCGGACCATCATCCAGATTATGTGACGGTGTTGTTTGGGATGAATGATGGTCGGTACGAGGATTTTGACGCATCAATCTTTGCCGAGTATCAGGCCAATATGAAGCGGTTGCTTGATCGCATTGAATCTGTCG
>JBPCVE010000017.1:0-2799 GCA_051010795.1 Rubripirellula sp.
ACTTCGTTTACCTCAGCAACGTGCACCCTACTTGGCAACGTGCCATCATTCGTGACGATTGGAAGCTCGTCTGGAGTCCACAACGCGAGCACAAACATATCTTTCATAACTTCTCCTCCAAATCGAAATTTTTCTCCGTCCCCTGGGCTGAGTGGCTGAAAATTGCGGAGTCCAATAGAGCAGGAGCCACGAAGGTAAGGCACGTCATGCACCCCAAGGAGTTTGAGCTCTACCGGATCGACGACGACTTCTACGAAACCAAAGACCTCGCTACAAATCCCGAGACCGCCGAGCGTGTCGATAGCATGAGGACGGATCTACTAACCTTCATGAAACAACTCAGTGATCCCATTTACGACCCTAAGGCGGAGGCTCCAGCCAGAAAAAGAAAGAAGCGAGATAAACGACAGAGGTAACGAAAGCAAGTAGGGCCGCTTCCTGCCGGCTGTCCGAGTCGGCCATTGCAATCGGCCGGCGGGAACCGGCCCGACTCGCTTGATCTTTCCCTCGCTTACGCGTCGGGTTATCAGAAACAGCCGCACTAAAGTTTTAAAAGTGGCTCGAAAAGACCTGCCCAGGAAAATGGTTCATTCCGGAATCGCTTATGAATACCTCTACCATCTGCACTTTTTTATTGTTGATGCCTGCCGGGCTGACGGCTTCAAATGCCCCTGCTCCGAATGCCGAGTAACCGAACGGCAATCCCTACAACTTCCTGCTCATTGCCATCGAGAACATGCCGTCGATAATCATCTTCTCGTTGCCAGTTGGGTTGTCTTTTTCGGTCTGCCCAAGCGTGGCGCACACAAACTTAGCGTCTGGGGCGTCGAAATCCTTTCGTAGCGAAGCGATCAACGCGACAAGGTTCTTGCCGTATTGGGCAGCGTGCCCTTCCTTGTAGCGATCCTTGTCACCCTGCCACCAGATAAACCCGGCGACCTCGTACTTGGTTGCGTCGGGGTAAAATTCGCCGAGTTTTGCCAACACGGACTTGGCACGCGCAACATCGCCTTCATACTGGACGCCGGCATGCCAGTTGACCGACGAGGACTCGGTGCCTTTCTCCCATCGGTCAAACGTATCACCGGAGCCAGCGTAGACGTAGGTCTTGCCGCCCTTCTCTGTGTATTCGTACCGCCCGCTACCGGGCGGAAGCAAGTCCCAACCGAGAGATCGGTTGCCAATCGAGCTTTTGAGGATCAAAACGGGTTCATCCAGATACGTTCCGAGTTGGTGGCCGATACCCTGCTCAATGCCGATCTTGCCTCCCGATACGGTCAGCCAGTCGTTACGCCTTACGCCGCCCCGACCGCCCGGCCCGCCACTACCCATGGTGTGCACGTTGCGGACGTCCTTGCGTGTTGTCCAGTTACCGTCGTCGTCTACCATGAAGGGGTACAGAGACTCTTTCTTGACGGCGAACTCAAGCTTACCTTCCTTATCGCCCGCCACGCCGCCCATCTCAAGGGTGTTGGATTGCCCCATGATGATGAACACCTTGACGGGCTTGGCCATATCAGCAGGTTTACCGTCTGGATCGGGAACATCCGCCGCAACGATTGGTAACGCGAGAAACACCACCAGCACGGCAGCAGGAAAAAGTCTGAGGATCTTCACGAGGCTCTCCAGTAAGATGGCATTTTTGTTCCGCCCAGTAACCTGCATGGCCTTGGGGCAAGACTTAAATAATTAATCACGATAAGGTTTTTCTGAGAACCATGAAGGACGTCGCAGGGACCGATGCGAATCTGCCGACACCACCAATCTGACCTTCGTTCTAAACGTGCAGCGAATCTACAAACACCACCTCGAATATTTCTGCGATTAGCATCGTCATATGGACAACCATGGGTAAGAATCGACCATCGACCAATTCACATCCGCGACACTGCCCCAGCAACCGACGGCAGGACCGCTGCTTGACAATCACATCACCGGGCGGGCAACCATGTCATTGCCAAATACGAAGCCGCTCCTTATTCACACCCATCTAATGATGGCCTACTGAACATCACTTGACACTGAACATCACTTGACAATGGTCATCACTTGACAATGGTCATTATTTTTCCTGATACGTTTTTGCACATAAAGACAAGAAGCCTCACTAACGGCTAAACTCACCTGGGCTAAACTGTAAACTGCGTGCCTGCATTACTTTTGCAACACAATTCAAGAGGTCGACCTTCATGAAACGTCGTGAGATTCTTAAGTCCGCTGGCTGTGTACTATTCCTGCCGTCGCTAGAGAGCTTTGGGCAGAATCGCTCCACCCCGGAACAGGCTGAAGTCAAACGGCTTTTCTGTGTCAGCATGGGCTACGGGTTCTTCACAGACGTGCTCCCGCAAACCGATGGTGCAGACTACACCTTCAGCGATCATATGGAACCTCTGAAGAAGCACCGAGACCACTTCACGCTCTACTCAAAAATGAAGTTTGGTGGAGACCATGTCCGCGACCACAAGTGTTTTGTCGGCAACACCACGACGAACCCCGATTCACTGGACCAGATTGTTGCGGACCACATTGGGCATTTGACTCGCGTTAGAAATGTCGTGACCTTCATCAGCCATGCCCATCACCATATCGTTGCCTCATGGCGGAACAGATTGCCCGTCATGCCAATTCAATCGACGCGAGTGCTCTTTGAAACTCTCTTTGCCAAAACCGACCTAAACACGCAGGAGCGACTGTTAGCTCATAAAAAAAGCGTTCTCGACGGTTCTCGTGAAGAAGCAAAATCTCTGATGGCACGGGTGTCGGGCAAAGATCGCCAGCGACTTGAGGAGTACTTTGCTG
>JBPCVE010000018.1:0-10050 GCA_051010795.1 Rubripirellula sp.
GAAAGAACGTCATCCTTGGCGGTCGTCGTCCGCGACCGAAAAAACTGAAGCATATTGTCAAGCGTAGAGTGTGACGCGGATTTGGCGTCGCAGGTGCAGAAACCTCAAAACGGCCGTCCTCGACCGCAGGCAATCCTGCGGATACTAGTCGACCTTTTGTCCTCGTCAACGTCGGACCCCGCAAATCCCGCTCACAAACACGGGAAATCAAACGCCAGCCTTCCACAGGAAAGAGGACATTGGCCCCACTAAAAGGCAATCGCGGGGCCAGTTACCACAAAAGCGAAGAGAAACAGCTCCTTTCAGGCACTTTGGATTCATCCAAATTTTTCCAAAACAAACCCAAACCGATGGCCAACGCCTTCTAGCCAGTGCTCTGCACGCCGAGACGCCACGGCATCACCCCGCTAGGTGCATTTTCGCTGGCAGCCTCTGCCACCTCCAAAATGGTGATCACAGGATCGCCATCAAATACACCACCGGATCACCACCGACTGACTGATCATCCAGACCAGTCACCATTTCAGAAATAGCGACATCAATGGCGTCTTTCAGCTCACTGACTCAATCCCGATTCACATGCACACCTTTCAAAAACACAGCAAGTTTGAAGTCATCGGAAATCCCGCGTCACCCGAAATAAGGTATCCCGCATCCCTATCGCAAAGCATTACGCCATCAAATCGCCGTCAAAGTGCGTTTTCACCAGACGAACTAGAATACAATTCCATGGCACGCTGTCATGAACGCATGATCACCCCAACCGCCCATACCGATTAGGTTAGAAAGTGACTAACCTGAAACCTGCCGGCCCCAACTGCCTAGCTGCGAGAAAGACCCACCGATGAAAAACGACGTTCCAAACAAACGTAATCCCATGAGCTCTCGACGTGCTTTCTTGATGGGCACAACACTCGTCTTGACCAATCGCGTTCGCGTGAGCGGCTCGACTTTTGAGTCTGAAAGCACCACACGTTTTGGGATGATCACCGACCTCCATTATGCCGACAAAGCCCCATCGGGCACGCGTCATTATCGAGACACGCTGGCGAAACTGGAAAAAGCAAGCGACAGCATCCGCAAAGCTAAACCAGACTTCATGGTGGAACTTGGTGATCTGATCGATGCCGCAGACTCCGTTGACACAGAACTGCGTTATCTCAAAAGGATCAATCAGGAATTTTCCCAACTTGCAAAACAACGACATTATGTCCTTGGAAATCACTGCGTTGATACTCTGAAGAAGGAAGAATTTTTATCCGAAGTTCAACAGCAGAAGTCGTTCTATTCCTTCGACTCAGGAAACACACACTTCATCATTCTTGACTCATGCTTTCGTAGTGACGGAACACCCTACAGCAGGAAAAACTTCAAATGGACTGACGCAAATGTACCTCCACATGAACTGGAGTGGCTTCGCAGCGACCTGGCGAGCACCCCATTTCCAACCATTGTGCTCGCACACCAGCGACTCGACACCAAGGACAATCATGGTGTTAGAAACGCGGCGAATGTGCGAAAGGTATTGGAAAACAGCGGCAAGGTGCACGCCGTCTTCCAAGGGCATAGCCACCAGAACGATTACAAGGACTTGAATGGGATTCACTACTGCACCATGGTGGCCATGGTCGAGGGCAAGGGTGTTAAAAACAATGGGTTCTCTTTGGTCAAAGTCAAACCTGACGCAACCATTGCCGTAGAAGGATTTGTAAAGCAAAACAACTATGAATGGACTGGCAAAGCAAAATGAACTCAGGTGACACCTCACCAGAACCACGTGTTGCGAACCTGCTGGACCACCACGAACCGTCAACCGAAACTGCAGAACTGACAGACATTCTTGCACACGGCGAGAACATTCGTGTCGAACGCATTGTTTCCATGGGGCACACCAGCGAGGCTGGATTCTGGTACGACGATCCGAGTGCCGAATGGGTCACCGTTCTAAGCGGTGAAGCACGGATCCGTTTTTTAGTGGATGACAAAGTTATTCACCTACGATGCGGAGACCACATTACAATACAGCCGCACGAAAAACATCGAGTCGAATGGACCGCACCTGACGAGCAAACGGTATGGCTCGCCATTTATTTCTTACCCTTGTCCTTTAATAAACCATGACGCCTTCAGGATCGCTCGAATCCCATTTCAAGTACCAAACATTCCTCAACGACTACGAGTTCGTGGACGGGGTTGCGATGAATGCAGAAAATGGTGATCGTTTCAAGATACCCCCTGACGTGATAAAGAAATACATCACGAATGAACAGTTTGTAGAACTGCGACTAGACTCGCCCCGCTTTTCAGTACATGAAGATTCACCAGAGAAATGTTACTGTGAGAGTTGCGAGGGCGAAGCCAGCAAGCCAATCCTGCGGCATGAAAATCCAGCATCGCTCGTTAGCATCCCAACCCAAAACGTTCCCTCACGGGGCTGGGGTGAGGATTTTTGGGTTCGCATCACGGATCGCGATGGACAGTTCTTCATGGGCGTGGTGGACAACCCACTTTATGAAGCAAGGCTGCACGGAATCAAACAGGGTGATGAAGTTTTTTTTCACGCAAACCACATGCTGGCCATCCACGACATTCATCGGCAGGAACTCGTGCTATCAATGGAAGCTGATGACCTGAAAAAACTCGCGCAGTGGCTGGGCTCGCAACAGCACTGAAAACAGCCATGCATTGCGGCAAATCTGTTCGTCTTTTTCCCAACGACCCTCGATCACTCAGAACAACTCACTTTGGTGTCTTGTTTTTGATCTGATACTGCGGATTCTCCAGCATCGGGTCAGCGTTTACCGAGCTTCGCCAACGCTTTAGTTTTGCGAGCAGATTAGCTGTCCGTTCCGGATGTTGCTGAGCCACATTTTGAGACTCGCCAATATCAGTAGCAAGATTAAATAGTTGCAGATCCCCAGTCTCAAAGTTCTCGATCAGCTTCCAATCACCATCACGAATGACACCAGACGGAAAACTCTGAGGATGCTGGTTGTAATGGGGATAGTGCCAGTAAAGGGCATCTCGCTGAAACTCACCCTCAGCAGCCAAAAGCGGCATCAAACTCACCCCGTCCAGATGCTGAAATGGTTTAGGCTCGATGCCTGTCGCCTCAAGAATCGTCGGATAAAAATCGTTACTGATGACAGGCTCCCTGCAAATACTTCCCGATTCGATGTGGCCAGGCCATTGCATCAACACCGGAACGCGAATCCCGCCCTCATAATTTGATCCTTTATTTGCTCGCAGTGGCGAGTTGTCGGTCGCCTTGGCAAACCCACCATTATCACTGGTAAAAATCACGAGTGTATTCTTTTCCAGATTCAGTCGTTGAAGCGTCCGCATGACTCGCCCCACACTTTCATCAACGCTCTCGACCATCGCAGCGTAATGAGGTTCACCCTGCTGTTTCTCGGCAGGCATTGTTTCATATTTCCTCACCTTACCGGGCTTGCCTTGCAAAGGTGAATGCACTGCATAGTGTGACAGCATCAAGAAGAAAGGTGTATCCTTACAGGACACAATAAATTTCTCCGCCTCTTCAGACAAACGATCAACGAGATAATCGCCATCCTTCCCATCCAACGGTTTTTGTTTCTGTAATACCTTTCCCGTTGTCGGAATCCGCCACTTGCCTTCAAAAGGGTAGAAGTAACTGCCCGGGGCACCATAGTCCCGACCGGCAACATTCAGATCAAAACCTTGGTGTTCTGGGTAATAGTAAGTCTCAGTCCCTAGATGCCATTTTCCC
The DNA here is from genome assembly GCA_051010795.1 of Rubripirellula sp. GTDB lineage: Bacteria > Planctomycetota > Planctomycetia > Pirellulales > Pirellulaceae > Rubripirellula. The sequence continues at coordinate 3,752 of JBPCVE010000018.1, forward strand.
ATGAACGCAGTGCGATAGCCTGCCTCACGCATCGCTTCGGCGACAGTAACCTCTTCGAGTGGCAAGTTCGAGAGATACCGAGCCTCTCGCATCCGATTCTTTGTCGCATTCCAGCGTCCAGACGGTAACCACTGTGTCAGCAACAACCTCGCCGGATACTTACCACTTAGGATTGCCGCGCGAGTCGGCGAGCAAACATTGCACGCTGCATAACCATCAGTGAACCTGACGCCACCGCTAGCCAAAGCATCAATATTCGGTGTTCGATAGTAGGTGCTACCGTAACAACCCAAGTCATTCCACCCTAAGTCGTCAATCAAGATCAGCACCACATTGGTGCGTTGTTTTATCTCACCCTGGCTTGCAGAAAGTTTTTCATCTGCATTGGCACTAAAAGAAAGAGTGCACAATGCAGCGATAAGCGACAACAATAATGACCGAAACAACATGATAGACAGCCCAGCATAAAACACAAAAAAACCAACAACAACGATATGCTGCGAAACCTCCCAGACCAAAGCTTTTGAACTAAGTCTGAGCGAGAACAGCAGTGAGACCACGCCCCGAACATTCGACTCTGAACAGCTAAATGGTGTACAGCTATTCGGACCGCATTGTTAAACAAAGCCTCACAACAAAAATGACGCGTTCAAGCCATGTCGCAACGTCCCAGCAACCTTCACTGTTTCTCGGCCCAGACACTCCCTGCATATCGCTGCTTTAGCAAGTTCCCCGCGACCGCAGCGCGATCCTGATTCTTGGCCACTTGCCAGAGCTTACTGAGATGATAGAGCGCTTCAGCATGCGTGTCAGAGTCACCATAGAAGAGAATATCGACCTGCAAATACGCCATCAAAGCATCTTTGGGTTTATTTAAAAGTTGCAGACAATCGCCCAAAGCATTGTAGGCTCGTCCAAACAACTCCGTATCAGAAGCATCATTCTTGGCAATCAACTGCTCAAGCACTGCGATCCCCTCATCCACAGTGGCGGTCTCCGCAAGGCATCTGCCTCGGCCCACTTCAGCCAACCGCTTCAAACGCTTTACCTCTGGTGTATCCGCTTTTTGTGTCAGGATGCTCTCATAGCTCTTCTGTGCCTCGGCAAAGAGTCTTTGTTTGACGCGAACATCCGCTTCGGCCAACTGCGCAAGCATCCGGCCTACAGGCCAAGGTGCCTTACTGGAAATGCCACCGTAATACTTGACTGCATTCTCATAATCACCTTGCGAGACAGCAAGATCGCCCAGCAAGTCAGCAGCCTCGAAAAAATGGTTGCTACTAGCCGCTGTTCGCACAAACGCCAACATCGCCTCGGTCGCCTGCGTTTTACCCGCTCCTGAGTTAAGAGCTTGTCGCCCTTGGCAAAGAGCCAGGTAGAACTGCAAGTCCAACTTCACAACAGGACGACTGATCGAAGCTACATCAACTTTTTTCAAATCCTCCATTGCCAAATCGTACTTTCCTGCGACAGCACGGGCCCGCCCCTGCCGTAAAGCGGGTGGCTCATCCCCAAAATTGATAACACGGATATCATTCGTGCTCACTCCTTGTTTCTGAGTCCCCACATTCACCGTAACCTGTACAGGCGATACCTCACCTATCTTTCCTCGCACGCTAGCGCCACGTTTCACGTAAACCTGATCTTCTTCGGCGACCGCACAGGTGGAATTTGCCAGAAACGCGAAGCCAACGACAAACAGCAAACAGGTCTTCATACACTTAAACCGTTCAACAAATGGAAACATGGGATTCATTTTGAGGCACCACCCGCTCGTTTAATCTGTTCATGAAGTTCCTCGTATTTTGAACTCCACAATTCACCACCAAGTTTTGGATAAAGTTTTTCAGTCACAGCCAGCGTCTTCTCAGCTGCAGCCAACTGTTTCGTTCGTTCCGCACCGCTGAGAGTCATCGCACGAGCAGACTGACAAGCAGCAATTTCGTATCTTGCCTGATAGAAAATGTTGCGGAACTGTGCATGCGGCATCGTTGCGTTGGCAATCTTCCCCCAGCCCCAGACACCACCTTTCTCGCTGCTGCGTTGGCCCTTGATGGCGTCTGAGTACTTTGCAGAATCAACACTTCCCCAACGCTGTAGCACTTTCGCTGCTTCGACTTGCAGGTTCACTGCTGCGGGATTCACTCTGAGCAGTTGTTGCATATCAGCCATCGCCCCTTGGTAGTCCCGATTCTTAGCTTTCACCTCTGCCATTCTCGCACGCACTTGTGTTCGCAACGCTGCCTGCAAATTGACTTGGCCAAGCAGGTTTTGAAAAGCGTCGATCGACTTCTGGTAATAGAGAGCGGCACTCGCATCCAAAGCGATCCCGCCATCATCAAAACCGGCCCCCAAGCTGGCAAAGGTTTCAGCCACCCAGTTGAGCGTACCAGGATCAGATGCATCGGCACTCAAAGCAGCGAGGAATGATTCAAAGACACCTGACATTTGCTTTCGCGATTGCGGAGGGGCCTTTGCGATGTTGGACTCCATGGTTCGCGCCAGCGTCACGTAAATTGCCAGCATGCGCTGTTTGCCGACATCATCAGCACCCACGGCCTCGCGTAACTTGGCCATCATATCCTGAGCCTTCGCCATCATGCCCACAGGATCAGTGCCCAAGGATGAAACGTACGCCTGGAGCGATGTTCGCAACGATTCCTGCACAAAAATCGGATTCTGTGCTGCCTTGTCCTCACGATCAATCAAGGTCAACGGCCCAAACGTTTCATCCTCGAGAATTTCGATCACCTTGCCGGCATTCCCCTCAGCGTTTTCAGTCGATGCTGCAACGGATTGATCACTTGCCATCAATGCCTGAGTCAGTGACAGCACTGCGGTCGCCACGGATGCATCAACCCCTGTATCTTTGGGAAGATGTTCGTAACCGGAAAGCAACAAAGCCAAAGCATCTGGGTAGCCATCTTTGCCATCAGCCTGGGACGTTGCCCCCGCAGTGGCAACACTTGGCTTGGCATTGAGTTGCTGGTCACTCAACTGAGCCGCCCACAAAGCCTGGCCCGTCACCAACTCAGCCATCGCTCGTTCACGGGACGCCTCAGGCAAACTTTGCGAAAACTCAGACGCCAATTTCAAAGCATTCGCGTTCACCATGATCGGCACGACAGTCGACAACGATTCAATCGCTTCGGGCGTATCTTGCCACTGATCTGCGATCCACCTTGTTGCTTTCGCAACGTTGTCAATTTCAAAAGCGTTAGATTCATCACCTGCCGCTTCCAGCAATTTCAAATAGCAGGCGAGTGAAATTTTCGCACACTGTTTAGCGCCAGCGCTCTGGGAAAATCTTCTGGCAACAAAATCCCCCATAACCGCTGCATCGTGATATTGCCCTCGTGTGAAATACAGATAACAGACGAAATACCGCACCAGGTTCAATTCACTAGGTGCAGTATCAACATCCGCCAAACGCATCGCCAACCGGTAGGATGTCAGTGCGTTATTCTGCGCTAATTCAAGCGTCGATTTAGCTTTGTCTAATTGCTGCCGAACAGCTTCACGCTGTTCTGGCTTGGATCGCAGCAACAGGGCTTCCAGATTTGCAACTTCTTGGGCCGCAGGACCGATTTCGTCAAGAGATTTCTTTCCCTCCTTTTGAGCCTCTGCAAATGTTTCGGGAGATGCATCTGGATCACCCAATGCACGACCGCCCAGCGCAAGCACCAACTCCGCCGCTTCCTCCTGTAGATCTCCTTCCTCGGCGGCTACAAACCTCGCGTTTTTCAGTGCGTCTTCATACGAATTCCGAATGGTCGCGACGTCCCGTGACTCCCGTTTTTCATACTCTTCGGCTTGCATCTGCAAGGCAACCGCCAAGCTCAGCCTGATTGCCAACATGTCAGGAGACCGCTGAGTACTTCTTGGTGCAGCTTCAACCCAACCCGACGCTTGCTTGATTGCTTCTACATACTTGCGTTGCTGTGGGTCCAACCATGAGTCCATCGCCAAACGCAATGTTTTCGTTTTCAAGTTCCAAAACGATTCGGGGGTACTGGGTTGATCGAGCAATTCACCGTAATGCCCTAACGCATCTTTTGTTCGTCCAAGTCGATGATTGCAGCGTCCCTGATACATTCTGGCGTAAAGCCCTGCTAACCGACTGCGATATTTTTTGTAAATTGCGTCATACAGCTCGGCAGCTTCAACAAGGTATTCAGTCCACGCTTTCGATCCGGCAGGTACCGTATCAGCAGCTTCCTCGCGAATCGCGGCGGCTAACAATTCGGTTTGCAGGTTATCTGCACGCAGTTGTTTTCTCCGTTCTGCCAGTTTTGCTTCTTCGCGATCACGCATATTAAGGACCTTGGGGATAAGATCCAATTCTTTACTGACCGCTGCTTCCAACACACCGCACTCTTTGAACGCTTGGTCGTAAAGCTGCCTTGCTTCGGCTTTCAACGCCAGTGCATCGCCCGACTTCGCCTCCCCGACCTTGATACGTGCACGCTCGACAATCAAATTGCCGAGTTGGCTCCTCGCCGCATAAAGCTTGGGGTGTTTGCTTTTGGTGGTGATAAATTCGCGAAGTAGCGTTTGCGCCTCGTCAAGCATCTTATAACGCTCTTCGAGCTCACCCGAAGATCGTGACGCAATCACCAAAGTCAGCGCTGTTTCATAGCCCAGAATGTCACGCATTCCTGCCGGCAACAATCGACTTGTTTCAAGGCTCTTGAGATAATCAAGTGCCGTATCGTGATAGCCACGATTACGAAGCCCATCCAAAAATTCCAGCGCGGGCTCCTCGGCAAGGACGGGTGCGCACACAACCGGCGCACAAAGGACACAGAAAAAACAGCAAACAGACATAAGAACCAAAAATGGTCTCACGCAAATACCTTGCCCGTAGCGTTTGCGTGAAGAATTGCAACGCTGTGCCGAAGAAAAATCAGCTACTGCGCCCCGGTCAAGACGATAACCTGGCTGCTGCTCAAGCACTTCATCAACACCATTGTCTCTCTGTGGGTTCCTCATCACGATTCAATGCTCCATTCCGCTTGCCTCAAAACAGCCTTGGGAGACTGCTTCATCCGTTCGTACCAAACCGTCAGCAACCTTCCGCCCGAAAGTTCTACGGTGCTGGGATAACCTAAATCTCCCCCAACGCCATCAGATGCAATACTTAATGGTTCACTCCATGATTCCCCGGAATCTTGACTTAGCCTAGCTTGAATACCAAACGGTTTTCGCCGATGTCCGTAACTCATCAGGAGACGACCATCACTCAAACGCAGCAGATGTGACGGCAATCCCCACACACCGATTGAGTGCGGGATCGTCCATGTTTTTCCACCGTCTTTTGACTCGCACTGCAATGTTTCTCGATTGTCCGCAGTATTGTGGTTTCGAATTTGGACAATGATCGTGCCGTCACCCGCTTCTACCGCGTGCAACTCGTGATAATTTTTCGCGTCATCACCTGGACGTGTCGGAATTTCAGCAAGCCATGTCCAACTTTGACCGTCATCAACCGATTGACAGACGCCCACCGTCCGAGATGGATCCCACAACTTGACGCCTGCATAAAGCTGCCTTCCGTCTGATAACTGAATTGGCCCGTGCGGACTATTCACAATGCTGGGGTAACGCTCGGACCAAGTAATACCACCATCAGTCGAGCGTATCATCCACTGGCCCAGTTCGTCCTGCCTCTGCTTCTCGTTCAGACGCTCATGCACTGCCAGCCAGTTTTGCAATCGATCTTTGGGCCACCCTTGCTCACTGTCTTTTTGACGAATCGCCTTCTTTAATTCGTAATCAACGTAGGCCAGCGAGGTGAAGGTAGTCACCAGCAGAGACCCGTTGGCTGTTTCCAGCACTCCCGCATCGCGATCATCAATCGCTCCGTCTAATAGCGTCCGCGGCCACGACCATGTTTTCCCTTCGTCGTCGGACTTCATGAAGTCAACGCGTCCAAACGGACAGACATGCTGCTCTCTTCCTCCTGACCAAACTACAAGCAACTGTCCATTGGAACGCCGCGTCAAGGTTGGCCACCCGCAGTAATAACCGTCGTCACGGCTTATCACGCGTGTTGAATGCACGCGAACGGTAGGCGCAACAACGCTATCTGCTGGAGCGTCAACATCCTGCCCCAACGAAACCGATGACCGCCCCAGCATCGCTACAACAGGAGACACCAAAGCGGTGACTAGCCCGCTTCCCATGGTACGCCTAGAAAATTTGCTTGTTCGCATCGCAGTTTCTGAAAGTGATAGAGGAAAACATTTCAACTCAATGCATCGCTGCCCGCCACCCTTGGCAACGACAGCAAGCGTTTA
>JBPCVE010000019.1:0-2959 GCA_051010795.1 Rubripirellula sp.
AAACAGCGATTTTCAGGCTGGAATGTCTGTTCCAGTCCAAACTAAACCGAACATGTAAATGTGTTATCAAAACAGGATCCGTTGAGGGAATACGATGCCTATTTCTGTCAAAGATGTTAGTGAATTAAGAAAAGCCACCGGTGCAGGGATGATGGACTGCAAACAGGCTTTGAAAGAATCAGATGGGGATTTTGAGGGAGCTCTTGATTACCTCAGAAAGAAAGGTCAGAAGGTTGCGGCCAAACGCGCTGATCGTGATGCCAACGAAGGTGTCGTCGTCGCTCTGTTGAACGATGAAGGAACCCATGGAACATTGTTGGCGTTAAGCAGCGAGACTGACTTTGTCGCCAAGAACGATGAGTTCATCGCGTTCGCGAATTCCTTGGCCGAATTGGCCGCGAGCAACAATGCTGCCACGAAAGAAGACGTGCTTGCCCTCGAGATCGACGGGATGACCGTTGCCGAGAAACTTGTTGAGAAGACGGGTATCATCGGTGAGAAAATTGAAATTTCCGACTTTCAGACGGTATCCGGTGACACGATTGCATCTTACATCCATGCAGGATCGAAAATTGGTGTTCTTGTTTCGTTCAAGGATGGCGGCAATGCGGAAGCACCCAACTTCTTCCGAAGCGTTGCCATGCATATCGCTGCCATGAGCCCTTCGATTTTGCACCCTTCCGAGTTTGAGGAAGATTTTGTCAAAAACGAAACTGAGGCGCTCCGGGCTCAGATCATCTCCGAAAACGAGACGAATGCTCGTGAGAACCTTGGTAAGCCGCAAAAGAATGTTCCTCAGTTCGCCAGTCAGCGCCAGTTGACCGCCGAAGTGATGGCGGAAGCCGAGGAAGCGATCAAAGCACAGTTGAAAGAGGAAGGTAAGCCCGAGAAAATCTGGGATAAAATCGTCCCCGGAAAGCTCGAGCGTTTTGTTCAGGACAATACGCTTCTGGATCAGGAACGCTGTTTGCTGAGCCAAACCTATGCCTTGGACGACACGAAAACTGTCGAAGCGGCCATCAAGGCTCTCAGCGACGAGGCCGAAATCTTGGCATTCCGCCGTGTTGCTGTAGGCTGATGATGGCGATCCAGGGGTAAAATGCTGACTTGCCCAAAAGATCTTGCAAGCCTCGTCGAATCCTGCTCGGGTCGGCGAGGTTTTTCGTATGATGAAGGTCGAAACTTTATCACTGACCCGATTATTTTTGCTTCATGTATGAGTCTGGTATGACTGAGGAATCCGAGTCTGGCACGAGCCCGCTGAGGTATCGGCGTGTCATTTTGAAACTCAGCGGCGAAAGTCTTGCTGATGCCAGTGGGCGGGGAATCAGTGGTGAGGAAGCGGGTGAGATTGCTCGGCAAATTCGCCAAGCGCATGATTCAGGCTGTCAGATTGCGATCGTGATCGGTGGCGGCAACATTCTGCGTGGAGCCCAGTTTTCAGGTACCAACGCTTTGGTACAGGAAGCCACCGCCCACTACATGGGGATGCTGGCCACGACGGTGAATTCACTGGCCATGCAGGACGCCATCGAGTCTCACGGGCTGCAGACACGAGTGATGTCGGCAATCCCGATGGATAAAATCGCAGAGTCGTTTATCCGCCGACGTGCCATTCGCCATCTGGAAAAGGGGCGAATTGTCATTCTCTCCGGTGGAATCGGTAACCCCTTTGTGACCACCGACACTGCAGCCGCTCAGCGTGCACTGGAACTTGAGGCCGATGTGGTGCTTAAAGCAACTCGCGTGGATGGTGTTTACAGCGATGACCCCGAGAAGAATCCGCATGCGGTACTGTACGAGTCGCTCACGTACTCGGAAGTGGTCAGCAAGAACTTGAAGGTGATGGACGCAACTGCGATCGCGCTCTGTCAGGAACACGAAAAGCCAATCTTCGTGTTCAATTTCAAAAAAGACGGGAACATTGTGAAAGCTGTGTCGGGCGATAACGTGGGTACCTGGATTGGTCCTGCCGTATCTTGATACGCGTCGAGTCCACTCTCACAGTTTGCCTTTCACTGCCAACCAGCTAAAAATCTAAAACTTATCACTAGGTCTTTACCCCAAGGACGCCAATATGCCTGCCGATGAAATCTTGATGGATGCCGAAGAACGCATGGAAAAAGCCATTGCACACCTCGGCGACAGCCTCTCTGGAATCCGAACCGGAAGAGCGACGCCCGGACTCGTGGACTCAATCAGGGTGGAAGTTTATGGATCAATGCAGCCTCTCAAGCAACTCGCTTCGGTAGGAACTCCCGAACCACAGCAAATTGTGATTCGTCCTTACGATGCCAGTACGATTAAAGAAATCGAAAAGGCGATCGTGGCAGGCGATTTGGGTTTGAATCCGCAGAATGACGGAAGAATCATTCGCTTGAATGTTCCCGCCCTTTCAACCGAAGTCAGAAAGAAAATGGTCTCACGGGTCAAGGAGTTGGCCGAAGAAGCCAAGGTGTCTTTGCGAAACATTCGTCGAGATGCAAACAAAGCTGCTGATGGAGAAGAGAAGGCCAAGGACATCAGTGAAGACGATCGAGATAAGATCAAGGATGATGTTCAGGAGTTGACAAAGAAGTACGAAGCGCAAGCGACGGAAATGGCCAAAGCCCGTGAAGCGGAAGTGACCGAAGCCTGATGCGGTTGTCGGCTCGCAGCCATGATTGACCAACGGGGCGCGTCAGTGAGATGCCGCTCCGTTTTTCATGATGGCTATGGTTTTTCTTGACGGCTACACGACAGACCAGTTTCCTGCTATCAGATGAACTGCCTTCTACTCGGGGAAACTGGCCCGGGTTTTCTTGTTGCAAACTCTTGCCCGTGTGTGGGTAAGTGACCGAATGAAGTTCCTTCCCAAGGCTGATGAGAGTTGAGATTGATGAGCATGAAGTATCATTTGCTGTCTCTATTGCTGCTGGTGGTCTGCGGTCCAATCACTTTGGGTCGGCCTGTTCTGGGG
>JBPCVE010000020.1:0-2890 GCA_051010795.1 Rubripirellula sp.
AATAGTGATCCTTTTCAGAAACAAGGGTACCGGGAATGAAAATGCCTAGCACACTTTCGCGACGAACGGTTTTACGCGGACTCGGGACTACAGTCGCGCTTCCGGTCTTGGCTGCCATGTCCGAGACTCGCCTGTTATCTGCAGCGGCGGTAGACATGAAGGTGCCTCTTCGCATGGCCTTTTTTTATGTGCCCAATGGAATGCATATGCCGGATTGGACACCGGTGGAAGAAGGGACTCGTTTTGATTTGCCACCCACGCTGGCCAAGCTCTCTGAGCACCGTGAATCATTCAATGTGCTGTCCGGGCTTGCACTAGATGGTGCAAGAGCACATGGCGATGGTGGTGGCGATCATGCTCGGAGTGTTGCATCTTTTCTGACAGGAGCGCATCCACGTAAAACCAACGGCGCAGATATTCAGAATGGTGTTTCTGTGGATCAGGCAGCAGCAAAGCAAATCGGTGATGCCACGCGATTTGCCTCTCTTGAGTTAGGGTTGGAAGCAAGCGCCCAGGCAGGTAACTGCGATAGTGGGTACAGCTGTGCGTATGCATCAAACATGTCATGGCGGGGACCAACCAATCCGGTTGCCAAGGAGATCGACCCAGCAGCCGTTTTTGATCGATTGTTTGGTGGGCAGACCGAAACTTCGACAAAACGGGCAAGAAGTACTCGTGAGAAATACCGCAAGAGCGTGTTGGATTTTGTGCTTGAGGATGCAAAAGAACTACACCGCAAGTTACCTGCGGTTGATCAACGAAAACTGGATGAGTATCTCTATTCAGTTCGCGATGTTGAAAAACGGCTCGTGGGTGCAGATCGCTTGAGACTGTCTGAGGATGGTGTCCCTGATTATCCACGGCCTAGTGGTGTGCCAAGGGAGTTGGGACAACACGCGGAACTCATGTTGGACATGGTTGCTTTGGCCATGCAGACTGACAGTACCAGAATTTTGTCATTCATGTTTACCAACGCTGGTTCAAACCGAAGTTACCCCGAGATTGAAGTGTCACAGGGGCACCACTCACTTTCACATCATGGCAAAAGCAAAGATAAACAGGCCAATATCGCCAAAATCAATCGTTTTCAGATCGAGCGTTTCGGCTATTTGCTAAAACGACTCAGCTCAATTTTAGAAGACAATGGCAAGACTTTGTTGGACAACTCGATGCTGGTTTACGGCAGTGGCATTAGCGATGGTGATCGCCACAATCATGATGATCTGCCAATCATTCTGGCTGGCAACGGCGGTGGTCGGATCAGGACAGGCCGGCACATCCGTTACGAGAATGGGACACCGTTGTGTAATCTTTACCTTTGGATGATGAACCAAATGGGTGCCAGAGCAGATAGCTTTGGTGATAGTACGGGCCGACTGAAAAACCTGGGCTGAGGACCCCGCAAAATTCGTATTTGCCTGACAAACGCAGCTTGACTGGTCGGCCAGGTCTCCAGCCGCTCGCAGGTTCCCCGTGAGTTGGTTCCTGGGTTTGCTGCTGCGGTGCGAAGGCTTGATTTAACGGAGCGTTTGCTGCCGCCTTTCAGGGTGTAGCTATGAGGCCGCTGCTGTGTCTTCAGAGACCGCAACGATTTCGGTCGCATCCGTTGTCAGATATTTTTTCGCTGCGTTTTCGACATCGTCCACGGTGATGTTTCGTAAGCGGTCGAGTGCCTCATCGGTGCTCAGGTATTCTCCACAAGTCAGCCAGCGGCTTCCGATCCCAAACAGGCGATTGCTTGGACGTTCCGATTGCATGATGGCGCCGGCGGTCGCCTTGCTGAGAGTTTGTTTCAATTCTTCGGCTTTGATGCCTTTGTCGATCGTGCCTTGGATGATGTCGTCCATCAGGCGACAGTTTGACTTTGCATCTTCGGGCCCGCAAACCATGTAGGTAAACCATGCACCTTCATTCATGAACTCATGGGGCCAAAGAGTTGCGACTTCTGCACGTCCTGAATCGATCAGTTCCCAGAATAACCGACTACCGCCCTCGTCACCCATGATTGAGCCGAGTGCTCGGGCGGCATAACGATCATCGCTGGTACTGCACGGCCCCGGAGAAATGCCGACCATGTAAGCCTGGTGGGCATCGGGGATCGCGATCCGCGGTTCAAGTGAAATGCCGTCTGGTACTGTATCCGGCGAATCGGCAGCAGGTGTCGCGACTGTTGGTCGCTGTGACCATGCTTGTGTGAGCTGTTCAACTTGTGCGACCAGAGCGTCAAAGTCGATGTTGCCACTGGCTGCCAAGACAATGTTTTCTGGACGGTACCGTCTGTGAAAGTAGTCACGCATCGTTGTGGCTTCCATTGTCTTGATCGACTCCGTCGTACCAAGAATGCGTCTTCCCAGCCCTCGAGGTCCAAAATGGACTTCCATGGCACGCTCAAACGCGCCAAAGGGTGGCTGGTCTTCGTACTTTGCGATTTCCTCGAGGATCACCTGACGTTCCGTCGCAAATTCATCTGCGTCCAAGGTAGGGCTTAGCATGTCTGTCAGAAGATCAATCAAACGATCCTGAAATTTCGGCAGGACCGTCGCGTAGTAAACTGTCTGTTCCTCGCTGGTGTAGGCGTTGCTCTGGCCACCGAGTTCATCGAGTTCACGATTGACGTCTGCTGCTGATCGACGTTTTGTTCCTTTGAACATCATGTGTTCAAGAAAGTGGCTTAGTCCTGACTCTCGATCAACTTCATCGCGTGAGCCGGCGCGAACAAAGTATCCGAAGGCCGCGGAGTAACCGCGGCCATCGATTTCTGCTGCGACACGCAGTCCATTGGAGAGAGTAGTTTCGCGAAACTCGGGCATCTTTAAACTGCAGTGGATTCGGAGGATTCGGGAATCGTCAGCGGGTTGGGGCCGAGCGTTACGATTCGATAATCTTTGGG
>JBPCVE010000021.1:0-4944 GCA_051010795.1 Rubripirellula sp.
ATCGACGGCGAGGGGGCGAAGTGCAATGGTCTGCCAATCAAAGCCAGCGACTGCTCTGAGCTTGGTGACGCATTGGTAGCTTGCAGTTTTCCAGCCGGAGTTCAAGGCGGAGACCCCGAAGTAGCAAAATTTGTAACGGTGCTAGAACGATGTCGATCGTTGCGCCGACTGGGCTCTTGTGCGTTGAATATGTGCTACGTGGCAGCAGGACGCCTCGATGCCTATTGGGCAACCAATGTGTCGGCTTGGGACTCCGCCGCAGGAACGGTCATTGCTCGTGAAGCCGGAGCGGTACTGACTGGCTATAACGGCGATGAAATGGACGATTGGAATCCTCGGTTCTGTGTTGCGGCCACGAGTCCACTTCATCAGTCAATGGTCTCTTTGCTCTCCGTTAACCATCAGTCATAAAGGCGACTGTCTTGCAGTTGGATCCTCAAGAATTGTCCGTTCGCGAACTGTATGGCTGGATGGTGCAGCTGATTACACCTCGTCCCATCGCATGGGTTTCGACCCATTCAAAAGAGGGGGTCTCAAATCTGGCTCCCTACAGTTTCTTTAATGGTGTAGGGGCGAATCCACCTCTGGTGATGTTCTGCCCTTCAAATAATCGCTTGGGTGAAGCAAAAGACACGCTGCGAAATGTCAAGAAAAATGGCGAGTTTGTGGTCAACATGGTGACCGAGGCTATGGCCGAACAAATGAATCAGACTGCAGCTGAGTATGGACCCGATGCGGACGAGTTTGTTGCCGCAGGTGTCTCGAAAGTTGCCTCTGTCAAAGTGCAGGTTCCACGCGTAGAAAACTGTAAAGCTGCGATGGAATGCCGTGTCCACCAAATTCTTGAATTGGGGCAGGGTCCCGGCGGTGCTAATTTAGTGATAGGCCAGATTGTTTGGCTTCACGTAGCTGCGGATCTTTTCAACGACAAGGATCAGTTCCTCAGCGAAGAGTTCGATACCATTGGGCGGATGGGCGGAAATTCCTACTCCCGCACCTGCGATCGGTTCGCATTGGAACGACCGCCACGGCCGCAAGACTCAGAGTAATTGCGAGTTACCTGAACGCTGCAGCGGTGAGCGCAGAAACAACTCGGACCAAGTCGTTGCTGCGTGGCTATCGGATTTTGCCGTGTGATTTGGTCTGACCCACATTTATCGGGTTCGAATTCTGATTCAGCAACCCGATGCCAGATGTTCATTATCAGGCCGACGTCACGAGCAATACGTTGCCTGTCCCCGTGTTGGTGGCCTGACACCACAACTGTTAATAGAATTTGTAAGCCGGATTGTGAGGATCAAAGTCCTCGTCTTTCAGACCCACATTCACCTTGAGGTTCAGGTAGTTGTACTCTTCCAGTACATCAAGGGGTGCATCGGCGTGTTGCGGCCAATCGTAGGCGATGTACCGAATTGGCACATTCAGCTTATCATCAATGAAGACGGAAGCTTGATAGAACTCAAGGCTGGGTTGCTTGGTCGGTTGTGTCACTTGCAGCACGGTGCAAACGCGATTTTGGACCCGTGCGTTCTTGCGGAATTCACATTGCACATCGTTGAATTGCCGGGCTTGCTGTCCGCGTTCAATCAGTTTGACAATGAGATTTTCAACACCGATCTCAGTCATGGGATAGCGTTGCCCACGCATCGCCAGCATGCCATCTGGTGGAAGATTTACTGTAGGCAGGAACTTACCCTTGAGGCCACCCTCATGAGCGATGATGTTATTGTTGTTCTGGCCTTCGACGTAGATGACTTCGCGACCTTTCACCGAACTTGGCTTCAAAAAGTTGATGTAAACACTGAGTGGCTGAACGACCTGGCCATTCTGAACTTTGCGGTTCCGAATTTTTACCTGCATGTACTCGTGAGCGCCTAACACATCATCAATGCGTTCTCGCTTGATCAAGATTGCCGTGTAGTCATCGATATTATCGCGACAGCCCTCTAGCCCTGATCGTGCAATATCAAGTGCTCGATCCAGAGGGTGCAGGGGAGTCGGCTCGACACTGTTAGCCGCCTTCGCAACGCGATGGACGGGTTCCGTCAGGCCTTTGTCGTCAGCGAAAGCGGTTCGGCTACTCGCGCCGAGCGCAAGGGATCCACATAGCGTTACAAATTGGCGGCGTTTCATGTTCATTCTCAGCTTCCGTGCGATGAGTTCGGCGATTCCATACCGCCCGTCAAGATATTTATCGCCGCGGTATGGCAGGAGATTTGATTGCTTTCACTTTCGTGCATCACGTTCGCCCAACCGTTTTATCCCGCATGCGCGCAATTACTCGACGCTGTCGCGAGGATAGAGGCCAGCGGCACAGATTTGAAAGGTCAATTCAGCCCTGTTGTCCCCCGTTTTGAGGATGATTTACTGTTTTTGGCCACCGTACGGCAAAAACTGTGGCGGCGAATGGCAGAATTCGCCGATCCCTACAAGTGGCGTGTTCGTTAAAGGCTTCCTGTTTCCCCTGTGTTAACAAGGTGCCCTGTGTCAAACTCCATCCGCTTTGCAGTGATAGGTTTGATTGGCGTGCTGATGGTGCCGTCTCTGTGTTCAGCCCAACTGATTATTCTCCATGAGAATTGGCATGGTTTGGGAGCATCTAAGGTGCCGTCGACGGCAGACCGTCGCGAGCAGCAGCGATCAGTTGTCAAACAACAAGACGAACGATCGTCACGGGCGCCGCGGACCACGAGTCGTGCCTCTGTAGGGATAGTTGAGCGTGGGCACCGGTCTGCAGGGTTAGTAGAACGCGGGCATCCGCCAGTGCGGGTCGCAGAGCATCGCTTTCATTCATCGGAAAGCGGCAAGCCTTCCGAGCATTCTCAAGTTGCTGCAGCAATCGATATCGCCTTGACGCCAACAATCCCGTACGACGTGATCGAGTCGCCTTTTCGTCAGCCACATCGGAAGACACACTTCATGTTCGCAGTAAGCACCATCCTCCAATTACGCTGCGTGAGGGGCCTCGTACGGAGC
The DNA here is from genome assembly GCA_051010795.1 of Rubripirellula sp. Lineage (GTDB taxonomy): Bacteria > Planctomycetota > Planctomycetia > Pirellulales > Pirellulaceae > Rubripirellula. The sequence continues at coordinate 2,977 of JBPCVE010000021.1, forward strand.
GGGCGGTGATCCCGAACACGATGCAGATGCCAGTCTGGAAAACCCCTTTTTCCTATGGATATTTTGGAAACAGCGGAACGAAACACTGGTATTGGCACCATGGGTATCGTGATCGTCGGACAGAATGGAGCTACCGGTAGCCTTCTGGGTGCAATTGAACTGCGACTGAAGTCTGAGAATCTTCCAAGGTTGTTGTCTGTGAAGCCAAGTTTTTACGTCAGGTCTTCAGATTCACATGCCTTGGTCCTCGTAGGCCACTCTTAATGCGTTTACGATGGAAGTCACCGATGCTCAAGTGACTTCGCAAGTGTCCGTATTTGTCTGGCACCTGTATTTGTCTGGCACCTGCGTCGGTCCGTTTCCATTGACTAGCGACATCGATTAGCAACATTATGAATTCTCGACCTCCTGCACAACGTCCCTCACAGCCTTTACCCGAGCCATCCACGATTCCGCTCAATGGTTGGCATTGCGGGCATTACTTTTACCGATTTCGGCGTGAAGTCATGCAAAGTGGCTTGTCATTGGAATGTCAAAAACAGCTGGAAGGTGCGTTGGGTGCTGATGCTGAGCTCAAGAACGAGCGGCAAGTTTCCTATTGGGTGAGTGGTCACTCAGCGGACTTCTGCGTGATGTTGATGGACCCAGATCCTGCGAAAGTTGATGGTGTGCATCAGCGAATCATGGCACCAGGACTGGGGCAGTTCATTGAGCCCATTTGGTCATTCGTGTCCATGAGCGAGGTGAGTGAATATGTTCCCACGATTGAGCGTTTTCGTGATCGTTTGATTGCTGGAGGTGCGGACCCCGAGTCACCAGAGGTTGCTGCGAAAGTTGCTGCTTACGAACGTCGTTTACCGATGATGAATGAGCAGAGATTGAGGCCTGAGATCCCCGATTGGCCTGCAGCGTGTTTTTATCCCATGAATAAAAGTCGCGTTGTGGGTGCGAATTGGTTTTCTGAACCCTTCAGTGCCCGCAATGCCATGATGGCTGAGCATGCTCAGAGCGGTATCGCGTTTGCCGGTAAAGTTAGCCAACTCATTTCTGTCGGAGTTGGCTTGGATGACTGGGAGTGGATGGTGACTTTGTGGGGGCGGAACCCGGAGTACCTGCGTGAGATTGTCTACAAGATGCGATTTGACAAAGCCAGCGCAAAGTATGCTGAGTTCGGCCCGTTCTATGTTGGTTACCGCGCGGGAGCTCAAGAAATTCTTGATCATTGTCAGCTTGTGTGAGCGTCAACCGTTGCAGCTTGTGATGGCTCGACTCATGTGATGCGACCATCACGCTTGGGACAGTGCTGCTTGGGACAGTGCTATGGCATTCAGGTCACTCGAAATGAGTTGTATTCCTGCGTGTCACTTCATGGCTATTTGACGGGACCTTTTTTTTGTGCGATATCGCTCAGTCCTTTTTGCAAATTGTTGATCGCGATTGCGATGCCACTTTCGGCGTCACATGCCATTTCAACCTGATCGAGCTGTTCACAGAAACTGATCGCCGATTTCGGTCGTGAGCGCGGTTCTTTACGAAGTAACTGGTGAACCAACTCGCAGAGTTCTTTCGGGATTTCGGAGTTCAGCTGGTTTATCGGTTTAGCGCGTTTCGCGATGATAGACACCAATTGACCCGGTATAGATTTGGCGAGCACTGGGATCGATCCAGTGCATAATTCGTAGAGCACAGCCCCGAGACTGTAGAGATCACATCGATCATCGAGTGGTTCTGATCTCGCTTGCTCGGGTGAAAGATAACCGGGCGTGCCGATCACTGTTAGTTTGCCCGAGAGTTGATCCAGTGGCGTCGAAGCGAGTGCGAGCCCGAAATCGAGAATTTTGATTCGGTCAGTCCCTTCTTCAATCCAGATATTGGCGGGTTTGATATCGCGATGGATGATTCCTTTCTCATGAGCGAATGCCAGTCCGGTGGCAATCTGCCTGGCATAGTCGATGATCTGCTGGTAGT
>JBPCVE010000022.1:0-2892 GCA_051010795.1 Rubripirellula sp.
ATGTTGTGCTGGGTGACACGCGAGCAGTGAACCCCAATCAGCGCGGCACCAAGTGTGGTGCCTACGGATTGATCATGATCCCGGCCGGTGAGACTCGGCAAATCCGTTTACGTTTAACCCATGCGAAATCGCCTCTGATCACAGACGAGGCAAATAATGATCCTGCCAAGTTTGCTGAACTTGCGTTTGCTGATTCGTTTGAAACTACGTTTGAGACTCGAATTGCCGAAGCGGACGAATTTTACGCCGACCGGATTCCGCATTCCCTGCCGCTGGAACGCCAAGCCACCATGCGACAGGCGTATGCGGGATTGCTGTGGACCAAGCAGTTCTATCATTACTCTGTCAGCACTTGGCTGGATGGTGACCCCAATGGTGTTCCCACAAGTGAGGCGAGAAAAGAGGGCCGCAATAGCGACTGGCGCAACCTCTTCAATCGAGACATCATCTCGATGCCCGACAAATGGGAATACCCTTGGTATGCAGCGTGGGATCTAGCGTTCCACATGGTGCCCATGGCAGGACTGGACACACACTTTGCCAAAGAACAGATGCTGCTGTTTTTGCGTGAGTGGTACATGCACCCCAGCGGCCAGATACCTGCCTACGAATGGCACCTTGGCGATGTGAATCCGCCAGTGCATGCCTGGGGTGTTTGGCAGGTTTATAAAGCGACCGGTCCTCCACGCCAACGCGACAAGGTATTTCTTGCCCGCGCGTTTCAAAAGCTGTTGATCAATTTCACTTGGTGGGTGAATCGCAAAGATCCGCGAGGCAAAAACATTTTCGCTGGTGGTTTCCTGGGCCTCGACAACATTGGTGTATTTGATCGCAGCAAACCGCTTCCTGAAGGTCACCTCGAGCAGGCAGACGGTACCGCATGGATGGCGTTCTATTGTGGCACGATGCTTCGGATTGCCATTGAACTTGCCGAAGACCACCAAGCTTATGGTGACATGGCCAGCAAATTCTTTGAGCATTATGTCGCGATTGCCGAAGCCATGAACTCGATGGATGGTACTGGCTTGTGGGATGAAGAAGATGGTTTTTATTACGACCACCTGTTCGTAAAAGACCATTCCATTCCAATCCGTGTACGGTCGCTCGTCGGACTCTTGCCCTTGATGACTGGTGTCATTTTGGAAGAAGAGATGATTGAAAAACTACCCGGCTTCCGTCGCCGCATGAATTGGTTTCTCAACAATCGTGATGATCTCAGCCAGCACATGACGTACATGGAACGTGAGGACCCCGACTCAGGTGAAGCCTGCCGTCGTCTACTTGCGATCCCATCGGAAGACCGATTCCGCAGACTCATTGCTGTCTTACTGGACGAAGATGAATTCCTGTCTCCGTTTGGAATCCGCAGCATGTCGGCGGCACATCGAGACGAACCGTTGATCTTCGATTTCGGTGGACGACGACATGAGGTCGGTTACGTTCCCGGAGAAAGTGAAAGCGGAATGTTTGGCGGAAACAGCAATTGGCGTGGCCCCATTTGGTTCCCGGTCAATTATCTACTGATCCAATCACTGAAACGCTACCATGACTTTTATGGCAATGAATACAAAGTCGAATGCCCCACTGGTAGCGGCAATCGAATGAACCTGCTGGAAGTTGCCCGAGAACTGGAGCGGCGGTTGATTTCACTCTTTGAACCCGATGCGGAAGGCAACCGCCCCGCCCATGGCGGAGATGAGCGTTACCGCAACGACCCGGCTTGGAAGGATCTGATCCTGTTCTACGAGTATTTCCATGCGGACAATGGCAAAGGTTTGGGGGCCAATCACCAAACGGGCTGGACAGCATTGGTGGCATCCATGCTCCGCAGCCAAGCCAATGTTCAGAAACATCAAGGCGTCTGAGTACCGATTGCGATACGTTGAATCCAGTTTTCCACTTCGGTTTACTGCCTGGATGAACATTTGCGGTGGGCAACCAAGTACAATCGACGCCGCAGTTTTAATCCTGCCAACTTTGTAGCCGCGGCTTGCAGCGTGCTCACATCAAACCTTGTGAACACCGCAAGCGTCCCCGGACTGTTTCCAATCTGCCTCAAACTCTCCGCTGATCAAACATGCGACAAGCCACCCTTTCAATTGCTCTGCTGCTTACCGTTACCTCCCTTTGTGTTGCGAAGACACCCACAACGCTTGGCAGAGTCGAAAAACTCGACCCCGCGTTCGATGCCATTGTCGATTCAAATGCAAAAATTGAAGTCCTTGCCAGTGGCTTCACTTGGACGGAAGGTCCTGTCTGGGTCGCCGATGACAGCGGAGGGCACCTGCTGTTTTCAGATATTCCACGAAACAGCATTTTCCGCTGGTCCGAAAAACGAGGCACCGACCTGTTCATGTCACCTAGTGGGTACACAGGCGTTAGCTACTACGGACTGGAACCCGGTTCCAATGGTTTGACACTCGATTCGCAAGGTCGACTAACAGCTTGCGAACATGGTGATCGTCGAGTTTCAGTACTCACCAAAGGTGGTGGCAAACGAACGCTCGTCGATAACTATCAGGGAAAACGTCTGAATAGCCCCAATGATCTTGTCTTTCATTCCTCAGGTTCAATCTTTTTCACAGACCCACCGTATGGTCTGCCGGATCGAGAATCCGATCCAAGACGTGAACTTGATTTCTGTGGGGTCTATCGACTCGACACTGATGGATCATTGACCTTGGTCAGCAAAGAGCTTGCCCGCCCCAATGGCATCGGGCTGTCACCTGATGAGAAAACACTTTACGTCGCGCAAAGCGATCCTGAAAATCCCATCTGGATGGCGTTCCCCGTCAAACAGGACAAGACGCTTGAAAAAGGCAAAGTCCTGTTCGATGGCAAGAAGTACATGCAGGAATTCCCCGGACTTCCCGATGGCCTCGCCGTGGCAAA
>JBPCVE010000023.1:0-5138 GCA_051010795.1 Rubripirellula sp.
TTCCATCTACCCACACGTATTCTTCCAGTGCTTCCACTTCGAAGGAAAACGCCGAGGAAAAGTGACCCACATTGGACCAAGGCATTGCATCACAAGAATCAACGTTGAAACGGGAACGGTTGAATACTTGGAACTGCCATTTCCTGTTCCTGTCGTTGAAAATGCAATCCAAAAAAATGGTGAAACCTACTACCCCAACATGACCCTCAACAGTCGTGGAATCAACGTGGGGGAGGACAAGCGTTCGGGCAGGTCGGGCTGGTGGTGGTGCTTCAATGGCAACGTGATTGCTGTCAACCAACACCTGTTCTTTACTTTCATGAGCGGCAAAGTCCAAGTGATTGACGGCACCGCCAAACACTTCAATGAAACTGCTTTAACAGCGTTCAATGATCTCGGTAAATTCGGAGAAACGTGGTCGGTCAATACACCGAGCTACAGTAATGGGCGACTGTACCACCGAACAATGAAAGAACTCATCTGCATCGAAGAACAGTAGGCTCGATCCTTGTCATGGCATCCCGGAAAAACGGCTCAGTCCCCCTCAATCCACGACCGACTGAATTGCTACGACTGCTTCTTGCACGCCATTGCGAAACGAAACCTGGGTATTGAATTGCGTAGAAGACTTCAAAACAATTCTCTCCACCCGTGAGCGAAGTTCATCGTATCGCTCAACGCAATCATGCGACGAAAGACGGTTCTCTTGTCGATCATAAAGCCGTTTACGAGGCACACCACAAAACGGAATCCCTGCAGCTTTTGATTCATTCACTGAGTTGTATCCGCCACCGCTGATCAGGATACTTGCTCCGCGGACAGCTTCAAAAAAAGGCCAGATCGAGACCATTTTGAAGTTGGGTAATTTCTTCTGGCGGTCGGCTAGGAAATCTGGTTTCTTCATCACAATGAAACGGACTTCCAGCTTGCCAGTGAATTCGTCGGCCAATCGCATCGCCCATCCATGCATCTGTTCGATTTCGTCATCTCGCCCACAACCCAGAACAACGGCGACGGGCAGGGTGTTCTGTTTGGCTGCCAACCGGCATCGAGCATCATCGGGCGTCAGCAATTCCTCAGCATTTCGGACCAACCACGGTGGTGTTGAGATTGCATGGGGATGATTTTCAAACAAGGCTGCTTCACCGGGCACAACCAGACGATCGTAGAGTGTTACAAATTCGGCCAACCGAAATTTCTGACAGTACTTTGGATTGAGGTCACGATGAACCAACACTTTGGGGCAATTTATTCGAGGCAGGATTCCTGCCAGCTCGCCAGCAATTCCCCTGGGAAAAGTATCGACAATCACGGCAGTCCAGGTCGTGGTTGTTAACACACGCTGGACTTCATCAACCGTCTCATCCCGACTGAGCTTTGATTCAATCCGAATCACCTCAGCTCGCGGCCCAAGCTCATTCTCGATGGGCAACCCATCTGCAAACAAACTATTGGTCAGCAGCGTAATTCTATCGTCGCCCGGACTTGAGCCGTCGGACGACAAACGCAAGAGACCGCGAGACAAAGCTGTCGCGCGCGTGATATGGCCCATGCCTCCGCCCATGGCATACAACAACCAATGATTTCCCGCATCGGTTGAGGGCGTCATTCAGCTCTCACTCATATCGGTTTCAAAACCCTCACCGTCGTCAGCTGCCTGTAGACTCTCCGCATCTGCCTCAGTGAAGTCATGCGGATCACTCGCAACGTTTGAAACATTCGAATGCTGATGCGTCCTACCGTAATAATACCCGCCCCAGAAATAGGGTTCATCGTAAGAGTCATAATGACCGCTGTAATTTCCATTACTTTGGCCGATCTCACGTGCTTGCCGCTTCCCCAACTGCTTGCGATCTTTCTTGATGCAACTTGTGCACAGCACTGCCTTCTCCTGTCCTCCCAAAAGCTCGTGGGCATGATCAGAGCAAACGGGTTTTTGGCACTTCATGCACTCATCATCGGGAGGCAGAAAACACTCATGATTAAAAAGAAAGCCGGACTTTTCGTTGCAGCTTCCTGTATCCCACGTCTTAGGCATCTTTGATTTCTCCTAACAACTCAGATCGTTCCAGACCGTTTTCACTCGTGCAAGGTCCACTACTTTGCGTTATCAAGCAACAATACAGTCAACAGACCACAACGCACCGGCAGACTTTTCACTGCCTCAAATCCAAGACAGCACATGGCGATCGCCGAAGCCTTGTCTTTCGTGTAATACAAGGTTTTCTCAGCTGGATCACGGAGAGACAACTTGCCGTCTTTCAATTTAATTTTTGCAAGACTTCTTTCATTCCCATCTTCAATTTCAAAACCGTATGGTCGCGATTTGACCATATAAATCAGTTTTTCATTACCATCTTTCAGTTTCCAGTCACCATCTGCCTGCTTTTGGAATTTCCAGAGTTCGGTTTGCTGATCAGCTGATTTGACTTTGTATTCATCACCGGCCCCCACCACATAGGCAAGCACAACATCATTGGGTCCCTTGATTTTAATCTTTGTGCCATCACGATTGTATCTGCTGATTTCATTGTCATTGGCATCAACCAACTTCGCTCCATCCGTCTGTGGCTTCCATGAGAAGGCGGTCTCTCCTACGCCGGTTTTAAATTTAATTTTTGCAAGGTCAGGGGGTGAAATCGCAGTGACTGTGGCGTCTGCGTTTTGACTGCCTGAGGGTGCAGGACTGACGGGCGCATCATGACTGCACCCCCATGAAGCCCAACACGTCACAGCGAGCAAACCGAGATAGCACCTGCTGATCCCATTTCGAGTCGGGCGTTCTGTCACCATCACTTGCTCCCCTTTGAATTTGCCTTGACTGCATCCAGGACCCCATACAAACTCAGAAACATCATGGCCATCCACTTGACGCCATCACGCTGCACTTTTGTGCCACGTTGTGCCGCCGTGTTGACGGCATCCCAGCTTGATTTTGTGGTTGATCGCAGGGTAATCCGATCACCTTTCGCATCCAATGACTTACGCTGAGTCCAGTCCGGCAGTCGCACGGCGGCAACATTTGACTTCACTCGGCCCTGCCAACCATCACGCAAATCGGGGTTCTTTGTTGGCTTGATCTTCAATCTCAAAATCGCCTCACTGGCAATTTTCGTCTTGCTTTTGTGTTTGATCTTCCCACTGGCACTCCGCTTGGTTCGTGAGCGATCCTGTTGTTTCTCGATCAACATGATGGAAAACTTCGTTCCGTCTGCAAATGCCCCTCGGAGCACGAACCAATTGTCAACGTGGTACTTGACGTTCCAGTAACTCACCTTGCCAGTTCGGACCTTCTTTGATTTGTGATTGTGCGGCCGACAGTCCACTTGAATTTCAACCAAGGAATCTTTTGCCAAATCCTTACTGAGCAACTTCAGAATGCCCAACGCAGCTTCATAACGCCGGTCTGGAATATCTTGCGTCGAGCTCGCATAAAGGCAATACGCTCCCCAAAAAAATGCCAACACACCCCCTAACACCGAGAGCAGGACAAGCATGCCTCCGATGATTCCCCCACCTTCAGCGTCAAGCAATAAAATGCTCAGGAATCCCCCCACGGCAACCAGGCCGCCCAGTAGACGAATGACGCTATATTTTTTCCTTGCTTCTTCAATCTTTTTGTCCAGGGACCGCAGCGATGAAAGCTGCGCAATCACAGTTTCGGGTGACGATTTGGACTTGTAGACCAAGGTCTTCTGAAAACCTGCTTCATCGAAATCTACCATGCCTCGTGCTCCACCTCGCACTGCATCAATTTCGCTTTGCAACACCGCCATATTCTTACTGTTAACCTTTGTAATGCCGAGAGTCAGTGCCTGATTCACCAGTTCCGCACGACTTACCTTCGAAGCACCACTCCCCCTGCCCGCGACTGCCTTGCTGTGCAATGATTTGTCTTCACGGTGGTCACTTTCCTGTGGGTCGGCATCATCCCCTGCCTGATCTGCGATGGTGCCCAGCAACTGCTGAAGCTGTGCACGTTCAGCGTCACTGATGGTTCCATCCAACATCGCCTTGGCATGTTGAGCCTGATAAGCTTCCTTGCCTGCCAGATCCGCTAATTCAGTGACGCGTTTATCAGAAAGATCAAGTAGTTTGGCCAGTCTCCGCAGTCGCTTGTTTTCATGGCTCGAAATCACCTGATCTGCGAGACATTGCACATAGGTTCGGGAATAAAGTGATTCTGCAACAGCAGCAGCCGTATCAGGCTCAACCCCAAACTCTTCAATGAATTCAGTGAACTGAAATTTGTGATTTCGATCACCAAGTGCCGCTATGACACGCTGCCGCAATTCCGTCTTCCAACCTGTCTTTGTAGCCATGCCCTCTAACCCTTCATGCTGCAAGTCATTCTCATCGTGTCTTGTGAGTCGCTTGCCCCACGCCTAACGAAGAACTCTCACAAACCTAAGTAAGCACACGAAAACCCAACACAGAAAACCCAACACAGAAAACAAAAAATCACTGTTCCTGAGACAGCTATCGTGAGTCAAGCCGCCAATCAATGTACGAAGAACAGCTTTGCTCACTACATGCCAGCAAAACCTCAGGAACTCCGTTCTCCCGCGCTGCTACGGAAGACTACCCACGTGACTTTAGGCTGACAGTCTAGCCGGCGGGGGCGCGACAATGTTGTGAGCTGGCAAGAAAATCAATCGAAGGAAAACTGGACAAAACGCCCTCATACTGGTCAGCTGAAGAAAATCAGGACAAATCCAGCGAGGAAAATCGAGTGATAAACAGACCGATCGTCTACCTGTCTTTTGATCGTTTTCCATCCGCAAAGGGAGCCGCTACGCATATCAATGCTTTCGCAACCGCGTTGGGTGAACAATTTGGCAACGTGAGCTTAATCACAATTCCCTCAGAGGAACGTTCCCGCACTCAAAGTCTTTCACCGGAAATGCCTTTCCGCATCCAGCCAAGGCAGACTACGGACTCCGCTTTGCTTTCCCAACGCTGGGAGGCACCGGGAGTCAGGCATTATCCGCTCCCCGCTGTGGGTGACAACCTGTTCGAACGTGTGCTGTCCTACCGTGCTCAAATACGCCACTGGTGGAAACATGAACTCCAGCCTCAAAGCGACAGGCTGCCCATCGTTCACTTTCGATCCATTTTCGAAGGCTATCCTTTCGCCA
>JBPCVE010000024.1:0-11039 GCA_051010795.1 Rubripirellula sp.
ATCCACAGCAGCACAACATGGTCACCAAGCCGCTGTGATGCCAAGCCGCTGTGACTGCCAAGCCGCTGTGACTGCCAAGCCGCTGTGACTGCCAAGCCGCTGTGACTGCCAAGCCGCTGTGACTGCCAAGCCGCTGTGACTGCCGCCACACAGTTGCAGACCAATCTTGGGCTGCAGAAACGCTCACGGTCTAATGGACAAGGTCGCAAACAAGATGATGGCGAAATTTGCAGCGCTAACGAGGCCCATTTTGCTCGGAAATTGACTTTGCATACTCATCGGAATCATGCTCCGAGATGGATCTCTCAGCAGCCTGCTGATCCTCAGCCGATACATTGGCCTTGATCACCTTCGGCGCATTTGCCCCACACCCGCTAGCAGCCACGATCACGGAACCAAGCGCGAGGCCCCCTAACTGTTTATGTACCAGACCAATGCATTTCATGATTTGTTTCATGACGATCCCTGTGACACCACTTTTCACTATTGATTCAATTGTTCTTCGATCACTTCTTTTCCAGCTCGCGATCCCAGCGCTCCCCAGAGTCCGAAAGGACTCTTCGAGCCTGGACGATTATTCAAATGAATCGGTTCCGCACGTTGATTGCCCGCTTCGACCGAGTCAGTCATGAATACCACAGCACCATCCCCCATCAGAAGATGAGCTCCTCCCTGATGGCGACTGCTTGCTGGCAGTGACCCGCCCCCTTCGTCCCAGCGATCATAACAAAGCTCAGAGTTTGGTGGCGATGTCGTACTGAATGCGCTGTTGAAGGGAATCCCCCACGCCCACTGTGCTCCACGAGACCAAAGTGAACTCACCCCATAGAACGTACCGGGACCGCTGGGCGTTGGGCAGTTCTCACCATCACACCAGAACTGCGGACGTTCTGGATCAATGTGCCCCGCATCGGCACAAGCCGTCACAAAATCGGGTGCGACATTATCAATATCGATCGTTCCATTCGCACGAGTGGACTTATCATTGTCTCCAAGATCAGTCTTTATTTCACCCATAAAAATTGTATTCGACAAACCATCAAGAACATCTCTGAACTTTGCGTCCGTACGTGCTATGAACGCACCACGGCTAGCGGCATTGGTGATTTTCGAATTCCACGAACTGATTGCAAACCCAGGTGTTGCCCAATTCAACGGGCCCACATATGGCTGATTGATCGTATCGCCAAGACACTCGGCGTAGTTGGTGCGACCGGCTGCAGGTGCTCCTGTGCCAGGATCACTTGGACACCGCAGCGTGGGAATCTCGGTAAGCCATGGTGAGTAATTAGCACCGCTCGCCCCTGTCACATAAGCTGGGCTAAACGCCTGAATTGTTGGATACGGCCCCATCGCGGGAAAATCGATTGCCCCGTCGCCGTCAAAATCAGTCGGTGTCGAAATCTGTTCCCAAAGCGCTTGCTGTTCAAAGTAAGGGGTCAGCGCAACACGAGCACTCAGTGCCTGTGAATTGTGCCATCCAGATCGAGTCCAACCAGGTTCCGAACCAATATTCTTATTCGTACCTAACCCATCGGTTCCGCCGCCGTAGCGGGGCATTTGCTTGAAAGCCGAATGATAATTTTGGATCGCCAATCCAATCTGCTTGAAGTTGTTACTGCAACTCATTCGCCTTGCCGCCTCGCGCGCTGCCTGCACCGCGGGGAGCAATAAACCGACAAGCACGCCTATAATCGCGATGACAACTAACAACTCAACCAGCGTGAATCCGGTACAACGCTTTTGCATCTTCAGTCTCATTAAAGAGGGATGACCTGCGGTAGTTTTCCAACAGCACAACTGATCTTGTGGATTCCAGTCGAAATTCCAACAAACCTACGCAAATCCTAAGTACCTATCATCTACCTCCGACCGCTCGTCCGCTACACACCAGAGTAGCGTGGGCCAGCCACCCCTCAGAGGGTCAATTCCCCACTCGCTGACGCTCGTCAACGCCCAGGTCTCGCACATACACTGTCAAGCCCTGTATCTCGCTTACCCCAAACGAATTCCTAAACCCCATTAATGAACCACGCAAATGAGTTCACCGAGTTGGGTAGCCAAAGTTGGTATCTCCCAACCCGGTGACATTGGCAGCTTGACATCCAACGCCCCCAGTTTCTCACCTCATGACTGCCTGCTGTATTCCGGTATTGGCGAGATACCCGTGGACCACGTGGTGAACGTCCAACGTCACGCAAGTGCACACAACCACAAGCATCCCCTCACCGAAACGGCAAGTCCTAAGCGGCTTTCATGCACGCCGCCCGTCCTGACACTTCCTAATCTTTTTACCGCCCGCCAAACACTTGTCAGGCCAAACACTTGTCAGGCCAAACACTTGGTCAGGGCGGGTAGCTATCGGGTCACCCAGCCCACCCCACCAGCCCAGCAGCCCAGCAGCCCACCAGCCCACGAGCCCACGAGTCTGCAAAGAAACCGCAAGCCCAAGGCGTCTGCTTTCACGAAAGCTGCGAATAGAAACGGAATGGTCAAGTCTGCTGAACTGTAGTGACAGAAGGAAACGGGAAGCACAAGAGCCCAGCTCTTACTCTTGAGTTTCCTACGTGACGATGTTCTTCACACGCGACAGTGTCCTATTCAAAGCCACCTCTCTGCCGTCAGCCACTGGTGCTTACCACTCGCGGAGATTCCAGCGCAAAGGCCTCGAGGCCCTGACTAGCTACCCACCAAGCCTGTGTCGCATTGCCAGCCATTTCAGTGAGCAATCGTAATTCCGAGGCACAAACCACTGAAGCCAATATCGCCCTCACTACCGCCTTCGTACCCCTGCATGTTGAGCCATTCAGATCCGACACGTAGGGTCGCCAGACAAGAGCCGATGTTTGCACATCGCACAACTCCAAGTGCCATTTCCTGCTGCCGCCTTGTTGTATCGTAAACAAGGTCATCGCCTTCTCGCTCAGAAGACGCGTAAAGCATCACCCATTTGATACGGGCGTACCCATTGAACTTGAAACCTAGCCCTTGCCAAGCGTGAACTCCAAAGTAACCCCCGAGGCCAGAAAAGCTGGTCAATTCATCATTTTCATCTGAGTAGTTTTGATCTTGATAGTCGTTGTAGCGTACCCCGCCACTGAGCTCGATCTTTGAACTCCGACCAAGCCGCAGACCTTTATAAAGCCCTAACTCTAAATTGTAGGTATTGAGAACAGACAAGTCCCCCTCCAATCCATCTTCCTCTGCATGGTGGAATTGCCAGTACTCACCGCGTAGACCAACACCCTCGATGGCTTCGTATGCGAGCCTGAGGCGAGACGAAGCCTAAAGGTGGAACGTATCTGGACGAGTAAATCCATCGGACCGATGTGGGCGCAAGAGAAGGAAATCAAAACCCCCAATACACTTACCGGATCCGCAATCAACCATGAACAGCATTTGCAGAAGATAGACACTTGCTTACCGATTGACTGACAGAATCAGCCAATGCCGTATTTTCAGCCATGCGATAGTTGAGCGGTTAGAGGCTCAACTGCTTGCTGAAGCGATAAACCCATCCCTCCCGCCGATCACGAACCTCTGCCCCGCCGCTCGGAGCGCCCACCTGACGCCCCTGTCGATGGGCAATTGACCAGCTCGCCTCCTTCGCTCACGAGCAAGACCGATTTTGGGCATTCACGAAACCCGATCCGCTACGGTGTCTGATCGTTTTGACTCCCGAGCACGATCACGGAGCATGAAACCACGCTTGCCGCAGAATTGGAGCGTCAAACGCATTGAATGCATCGATATGTGCGACGGAGAGAATTCTGTCCGCTGCAGCTATCACGGAATCTCGAGTCAGGATTTTGAACATGCGCACCGAAGCCATCGAACCTGCTTCGCTGCATCAACAACCCGCTTCGCTGCATTGATCGAAGCGGCTCCACACATTGGCTTGGGGACTTCCAGTGCTCCAAACCTCTCAATAGCCCCCGCGAGGACCATCCTCGTCCAAGGGCAGCAGCTTTCCCCGTCAATAAAGAACGGCCGGCTGGAAAAAGTGCTCCGAAGTAGCGTTCCTGCCTCCAAACTGCAATCACAAACTCATACGAACACGGATGTGGATTCGCGTGCCGCCGAGGGAGCAGGAAAGACCGTTAACACAATGGTGGAAAAAGCGTTGCCCGTTCTTGTGGTCCAACTGATATAAAATAGAAAACTCGGCATTCGAGTATGAGTGGCTGTATATTCGCCGCATCGAGTACTGCGGATGCGGCAAGCCGGTTCAATCCGCTCGACTTAAAAAATGCCAGTTGACTAAATCCTGAAATAAGTTTGCCGAAATGAATGTGAAACAACTGATCATCCTCGTGTCATGCTGCCTGTTCGCTACCAGCCTTGCGGCTGCCCAGCGCAAGAATGTCCTCTTGATTTGTGTGGACGATCTCAATGATTGGGTTGGCTGCATGGGCGGACACGCACAAGCCAAGACACCATTCATGGACGACTTGGCAGCGCAGGGAACACTGTTCAAAAACGCACATTGCCAGGCCCCGATCTGCGGACCATCCCGAGCCTCTTTTCTGTCAGGACGCTATCCGCACGAAACCGGTCTTTACGATCAACCGCGCGGCAAAGGAAAAATGATAGACGATGCAGAGCATTTTCGCGGGCATCTCCTGCCCGAGTACTTTTCACAACATGGTTATGAAACACTTGCTGCAGGCAAGATCACTCATGGCTACCCACTGAACAAGGCAGTCAATAAAGCTGGTTCCTCTGGCAACTCGGGACCCAAACCAAAAGGCCCCAAGCCACCTAACGATGTGCGTTTTAATTATCGGCCGGATTATTCGCAGCCATATACAGGCACACAAACCGACTGGGCTGCCTTTCCGGATCGCGATGCGCAGATGCCGGATTTTCAAACTGCAGATTGGGCGATAAGGCAACTAGAAAAAGATCAAAGCGTCCCCTTTTTTCTGGCAGTAGGATTTCACAGGCCACATGTTCCGTTCTACGTTCCGCAAAAATGGTTTGACCTGCACCCGCTCGGTGAGATTATCGTTCCCGCAATACGCGATCACGACCTGCAGGACGTCCCCGAGACTGGAGTGCGTGTCCATGAACTTCCTCGGTATCCACAACTACCTTGGTTGCGTGCCAATGATAACGAACAGTTACGCAAGTGCACGCAAGCTTATCTCGCATGCACAAGCTTTGTCGATGCGCAGGTCGGTCGAGTAATCCAGGCGTTGAACGATTCGCCCAATGCAGAAAATACGATCATCGTGCTCTTCTCCGACCACGGTTATCACCTTGGTGAAAAGAATCGGGTTTCAAAGCACAGCCTATGGGAGGAGTCGACACGGGTGCCACTGATAATCGTCGAACCGGGCAAGCGAAAGCCACAGACATGCACGCGTCCTGTCGGCCTAATTGATCTTTACCCATCGTTGCTCGAACTATGTGGACTCCCGGCGCGTGAGGCGAACTCTGGCAGAAGCTTAGTGCCTTTGCTGAACAAACCGAACGATCCCTCGGTTGCTTGGCGCGAGTCGATCCTGACCACCTACGCTCGCGGCAACCACAGTTTGCGCTCCGAGCGTTTTCGCTACATTCGATACTACGACGGATCAGAGGAACTCTACGATCACAGCAATGATCCCAATGAATGGAGCAATCTGGCCCAACCGGACAATCGTTCACACGAAAGTGTTGTTACCGAATTTCGCTCACAACTACCGACCACAGACGCCGAATATCATCCGGCCGTTGGGTTTGGCGCGGTGAATCCCTGGTTCGCCGAATTCTATGATCAATTGGAGAAGGACCGATTGACTACCCCCTGATCTTTACATCAGAGGGAGAGGACGGGGTTGGTAATGCGGATTTTTTCTGGAGGCAGAAAAGCAGTCGTCGCCGGTAGAGAACCGTCGGTCGCATGCGAGCAGGGAGTGGCTGCACCGATAGCACTGGCGCACCACACGAAATGCCCACATGGCAAGCGGGCTAGACTTCGGAAGTGCGGCGGTCGACTATTTTCCAAACGAATCAAGCGACTCCACAGAGTGGGTCCAACCAATTCTTATGTTGGTTTGCGCTCCCATAATCTACCTGGTCCCCGCCCCCCCTTCGCACGCTGACATGGATTCAACGGACCATTGGGAATTCGAGCAAGACGACAAAGGAAGGTGTAGGCTGATCGATGGTCGCCTAACTGTATGGGAGGAAAGTTCCCATCGGCTGAAACACACGACGTACGATTTCTTAGCCTCCCAACGCAAATAACTACTCGTGGGGTGGGTTGAGTTGATCAGCCCCGAAACGCAAGAGGTTTAATCTCTTCGCCTTCAGCCTGAATGCGTCGCGTGTGGCCTGCCAGAGAATCCTTCGCACCAAGTTCGCAACCCGTATTGGTTAAGAGTGAAATCGATCTTGCCTATTCTCAACCGCGTTCTTTCGCCCACTTCTTCCATTTGAGGAACCATAAAATGTCTCCAATCCGAGGAGCAAACCAAAGCAGTGCAAAAAGGAACAAGGAAGCAGAGGTAACAACAACAATAAAGGTGGGGTTTGTAAGTTCAACCTGTTTATAAATCATGGCTATAATTACACCGTCAACAAACAAGATGATCCCGCCGAATACGATGGCTGAAACGATAAGTTCTTCCTTTAGTTCGTTCGGCTCACCACCTTCCGCGGTACATAGTTTGCAACACTTTATTTCCCACGTACTGGTACCTTGTGAGTCAGAAGCAGACTTTTTTTTGACCACAAAATCACCGTGGCATTGACATTTTTTGCACCAAAAAACATTCGGATCGGGTTTTTGAGGATCGTTCATTGTTGGTCGCAGCCAATTCGTGGTGGTGTGGCCGTTAGTCAACGATCCAAACCAATAGTGAAAATGCAGTTGGTCAAACGACAAGACTAACCGCGGAACTTCTTGTGGATGAGCAAGAATGCAAAGTAACCGAATCCAAACACTAAAAGAGTGATACCAACGTAAAACATGAAATCAGCACTCGACTCATAGCCAATTTGTTTTTCACGCTCAGGGGAACCAGAAGCGAGTGTCACAACTCCAACCTTCTCCATGCGGTACCAACCGCTGAACAAACACAAAATCAATCCTGAAGGGATCGCTGCAAGAACAGTCCATGTGGGGCGGGACGAGCGTTGCTCACTGCTCGTTGGCCTCTGACTGCTCTCGTATGGGTTCAGTTGCTCAGTCATTGATGGCTTGGAACGCTAGGAGTTGATGCAGTGTGCAAATGATGGTGTGGCGTTAGTTGTCTTACTAGAACTCAACTCGGTTGTTTTGCGTCTGGTTCCGTGGTTTCTCGATTAGTCTCGCCTAGGTCATCGTCAACCGCTGGCTCCTTCGGTTGCTCAATGAGGTCCTCTGTGCTTCGATCTACTGTCGCCGAATCTTGCTCTGCAATTCCTGCTTCTTCACCGAGTTTCTATTCATCGGCTTTGGGCGTGGGTGGGAAACGTTTGTTGAACCAAAACGGCAGGTAGAGCAAGAAGGCAATAGCCACTGCCCCTTTAATGAATGCGGTCGTGTTATTTCTCGTTACCATCTTTTGATTGTACCTTTTTCCCGAACTCTGCACAGAACAAACGCACATCAACAACAGGTGGTGTGGGCGTTAGTCGTCCCAGTCGATGATGTAGAGATATGAAGTCCATCCCACAGCATCATTAACGAGAAGTTCACCATCAGCGTATAAAAGACAAAGACAAGACAACTTCGCCTTGACCGTGAAAACAAAAACCGAAGAGTTGTCATTAAATCGAATTCGCAACGAGCAATGTTGCTTACCCCCCCTAATTAAAGAAAGTATCTTCGTTAAAGTCCGCTCGCATCGCCCATGAACGCGTCGTTTTAATACAAAAACCCCGCCGCTCGGGCAGAGCGACGAGGCGGGGCAGTGAGTTTGTCTTGCTATCCTCCGCTGCCGTACTTCTCCAGCAATTCGGCTACCCGTTTCTGTCCCTTCATAATTTGCCGGGGCGTGAGTTCGCCAGCGAGTCCATCGAGGGCGCAGCGTCTGCCTAACCGCCAGCGGCGGCAACGAAACCCCATGCGTACGCTTCAACGAGGTCCTTTGGCACGCCTTCGCCTACGCAGGCACGAATGCTCGCTCCTGAAGTGGCAATACTTTGACTGGAGGAAACGGTAAATCACAATCAAGTCCAACAAGACTCCTGCGATGCGTATCGCACCAATCTTCGCTGGTGAATTGCGTGAACGTCTGCTGGAAGCCAAACAACCCAAGGGGCGTATGGTCCGCTGGGAGGCAGAAAGCGAGGCATCTGTTAGGTCATTCAAGCAGCACTGTGAAAGAATAGGGTCGGAACTCTGGCAGAAGTCTTTTCAAAACTGCCGAGCATCACTCGTAACAAACCTGCTCGAAGAACATTCTGTGAAGGATGTTTGCACTTGGCTTGGCAATTCTGAGGCTACAAAAAACCACCCGTGGGCGGCAAAAAACCGAATGCTTGGGGCTTGTACGATATGCATGGCAATGTTTCGGAGTGGTGTCAGGATATGTATGGAGATTACCCAAGTGGTATCGTAACGGACCCTACTGGTCCAGCATCTGGCTCGGACCGCGTGATCCGTGGCGGCGGTTGGAACGGCACCGCCGAGATTTGTCGGTCGGCGAGCCGCGGCGGGGACTCCCCGTCGATCCGCATCTACTGCTTCTACGGCTTTCGTGTATGCCTGAGTACGTCTGGCAAGTAGGCGGAGCCTCAAGCAAGGAAGCGAAGTCCTCAAGCGGCTTCGACAGATAGGGTAGGTGCCTGCGACCATGCAACGAGTTGACCACTAAGATGCCCGATCTAAGGCGACTGGCGTGACCTGCTTGGGCCCTCAACAGTGTGTGTGACCATTGAGTATTGTTGGTCAACGAGAGCGGGAGAATGGCAGCAGGGGAGTCGATCAGACTTTCATGACAATGTAATGGAAGTTAAGGCAAGCCAAGGCAACGCCCGCGCGTACTCAGTCACCCGCGTTCAGCAGGCGTGCAAGGCGCAGCACCTGGCACGCCTCAAACGTCATCGCCAAGGGGGCCCGCTGGACCGCCGACATTCTCCGTCAAAACGATGTACCACCGGGACCGGCAGTGCCGCTAAGGTTCTCCGAACCATCATTGGCCGAAACAAATGGTGAACTTCTAAAGTGCGGGCCGAAAACAGGCCTATCAATTTTCGTTGGCTTTGGTTCCGCGTCCATTTCTGACGCTTCACCGTTAACCTCAAGGTCACACGGTGGGCAACCGTTATATATCGGGCCATGCACTATAGGCGGCGTCTCCGTGGGTGCTGGGTGCCTTTCCATTTCCGATGCTTCCCCGTTCACTTCAAGCTGGCACGGCGGGCATGATTCGCTTACTGGTCCAAACACTGGCCGGTCCACCTTTGTTGGTCGAATTGAACCCACGATTGCTGGCACTTCGGGACCATAGGGTGCGTCACTGACACCAATATCAGCAGCAAAAAGACGGCGGTTTTCAAGGTTCTGAAATGACAAGCGGCGTTTTTGTTTGCGTCTCACGAGACTGGCCCTGGTTGTTGGTGGGAGGTGCGTACAAACACCAGAGCGACAACCCGGCAACGGTCAGGCGCGGAATTTCTTAGGTAAGCGCAGAAAAGACCCAACGCCGGGGTGACCTCCTCCCATAGAATTGCACCTTCTTCCCCTTACCTAACTCCACATCGGCTTTCCGAAGTTTGGCAACGATCTGATCCACCGCGTGACGTTTTTGAGGCATTTTGAAAGTCCTTTCCGGGCAGTACGCCCGAGCAAGATTCTCTCACTCACAATGGTGCAATTCTATGGAAGGAGGTCATTTGAGTGGTGACAGGGCTGGTATGGAGATTACCCGAGTGGTAGCGTGACGGATCCGAGTGGTGCTACATCTGGCTTGAGCCGCGTGAACCGTGACGGCGGGTGGGGCAGCGACGTCGCCGGGAATTGTCGGTTGGCTTCGCGCTACGGGTTTTACCCGTCGGACCGCGAACTCAGCCTCGGCTTTCGTGTTTTCCTGAGTCCGTCTGGCAAGTAGGCCGAGTTTCAAGCAAGAAGCGTTGCCTCGATCGAGCAACGCGGGAGCCGCGACTGAGTTGACGTAGCGTAGGACGTAGCGGGTCGGTCTAACTCGACTGATTCCAGCCCCGGTCTGTCGCTCTGGCCACTAGCCGCGGGCTTTCGTCGCGGATTGATTACAGACAAATCGCTTGTGCAGCCAAATGTCGTTCACAAAATCGAACTCGGGTGATTTTCAGAATAGTGCCCCAAGTAATGAAACCCAAAAGCCAACTGGATAAAATGTCTTTAGCAGCGAAGCTAGCACCCGAACCAAAACGCCGTTGGTTTCAATTCCGTCTGCGTACCCTGCTTGTTTTGGTCTTGCTCGCCTCCGGAATGTTCCGCTGGGTCGGCTGGGAATTGGATCAGCGACGAAAGGAGAAGAAGACGATTGCGTGGGTGGAAGGAATGTCGGGTGATATATATTTTTCTGGAGATGAATACAATGGTTGTCGTAAAACAGGCTGGTGGATAACAACAAAAAATTCCTGGTTCGGCCCCAGAGCAACCTCGATTGTTCTCAGAAATGATTTAGATGACCTCTCGCCACTGACAGAGCTGACGAGCCTCGAATCACTTGCTTGCCGTGGTACAAACGTGAGCGACCTCTCGCCACTGGTAGAACTGAAGAGCCTCGAATCATTTACCTGCCGTAGTAGAAACGTGAGTGACCCAACTCCTCTGGCAGAACTAAAGAACCTAAAGATACTCTCTCTCAGCAATGCGCAGGTGAGTGACCTGTCTCCTCTGGCAGGCCTGAAGAATCTTGAGTCACTTAGCCTAAGCTATATGCAGGTGAGCGACCTGTCTCCTCTGACAGAAATGAAGAACCTTGAAACACTTGATTTCCGTTGTACAGTCGTGAGTGACCTAACTCCGCTGGCAGGGCTGAAGAAGATGAGAACTCTTAATCTCAGCAGCACCGAGGTGAGTGACCTGCCTCCTCTGGCAGAGCTAGAGGACCTATGGATACTTTCTTTCAACGATACGC
>JBPCVE010000025.1:0-25820 GCA_051010795.1 Rubripirellula sp.
TTGCCATCTTGACCTGTTTGGTTTCGATGGGAGCGACCACTGCTTTCGCCACCGAGGGGGCAAATGTCCGGATCTCAACCTTCGACACCGAAACGGGTGAAGGTTATTTTGCGGCATCCGTAAAACCAGTCTCCGACAGCACGCTGAAACAGGCGAGCGAGTCTCAGCCTGCTGATGTGGTGGTGATCGTTGACACCTCCGCGAGTCAGGTTGGACAGTTCCGCACTGGATCGCTGGAAGCACTTGAGGCGATCGTTGATTCGCTTCGCCCCGGTGACCGCATTCGCATTTACGCTGCCGACGTCCGTTCAACGGACATGAGCAAGAGTTTCGGTCCCGCCAGCAGCACTAAGTTGGCGGTACAAAGGCTTCGGAAACGTCTTCCACTGGGCAACACCAACCTCGTGACTGCCATCGGAACCGTCCGAACGGCTTTGGCGACCGAGCCTCAGAACCGCACTCGTTCAATCATTTACATCGGTGATGGCACCTCCATTGATGGGCTCAACAACCCCGTTCGCTTTGGGGCATTGATTGACGCATTGCGTGCCGATCATATCGCTGTGCACAGTATCGTCATTGGTCCGGCAACTGAACTCGGCATGATGGCGATTCTTGCCAACCACACTGGTGGTACCGTTGGGATCATTGGCAACACACCCGAGCACCTGCCTGAGGCAATCGCAAATCGCGTGGGCAAATCAGCAGTCATGTCGCCCATTTGGCTCGACAGTGCAACGTTGTTGGCCGGAATGGAAATGGTTCAATCTGACCGCCTGCCACCTCTGCGGTTGGACCGCGATTCGATCCTGATGGGCAGCTTTGCAGGCCATCTGTCGGAGGGCTCGCTCGAGCTTTCAGGGCAGACGACTGCTTCAAAAGTGAAGATCGTTGCCGATGCGAAAGTTTCTGAGAGCAACGACTTCTTTGGATTCCTACCAGGACTTGTAAAGCGAGCTCAACACAACGATGGGTTGATGCTGCCGACCGCTGGCACCCCCATGTTGGAAGAAACCGCTCGTGTTTTGGCGCTGCACTCTGATTCTTTGGTGCAAGCAGGACAGCTGGCGCTTCAACAAGGAAATAAGAAGGGTGCGAAAGTCGTCGCAAAGCGTGCATTGGAGGCAGATCCGACAAACCCACAGGCACAAAGCCTTGAGCGAATCAGTGCCAATCGTCTGGTCGTACAGAATCCACAAGGTTCCTTGGACGACATTTTCGGTGCGGCTCCTACCGATGAGCCAAAAGATGGAGACACGAAAACGGATGATCCCTTTGGAACCGGTGATACCGATCCATTCAGTGATGAGCCCGCTGGTGCCAAGCCAGCGACTCCGGCTCCGGCAGATGATAATCCGTTTAGCGAGCCACCGGCTTCCGCGAAGCCTAGCGACGAGAACGAAAATCCGTTTGGTGGAACCGCAGCCCAACCGGCTGCACCTACGGATGCTGGAAAACCCAACGCTCCTGCTGCTGCAGATGACAACCCCTTTGGTGGTGACCCAGCACCAGCAACACCGGATCCAGCTCCAGCAGAACCTGCGACACCTGCTCCTGCTGCCGGTGGAGGCAACAACCTCTTCGGCAATGACAATCCATTTGGAGGAGCCGCTGCGGCCAAGCCTGCAACTCCGACACCAAAACCATCCACTCCTGCTCCGGCTCCCGCAATCGATAGCGGCTCGCTATTCGGCGACATGCCGATTGGTGATGATGAGCTGAAAGAAGAGACAGGTGACTTGCTGAATCGCGTTCGCGCCGAACGCGCTGCAGCAGAGGGTCGACTCCGGGCTGAAGTACGAGCCAAGCTGAGAGAAGCCAACCGACGCCTGCGAACCGACCCCGTCGGTGTAGCTGGTGCTTTGAAGTCGTTACTGGCCAACATCGAGGCTGCTCCGGATGTCAATCCGGAAGTACGCGTCGAGCTTTCATCACAGGTACGTGCTTCAATCGAAGTGGCCAGTCGGTTGGAAGCTGGCTACATGGAAGGTCAGCGTAATCTTGAACAGGTCAAACAAGGAGCAACAGCTCAAGAACAATTGTTAGCCGCAACCTTCCGTCGCGAAGACGAATTAAAGGTTCTTTCGCAGCAGATGAATGCTTTGATCGCGGAGGGACGTTACGAAGAGGCAGACGGTGAGGTAACGCTCGAATTCGCGAAAATTGCGGGTGACTCAGTCATTCGCGACTCCGCTTCAGGACGACACTTCACTGAGTTTCCTTTGAGTCTCCAGACCTACGCTCGAGCAAACCGTTACCGCGAAATGCGGTGGCGTAACTTCGTCGATGCTTTCTCGCTGGTGATGAAGGCAAACATTCCTTTCGTGGATGAGCCACCAGTACAATTCCCGGACTCAGATTGGTGGCAGCGAATGAGCCGTCGCCGTCTGGAAAAGTACGGAGCGATCGAACTTGTAGGTGACAACGAAACCGAGCGTCGCATCCAGAGTGCTCTTGGTGACGAGACATCTCAAAGTTTCATCGAGTTGCCACTCGGTGAAGCGATCACCCAAATATCTGAAGCACACGACATTCCTATTGTGATTGACAACCAGGCATTGGAGGACATCGGTCTCTCTGCTGAGGAGCCAGTCACGATCACCCTGAAAAATGTCACGCTGCGATCATTCCTCCGAATCATGTTGCGGGACCTCGACTTGACGTATGTCATCAAAGATGAGGTGATGCAAATCACCAGCCAAGAGGCTGCGGAAGAGAACCTCGTGACCAAAGTCTATCCTGTAGGCGACCTGGTCGTTCCCATCATGCAACTCGGCGGCGGCATGGGCGGCGGCATGGGCGGCGGCATGGGCGGCGGCATGGGTGGCGGCATGGGCGGTGGCATGGGCGGTGGCATGGGTGGCATGGGCGGTGGCATGGGTGGCATGGGCGGTGGCATGGGTGACGGTGGCATGGGTGGCTTCAACGCTATTCCTGACGAACTGTCGCTGAGTGACAAGAAGACCAGCTCACCTGAGCAGAAAGCAGCAGCGCCAACTGCCAAGCGAGTTCCAGCATCAGCCAACATCTCCGCGATCAGCCTGAAACCAAAATCGGGTCAAAGCCGTGAAGATGCTTGGGCCGACTACTTCGCTGGTTTGAATATCAAGACAGCCGAGGACATCGGATTGCTGGATCAGCGAATTCGGTCCACTGCAAGGCTGTACACAATCCGAGCTGGCAAGGCCGAAGCCGCTGGCAACAAGGCGGACGCGGTCGAAGAATTCACCCGAGCCCGCGATTTGATCAGCTCAGCGATACGAGCTGGCCATGTCCAGGCTTGGATGTATCACGCATATGCAATCGCTCTGAAAGCGACAGAAGCCCCTATGGAAGACGTCGAGAGAGCATTTCTGTCGGCGGTTGACTTCGCGGCCAGCCCAGAAGAGGTTCTACACGTTGCTGCCAGATTGGAAGCAATCGGCGCTGGCGAATCAGCAATGCGGCTTTGCCGCGACGTTTCAAACTTTGATCCCTACCGTCGCGAGCCGTACGTGATGGGTCTACGCATTGCGAAAAAAATCGATAGTATTCCTGACCTGACTTGGGCCTGCCAAGGCGTACTTTCTCAGGCCTGGCCCGAGAACTTCAAGGAAGTGGCTGATGAAGCACGATTGATCGCACGTGCCACGCACGCCCGTCTGCTTGAAGAAGGCAGAAGGGAAGACGCCGCTGCATTTAACGCTGCTTTGCAGAAAGCAGCTGCACACGACGTGGTTGTTCGCGTCTCCTGGACCGGTAACGCTGACATCGACCTCGCTATCGAAGAACCCTCCGGAACAATCTGCTCGATTGACAACCTTTCCACCGCGGGCGGTGGAACCCTGCTTGCCGATGCTTATCCCGGCAGTTCTGACGATAAGAAAGGCAAGGTCTCAGAAACCTATATCTGCCCAGAGGGATTCACGGGACAATACCGTCTTCTGATTCGTCGAGTTTGGGGGAATGTCTCCACTGGAAACGTCACCGTGGAGTTACTTACGGACGTGGGACGAAAGTCACAAAGATTCATTCGCAAACAAATTCCTCTTACGGAACAAGACGCCTTGGTGGTCTTCGATGTGAAGGAAGGTCAAAGACAACAGGAAGTTGCCGATGCTCAGCTTGCCCACCTTCGCGATGTACGTCGTGAAGTCCAAGACCAAGTTCTTGGGCAGATGATCAACGGCAACAGCAACGGCCAGGTGTTGCAAGATCTGTACAACGACATCACCTCATTGACCAATGGTGCAATTGACCCTGCACGCGGTTTCAATCGGCGTCGCGGAGCGGTCGGCTTCCAACCAGACATCACCGTGCTCCCTGAAGGTGCATCCATGACTGGCATTGCGATCATTTCAGCGGATCGCCGCTTCGTACGAATCACCCCCGCACCTTTCTTCTCGCAGATCGGTAAGGTCACCACCTTCAACTTCATATCAGGGGAAGAGGCTCCTGGTGGTGGAGCAGGCGGCGGTGGACAAGGCGGTGGAGCCGGTGGTGGTGGTGGCGGCGGTGGTGGCATCGGTGGTGGCGGTGGTGGCGGTGCCATCAACTGATCCAATAAGGACCCGAACTTGACCACTTCTATCAGGGTCTCGTGGAATCAGAGGCGAGCAGCACGAGCTCACCCCACCTTGCCCAAGCGTTCTGGGTCTGTAAACCATCGATCCCGTTAGCAAATGCAAAGAGAACCGTCGCGATTCGTCGCGGCGGTTTTTTTATGCTTTGAGACGTTGACGATCCGCTCATTCGTGGACGAGACACATTTGGGAACCTTGCAAGTTATGATGTATCAACCGAGCCGATCGCACTGAGGCACGTTTCTTGAAACGTTCCGTGCGGCAGCTTTTTTGCCTACGTTTCCAAATCCTTGCTTGAACTGGATTCCTTCAACAGTGAACAGACTTCTCCTGATTGCCATCGCGACACTCATCGCCTGCACGACCTGGGCGCAAATGCCGAACCCCGTGCTTGCCATCCCCAGTCAGATCGTACTGCAGGAGAATTTTGATCGGCCCCTCTCACTTCCCAAGAAAATCTGGCTCCAACGGCAGGGAACACGATGGACTGTGGAGGGTGGAGTTTTGCGTGGAAAACAATCATCACCTGAGTACCAGGCTGCCAGGCAACATCACTTTGGCTATGAACCCAGGTTGAGTGTTTCTGCCACCCCACAGGACTTTATCACGTCGTTTAAAATTCGGTTCTCAGGGGGTCGTGAGACTGCGATTACACCGTTCATCGAATTCAACCACCATGCGTGCCGCGTTCGATTCAGTCAGGCGGGAGCAATGTTGCTGGCAGATCACGAAGTATGGAAAGTTGCTGAAGCGACCGACTTCATTTGGAAGCCCGATCAATGGTATTCCATCACGGCAGAACGACGCGGCACCGAGTTTGTCATTCAAATTGAGAACGGCCCCACTCTGTACGCAGACCATCCAACATTTGGGCAAGCAGCATCCTCCGGGGGCAATGGATTAGGCGTGGCAGGTCCTAGAAAAGGTGAGATTGAGATCGATGACCTGACGATCTGGTCGATCCAGAAGAAGACACGATCCGATTGGACAGCTGTCCGTGCCACGCTGCCAAAGTTGAAACCCGTCCAGCTAAAGAAACCCAAAACCAAAACACAGTCCAAGCCAAATTCAACGAAAGCTAGCGGCTCTCGACCTAAAACTAAAAACGCGGATAAACAGGCTTCTTAACCACCCCAAAAAACCTAGCCGCCCAAACACCCCAGTTTTCCCATCGTGAGTCTTACCCTGCTGGGAAGAAAGATGTACACCGTGTTATCCTGCTATAGGGTTTGAGAGGGGTCGGCTGCGAACCGACCTATTTGCCCGATCTCGTCGAGCTCCTTGAACCAGAAACGCTCCCAATAGCTGACCCCTGTCTTTGTGAACCATGACCATCCAACGAAATCCGACTCGTCCTGTCCAAATTGGTAACATCACCGTAGGTGATGGGCAGGTGATTGCTGTGCAAAGCATGACAGCCACAAAAACACAGAATGTGGATGCTACGGTTGCCCAGGCAGAAGCTCTTCGAGAACGCGGTGCAGGTGTCGTCCGCATCGCGGTGGACAGTGAGAAGGATGCGGCAGCACTGGCTGAGATCCGAACGCAGACGACAGCCAACCTTGCCGTTGATTTACAGGAGAACTTTCGACTTGCAGAAGCAGTCGCTCCTCACGTCAACAAGATCCGCTACAACCCGGGACACTTGTATCACCATCAACGAGACAAACCGTGGCAGGATAAGGTCCGCTTCATCATCGATCAGGCGAAGGAATTTGATTGCGCGGTCCGAATTGGAGTCAATTGCGGCAGCGTCGATCCTGCCAAGAAAGAAAAATACGACCCAAAAGATTCCATCACGCCGATGCTTGAGAGTGCATTGGAACACTGTGATTTTGTGGACTCGCAGAACTTCAGTCGTTACGTCGTCTCACTGAAAGACTCAGATCCGAGCAAAGTCATTGAGGTCAACCAACGTTTTGCGGAACAGAGACCCGATGTGCCGCTTCATCTCGGCGTCACCGAAGCCGGAATGCCGCCTGATGGAATCATCAAAACGCGGATAGCATTCGAACAGTTGATCGGTCGTGGCATCGGCGACACCGTCCGTGTTTCATTGACTTTACCGAACGATCGTAAACCGGAAGAGATTGATGCTGGTCGAGGCATTGTTGATGACATCTACTCGGGCAGAGTGCGAACGGTCGTCAACCTCAACGACAAAGCGTTGAACATCATCAGTTGCCCAAGTTGTTCCCGCGTCGAGAACGAGGCATTCATTGATCTCGCAGCCAACGTCAAAGAGATGACGGAATACGCAAAGGACTACGCGATCACGATCGCTGTCATGGGCTGTCGCGTCAACGGCCCCGGAGAGACCGATGACGCAGACTTGGGACTGTGGTGCGGCCCTGCCAAGGTCAATCTTAAGAAAGGCACTGAGGCGCTGGGAGCGTTCGGATATGATGAAATCCTGCCACGACTCAAACAGGAACTGGACATCCTGATTCAGGACAAATCCTGAGGACCGAGTCAACATTGGAGCAACGCTGTGCATGAAAACTGCAGCCCCAGCCGCTCCGAACTGAGTACGCCCTACTCAAAATGCAACTTTGGTCGTCATAGCTGTACAGAATCGCACAAAAGTGGTGACGTTTTGTCGTTTTTCCCAACGCAAGGCTTCATTTTTCAACCTAGGCTTCCTCGTATGGGGAAGTCAGTTGGACTCAAGCCATTGGCACGTTACAATCCGCGGCAAACTTCCATGCGTCTATGCTTTGACCTTGTCGAAGGCGGTTACATCACTGCTGCCCAAGCACTATCGGTGCTCGATCAGCATATTGCGTCTCGTACGCCGATCGGACAATTAGCTGTCGAAAACGAGCACATGACCATGAGTCATGGTGTTTGATGTGCTGGCCCAGCAAACCATCTCCAACCGACCGTTTGGCGAACTGGCAATTGAACTTGGGTACCTGAACCGGCTTGACCTCGGACGCTTGCTCCTGATTCAAGTCGAAGGTAGCAAACCGTTGACAGAGTTGATTCTAGAAGCGGATTTGATGACTCAGATCGAACTCGACAATGCGGTTCACGAACGAAAACTGCAGCGTAGTCGCAACCCAGCCAATGAGCGTCCTGAGTTGCTGCCGATGACCGGATCGGACAACCAGGCTTCAGCTGGCACCTGATTCAACTGAATCGGCCGTGCAACATCCAGCGGTAGGATGTGCGGTTTTTCTGTAGTTCGGCCCGAGACACGAGATTGCGAAAGATCCACCACCATTCTCCTTGGTCTGTTTCAACGCGATAATAGTCACGCCGAATTGACTTTCCTCTCCACCACCCGCTTTCAATGCGTTCTGGGCCCCAGTGATTCAGCACATGGTGGTCTACTCCGTTGAATCGAATACGTTGTGGTAAACGAGAAGATGACACTTGAAGGCTGAAATCTGTCTCATGCCAAGCCACACGCAGTGGTACAGGATCAGCAAGAAGAGAAAGGGGACGCCTCAGGGCGTCACCTGCCGTTGGCTTTACAAGAGACCGATTGATCGCCGATTCCACACTGTCTGCCCATCCGTTGGCACTCAGTTTCCGAGTTTTTTTACGTCGCTTCAGAACCGGTGAACTCGCATTGCCCACCAACGGCAGAACCTCAAATGCACGCTCAGGCAACGGATCATTCTGCAGTTCCAAATACCCAACCTGTTCACGCCCCATACGTCCAGTCAATGCGTCGACCAAACGACTGATAGCAACACCTGTCATCCCCGTTGCCGAAGCCGAGTTCTCATCAAGCTCAAATAATGAAGTCTGACTGCTGCGAAGGACACCTGACAATGTGACCAGCAAACTCAAACGCTCGACCTTTTCCTGAATTCGTACCGACTCAAACTGATTGACGACCAAACCACTGAGATGATCGGCATCGACCGTGGGAGCAAACAACCCAACGTCCAGACTCATTTCTTGATGCCCACTCAATTTCATGCAACAGCGCAACCGCAACACGCCACGTTGCTGCACCATCAATTGTGACGTCAGTTGCGATGCTAATCGTTTGATCCGATCTGTCAGAATCTCAAGATCAGTCGTGGGATATTCCAATGTCAGGGTCACCGAATACTCGGCCTCAGCCTGATGCACTCTTAGTGGTTCATCGACTTCGGCCTGCACCTGCTCCAAACGCCGCACCAACTCAGACCCCAGTCGCATCGCCAATCCACTGCGAGGCAATGCAAGCAACTGATTCACTGAGACAACCCCAAGCCTTGCTAAAGTAGATACAGTGTCGCTTGCAAGTCTCAACGACTGAACGGGCAATGCTTCAATCGCTCGCGTGGTAGCTTCGTCCCCGCGAATGATCAGTCCACCATAAAAAACTCGCTTGGAAGAACTCACCCGATCTTCCATTCCGCGAGGCCGCTGCTCACTACTTTTCTCATTTTCAGCAAGATTCGGTTCCCTCAAACACTCCGGATTCTTCCCACCCCGTGGTTGCCGACAGGGCCCTTCCCTCAAGAGACTCAGTGGCTTCATTGCTGCTTCGTGAGCCAAAGCCCATGATGCCGCTAGAGAGTCCGCGATTGCCATCCTGGCTCGCACATGTCGTGCAGCCAACATTGCCTCCACCGCCACCAAAAGCCCCGATTCATCACCAAACAGATGGCTGACTCCTGAGATATCGCACAACAGAGATTCACGTTGATGCCGTGGATGCCCCGCCCATGGTTTCACTGCCATTTCTTCCAGCGCAACCAGGGGAGTAATCTGCCTCTGCACAGACACTGCAATCTGCTCAAGTGAACGCTGATCCAGGGCCTTGTCATGACGCTGTATCAACGGGGATCTTGTTGATGGATCTGATTGAGGTGATCCGAAGTTGGTAGACGAACGCACCAAATCGGTTGCCTCAGCAAGCTTCATGGAAACCCGCACCCCGAGTTCTGATGCTGCATGGCAACAAGCAATCACGAGCCGCCCCCGGCGGGAATTTTCATTCCATAGCACAATCGGCGCCTCTGTGAACGAAGCCGAACCGGGGTGATCCGAATCACGCTCTGCGGCTTGTCGCAACTCGCTTTGCAGTCTTTGGATGGGCCAGTTCGGAAGCCAGATGCACAGCAGCCGTTTCATATCTGTTGTCCTTGGAACAACCGGTCGAGGGGACAGAATCATGACGCCAGCGGAGTGTATGCAAACTTCCATGATCGTCAATTTGTACTGAGGTCTGTTGCCCTGATGTACCGCCACGGCAACGATCTACCGTGACCTGCAAAGCACGATGGGACTGAACCGAAATCTCTTCACGAATGCTTCCCCGTGAACTCACAACAGAATCAAATGGATCGTGATGAGATGCTGTAGCAAAATGTTTAACGTGAAAACGCACTTCAGCAAAACTGGGTCTTCCCCGGCTCGCTGCCGGGCGGACTAACAGGCCTGCGGTTTTTCCAGTTTCAGATGCCAATTGAAATCGCCTTGCATCACGATCATCCAAATGAACGCCTGCGTAAGCCCAAACTGCTGCAACAGATTCACATCGCAATGCTTGATCAATCGCCCAGACAAGATCAGAGTGACGCTTTGGACGCACCCAGATGATTCGATCAACCGGAAGCCCCAATGAAATCGCAGCGGGTGGATAAAAACCTGACTCACCACAAACAACAACCAAGGGCCCAGACTTCACTGACACATTCAGAAGATTAGCAGCAGCAATCAGAGACAAAGATGCCGCTCCCGAACTCTCTGAATCAGCAACCCACTCAGTGATGGCATCGCGCCGTAATCCTCCCCGAGGCAGCATCTCGTCAATTGACTCACTTCCAGTTGAATAGATTGCCTGTGCTTGATCTTCAGCTTGCCCAGATAACACGCATCCCAAATCGACTCGCAACTGACGAAGAACCGACTCTCGATCCTGACTCTCAGATGCTAAGGCATCAAATTCCGAATCATCCAGCGGACGGCCAACCTCGGCTAATGATGCTGGCGAAAAACGACGGGACTCCAAACTCTGCCAATCCGTACCAGCACGAAATGCTTTGACAGGCTCAGGTACTGGCTGCGAGTTCTGCTCACACTCCCGAACAGACAAATCATTCGCACGAGCTTTACCCTGAGAGCAATAACCAGCTAGGAAATCAAAGGTTTGTTGATTTGACATCACAGAACGAAGTACACGCGTGAAAGAATTTGAGTGAGAATGAGAAGGAGCAAGTGAAGTGTGGTGCTGAAACTCGAGGCCGGAAGCAGCCACTTTCCCAATGCTATCAACTAATGTATGCTTGTACAGTACTTATTCGGCTGCTGGTGATCACTGATGCAGAAAATCCGTTGGTTCTTCCTGATCTTGATTGCGGTGATGACCCTAGCGTTGGTCTTTCAGAACCAGGCGAAGGTTGAGATTCAGCTTTTTTTCTGGAAGCAGTCGCTGCCGCTTTCGTTACTTTTGATTTCAACCGCCACCATTGGTTTTCTGCTAGGTGCTTTATTGACCGCGGCGATGCTTCGCAAGCGGAAGAAGAAAAAGCAGACCACGAAGTTCGAGACCACGGATTCCTTGAACACATCGGCGAACACAAAATCGCAACGAATTGGCGGCAAGAAACAAGTGAAAACTCCTCTGGAAACTGGCTCTGACGAATAGCCCAACCAGATTTCTGACTATCGATATCGCACAGGCAACGAGCTCCAGCCGATACGAACCAGACTTGCAAATCAATTCAGCCACGACTCTGCAGCGAGCAAACTACTACACGCGATCTGTTTAGCATCTAATTCGTGGGCAACTCGGTGTTTTATTAGCGTTTTATTAGCGGGCAACTCGGCGAGCAGCCATCACAGCGCGTCGTTTTGCAACCACGTCGTACCGCAGCAAAACCAAGCGAGCCAGATCACCCATGTGGTGTACACCACCTTCGTGATCGTTCTTTGCAACGATCTTGCTCCGTTTCGCCGGAACACTTCGTTCCAAGATAGCGTTCTCAGTAACAGCGTTCTCAGCTTGAAACGATTCTGCAACTGGAAGAATCGCGGCATCGGCTGGAGCATCAAAAAGAAGCATTTGTGTCATCGTTCAGTTTCCCGCAAAGGATGATGTTCTGTCTTTCGAGCAATCAACTGCTCGACAAAACGATTTTTCGCGATGCGGATGACACGTCAGGTCACGAGGCAAAAGAAAATCTTTCCTCATCCGAAAAATTCCTTCTCAAGAAGCACAAAAAGCTGCATTTACCCGAAATCACCGTGAAAACACAAACTTCGAGACCATTCAAACCAGGCGAAGCAAACCGAGGACTGACTGGCCCTGATTGTGGTCAGAGGCCCCAACCACGTGGGAAACAGGCAAACGTTGCTCCGCAACGTTCATCCAAACCCAACAGGAACGCTTTTCTAAAGCCGGATTCCGGCTCGAGCCATGCGGCTGCTGCCCCGTGCTGTGATTCGCCCCTTACCGCTGCGGCGGTACAGCATTCATTCCCAAACCACTACCTGTGCTTTTCCGAGCTTGGGTCCAAGCGACTCGCAGGATGCGGTGCCAGCAACTGACTCGCTATCGAATCACCGAACCCTCAACAACACACGAGTGTATCTTCAGCGTAGGCCGGATGTGGCGGCGTTCAGCCTAGTCGTCGTACTTCTGCCCACCCACTGCTTGCCCCGCACAGTTGCCTTGCTGGTTGGGCAGATGCTGGTTGGGCAGATGCTGACCAGCTGGCGAAAGCCATGGCTCAACAAACTATCCCTCTGAAGGAATTCCGCTTAAAGGTGTTCTCATGAGCCGCTCGCCTCTCTGCTGTCCTTTGGCCCAGTTCCCCGGCCAACTATACTATGATGCTGCCCGGTGGCAGCTAATCGAACTGCTACGCTTTGCGATGATGGCAATGTGTCTCGCTAGTACGGCACTCAATCGCGTACTTTACCTACACTTACCCATCACAACACCATTCTTTCAAACAGGGAGGAGGACACCACCCAATCGTGCGTGAACTACATCAGGTCCAGGATGATTCGCCGGAACGCAGTATTCTGGCGAGGCTGATCTTATCGAATCAAAAAGTGGAAGCTGATCCACTGGAAGAGCTGCATGGCTTAGCAACAACTGCTGGTACAGAAGTGATGGACGAGCTGGTTCAGCGTCGCCCCTCTCCAGATCATTCGACATACCTGGGAAAAGGCAAAGTCGAGGAATTGCGTTTGATGGTCGAGCGTCACGATGCTGACCTCGTGATATTTGACAATGATTTGTCGCCCGCCCAAACACGCAACCTCGAAAAAGCGGTGGGTGCAAAAGTGCTGGATCGCACCGAATTGATCCTTGATATTTTTGCGGCCGGAGCTCGAACCTATGAGTCGCGTTTGGCGATTGAATTGGCTCAGCTTGAGTACTCCCTGCCACGGCTAAAGCGGATGTGGACCCACTTGTCTCGGCAAGCGATGGGCGTTGGCATGCGAGGTCCGGGTGAGAAACAACTAGAAGTTGATCGCCGCCTGGCTCAAAAACGGATTCACGATCTGAAGCAGGAACTGTCGAAAGTCGAACAGCGACGCGAACGGCAAGTGAAGGCCCGCAAAGAAGCACCCACGGTTTCTCTGGTCGGCTACACCAACGCTGGCAAGAGCACACTGATGAACGCACTGACCGAGGCAGATGTGCTTGCCGAGGACAAGCTTTTTGCAACGCTGGATACGCGAACCCGTCGCTGGCAGCTACCAGGCTGGGGCACAGTTCTTCTCAGCGATACTGTCGGCTTCATCCGTGACTTGCCACACTCGTTGGTTGCCAGCTTCAAATCAACACTCGAAGAGACGCGTCAGGCTGAGCTACTGCTTCATGTGGCGGACGCCAGCAGCCCTACCGTCTTCAATCAGATCAGTGCGGTCTACAGTGTCCTAACCGATCTGGGCATCGAAGAAAAAGACACGCTGCTGATACTCAACAAGATTGACGCCATCCGAGATCCAGCCACCTTGAACCGTGTGCTGGACCGTTACCCCAATGCAATCACGGTGAGTGCACGCAGTTCCAAGGGACTGACCCTGCTGACCGAAGCAGTGGGGGAAGCGTTGGGGCGTGAGTTTTTGGATCTTGAGATCGACGTTGATGCAACTGACGGGCGATTACTTGCCTTTCTTGCCGCCAAAGGCGAGGTCGTCTCACAGACTTGCAACGAAATGACCATCACAGTTCGGGTGCGAATGCCCACCGGTGCGATGGGGCAGGTGCACAGATCAGCACTCGCTATTCGACCTGCCGATGGCGAGCTCATGTCATCTCACCTGCTTTCAGCAGATTCGACAACTGATTCAGCTGTCGCCCTGGATTCGGAATCCACAAGTCCTCATGAAAAGGACGCGGATCCTTCGATATCCACCGCTGATGCAGAGCCCACGAAGGCGTCAAAAACGCACTCGGACCACCATGCCTCGGAAGCATCTGATGGCGCTCCGATAACTGACAATCCCATCAGCGACAGTTCTACCGAAGTTGCGTAAAGACGTTTCGCGAACCGTTACAGGTGACAACATATGCCATGGAAAGCGAAGGACTCGGTCGCCGTTGTAACGGGTGCCAGCAGTGGGATTGGCAAATGCCTGACACAACAACTCGCTGACCATGGCTGCCACGTGATCGCAGTCGCACGCCGGGCTGACCGAATCAATCAGTGGACTGCCACCGCTAACTCACATGGATTTGGGGGGGTTACACCGGTGGTTGGCGACATCACTGACGCAAACATTCGATCAACGATTCAGTCCACTATCGAAACGGATCATGGCGGAAAGCTCGATTTGTTGGTCAACAACGCTGGGATCGGTGGTATCGGTAGGTTCGCAGAAGCAACCCCGGACCGGCTCCGACAAATCATGGAAGTCAACTTCTTCGCCCCAGTCGAACTGACCCGTATTCTGTTACCGTCACTCCAACGCGGCTCTGACGCAGTCATCTGCAATATCAGCAGCGTTCTGGGACACCGTGCCGTCCCTGAAAAAAGCGAATATTGCGCTAGCAAGTTTGCCATGCATGGATGGAGCGACTCCCTGAGAGCGGAACTCGCGGCAGATGGAATTCAGGTCACCCTTGTCAGCCCAAGCACCACCAAGAGTGAATTCTTTGATTCACTGATTGAAACGGACCCCGACCAACAATCACGTAGCTTGGGCCACTGGTCACCACAACGCGTCGCAAACAAAGCGTTTGACGCAATTTGCAAACGTCGCAGCGAAGTGATCCTGAGCTTGGGTGGGAAAGCTCTTGTGTATTTGGATCGTCTTGCACCATTTTTGATGAATAAAATCCTGGCACAGCGGCCAGCAAAGCCCACGGACCTACCCAACTCAGGTGATCGCTGATGCCAAATCTGGAAGTTCTATTCGAAGACAACCACTTGTTGGTCATAAACAAACCGGCTGGCCTGCCAACCATGGGTGCTGAGTCTGGCGATACCGTGCATTCGCTTGCTGCTCATTACGTCAAACATAAATATAACAAGCCTGGCAAAGTCTTCATCGGAATCGTCAGCAGGCTGGATGCAATGACCAGCGGCGCCCTCGTGCTTGCACGCACCAGCAAGGCTGCATCCCGACTCACGGAACAATTTGCCAGCAAATCGCTCAAAGACAACGGTCAGCAAACAACCAAAAAAAAGAAAGCGGCAGCCAGATCGCCTCGAAAAGTTTACCTTGCTGTGGTGGAAGGTAGACTTGATGCAGAGGCAGACCATTGGACTGACCAAATACGCAAAGACGAGTCAGCTCATCGCATGCGTTTGAGCCCGGCGCCGCGAGATGACTCAAAACCTGCGGAGCTTCGTTACCAACGCCTTACCGCAAGCCAAGGCCACACCACTGTCGTCGTAGAATTACTGACGGGCCGTAAACATCAGATTCGAACACAGTTTGCGGATCGCGATCATCCTATCTTGGGCGATCGCAAGTATGGTTCGCAAATCAAATTCAAAAACGGAATTGCATTACATAGCTGGGGTCTACAAATCGAACACCCAACCAAGCGTGTCCCGATGTGGTTTGAAGCTTCTCTGCCTTCCAGTTGGGCAAAATTTCAAAATGACCTGCCTGCTCGAACAAACCTGCGCCAACAGATCGAGAATTTCTTTCCACTACCTCCACCGGAGACACAGTGATGCCGAACCTGTTTGGCAGCACCCCGCTCTATCTACCCAGGCGAATTGTTTCCGGTGGACAAACGGGAGTCGACCGGGCGGCTCTGGACACCGCCATTCAGCTGAGCATTGAACATGGTGGCTGGTGTCCAGCCGGAAGACTGGCAGAAGATGGGCCCATCCCAACCCACTACGCTTTGCAGGAAACCAGATCGAATGAATATCCGG
This sequence comes from Rubripirellula sp., assembly GCA_051010795.1. Taxonomy (GTDB): domain Bacteria; phylum Planctomycetota; class Planctomycetia; order Pirellulales; family Pirellulaceae; genus Rubripirellula. The sequence goes on from JBPCVE010000025.1 coordinate 15,863, forward strand.
TTCGTACCGAACAGAACATTGCCGACAGCTCAGCAACGCTGATCCTCCATGAGGGCAAGTTGAGAGGGGGAACCCTGCTCACAAGACGCCTCTGCGACAAACGGGAAAAGCCGTATTACACTGTAAAAATCGGGCATTCCATGATTGATACGGTACGGGAGTGGCTGGCAATCCAGACTCCAGAGATACTGAACATCGCCGGTCCGCGTGAGAGCTCTGCGCCAGGCATCCACGCGCGATGCAAGAAATTTTTGTTGCATACATTCTCGGTTGATTAGTCTCAACCCGCACAACACATGATGCTGTGTTTATTCGGCGCAACCTGACCACTGATTGAAAATCGGCAACAGTTTCCCATGCCGCAAAGCAAGCCTGAGCGGCAATCACGCCGATAGCTTATTTGTCACCCTAGTCCCCAAAGTCAGCCAAGCCAAGCTCGGCATGCTGACATCGGCGACGTGTGACAAGCCTGCCTTTCACTCGATATTCACGAGTGGTCTTTCCTGAATTGACCTTTTGGGAATTCACCTCACGGACGCGTCCTTCGGTACTAAGGAGTTCCACCGAATTATGAACGTGCAATGCACCTCCAAACTGCAACGTTTCAACCTATCCCTGATCTTCACCCTTACCATCGCAATTACCGCTCCCTCTGTTTTTGCAAAAAACCTCGACGCCACCATCGACATCCGTCCTTTGCGTTACGATGGCCAGTTCGTATCCTCCCCGAGCACGTTCCAGCACATTGAAAACTGGGCTCCCCTAGGCACACATGATTCCGGAGCCCTGCCAACGCCAGCCCCACCTGTACTGATCGCCAAGGCAAACCTGCTTCGTCAGCACGAAAAAACAGCAACCCGTGTGATCGTCGATCAAGTGGCAGAACCGTTCATTGCCGTGGGCTCCTTCACCCCCAATTCATTGAAGGCGATGCCGGCCCGAAACGCATGGAAAATGGCGTTCAAACTTGCGGCTCCCACTCGTAGCACAGCACATAGGCCCCCACTTGATCTACAACTGCAGGAATTAGCTCAAGAGGAGCCGATTGATATCGAGAGTCTCGGCCCAAGTGTACTCATTCCCGAGAATCGCCCCATGAGCGTCACAGGAATCGAAGTCGCACCGATCAACCCGCTCATTGGTAGTTCACCGGTGATCGCTACCATCGAAGAAGACTACATGCCGTATGATCTTTCCGCACGGGATTTAGAAAACTGGAACGCCTACCCGATCGAATCCCACCCGTTTAACGCAGAAGATCGCGTTACCGATGAGCAAACTGCCAGTCTATGGGATGATTTTGATATTGCGATGGCACTTTCAAGATCAACTGACCCTGTAGAGCTCAATGGCATTGCCAACGCAACGCTTGAGGCGAGTTCATCAACCGTCAAATCACCGTCATCACCGAGTGACTTGGCAATGGCTCGCAAGACACCCTCCGTCCCAGCTAAGTACCAAGCCTCGCAGCGGAGCAATGATGTAAACGCGGATTCCATTCCACTGCCCATTCAGGAAGAATCCGCGATCACTTCAGATGAGGCCTTGGCTATTTTGAGCAGGCCGGAAAGTCTTTCGCTAACACCTGCTCCAGAAAACATGTCCACTCCGGCTACACGCGAAGCGGCGGGCAGTGAAACAAATGAGAAGGTATCCGGGACAACCAAAGCCGATCCAGCTGACGTCGCTCTCGAAGCGATCATTGACAACCTTCCCGTGGTCGAAGCATTCAACACGACGGCCGGCGTGAAAAACATCGGTACCATCGTTGGCAGGCTGATTGGTTCGACCACAGGCAGCAGCAGCCATTGGATTGGCAAACGCGTGGCCGACATCGCCTTGAATTGGCCAGCCTCTGACCAGTTAAAACTGCCAAGCCGCGTTGGCGCCAAACTGCTGAGCCGAGCCAGCGTCCTGGAATCCGGAGTGATTGAGGAAAATACAATTGCCACTTACATTCCAGTCGAACGATTAGATGGAGTTGACTGCGGCGGACAGGCAGCAATTGTGGTGGCTGACGCGAACCGCAAATCCAAGGCAAGGTAAGGCAGCCGCACGTGAGGCAGCCCCCGGCAATGCCACCGCAGTCTCAACACGAAATCGCCCTTCTTCCTCATCGGCGTGTTTCTCATCGCGGCGGTAACCGAAAAAACGTGAGCATCGATTCAACGCCTCGCGAGACGCTGGTGATGAAACGAATCCCGCTCAGCTACTGACGTGCCAAGCAAACCACGGCACTGCAGTAGCTGGGTCTGCGGTAGCCGGGTCGGCGGTAGCTGGGTCGGCGGTAGCTGGGTCGGCGGCAAAACCCTCGGAGCCAAACGCCCCAAGCGGCAAGCTGCCCGAGGTGGAACAAGGGCGGGGAATCATCGAGCGTCAACGGCTCACCCCGTAAGAGGATCGCCTATTCACCGGCCTGACGAAGCATGCTCTGCAGTGTTTCAACCCGTGCTTCAGTCCACAGCACTAGTCACGAATCAGGATCGATCGCATGTTCTCTCAACTGTTCGATCGATGCGAACTCAAGTGTTGACATGTGACAGGCTGCCAAATGAACGGGTGGAGCAGCGCCTGCATCATATGCTTCCTTCCATCTCGCGGCACAAAGACACCATCGATCACCCGGTACCAACCCGGAAAACTGGTACATCGCGTTCGCGGTCGTTAGATCATTACCGCGGCTCTTGCTGAACTCCAAAAATTGAGCGGTGACCTCAACACAAACGACGTGCAACCCGGCATCTTGTGCACCGGTATTACAGCAGCCGTCTCGATAGAACCCTGTCATCGGATCCGTACCACAAACGACCAATTCCGTTCCCAACACATTCTTACCTGCCATGACCAACCTTCGCTCGCATTCCCATCGACTTGAAGTAGCTGAGTATCACATGTCAGTGGTCGAATTGGCAATCACCCCAGCGATCTACCGCGGGGAACATAACGATTTCATGGTTTGAGGAGTTCCTACAACCCCACCCAGTCGAAGCGGGCAAACAGCGTGCTTTTGCCGGCCGGTTGGTTCCTGTGCCAAACAAGCGTGGTTTGGCGAATTACCTGCAGCGTTACAATTCTCGCCAAACCGCTATATTGACGGAACCGCTATATTGACGGGAACATGAGGGAAATTCACGACCATGAACTGCAGAGATTGACCGTCGAGGGCCCCCCTGCTCGGTTTCTTTCGCCGGCCAGGCCCTTCGTCCTGCAGATCAGACTCGCTGGGATTTCTGGGCGGGCAATGCAAAGCTGAGATAATTAGCGACCAAAGGACAATCCGAGACGCACGCAATGGATGCAATTTTCCGCGATTTGACCGAAGCGCAACGTGAAGCTGTCGGACACCTGGATGGACCAATGCTGATTTTGGCTGGCCCGGGTTCTGGCAAAACACGGGTCGTGACGCACCGGATCGCCAATATGCTCAACAATGGGGTCCGCCCCTGGCAAATCGCGGCACTGACTTTCACCAACAAAGCCGCTGATGAGATGCGAATGCGGGTCGATGCCCTCGCACCAGGCCAACCCGTTTGGATGGGAACGTTTCACCGATTTTGCGCTCAGCTGCTGCGCCGCCATGCGACCATGGTCGGTCTTTCTGAAAACTACTCCATCTACGACATGTCTGATTCCAAACAGGCGATGAAACGTGCGATTGCGGCTGCTGGCGTCTCCACAACCCATGCATCGCCCGAACAAATCGCATCGTCGATCAGCCATGCAAAAAACCGTCTGACGACACCGGAGATGATGGAGGGGCACGCATTAAAACCGCGAGATGCGATTGCTGCACGGGTCTATCCTGTCTACCAGAAGCAGTTGTTGACAGCCAACGCAGTCGATTTCGACGATCTTCTATTACACATCGCAAGACTGCTTCGTGAGAATCCAGAAATCCGCTCCGAACTTGATCATAAGTACAAATACATTCTGGTGGACGAGTACCAGGACACCAACCTGGCGCAGTACGCCATTGTTCGTGCCTTATCAATTGACGCGCCCAATCTCGCTGTCACGGGTGATCCTGATCAATCTATCTATGGCTGGCGAGGTGCTGACCTGAACAACATTTTGGATTTCGAAAAGGATTATCCGAAAGTCAAAACGGTCCGTTTGGAACAGAATTACCGCAGCACGCCCAATGTTCTCCGAGTCGCGGATCAATTGATTCGCCACAACCGGCGACGAAAGCCAAAGAAGCTATTCACCGAGAATGAGGAAGGTGCAGCCGTCATCCTCCGTTTCTATGAAGACGGCTATCAGGAAGCGGACTCGATCGTTGACGAAATTTCCAACGCGGTCATGACGCAGGGTTTGCGGCCGAGTGATTTTGCAATTTTCTGTCGAATGAATGCGATGACCCGCTCACTGGAGCATGCATTTAGAAACCGCAGCATCCCCTACCAGATCGTCAACGGGCTGGAGTTTTACCAGCGTCGGGAAATCAAGGATCTGCTTGCCTACCTGCACTTGATCAACAACCCCAACCATGATGTCGCATTGACGCGGATCATTAACGTGCCGACTCGAGGGATCGGAGCAAAAACCGTTGAACGCATCCGCGACCACGCCGACAAACATGGAATCACGATGCTTGAATCTGCTCGACAGGCAGATCACATCGAGGGACTTGCCAAGCGTTCGGCAACGATGGTGCGCAAATTCATCAAGATTTATGACAACCTCAGTATCAAAGCAACGGCCCCACTCGAAGACTTGCTGAGGTATTTAGTCGAAGAAATTGGATTCGAACAATATCTTGAGAAAACGTCCGTAGATCAGCAAGATGGCAACTCACTGGCCAATGTTGATGAGCTGATTTCTGCTGCTGTTGAGTTTGATCGCCAACACCCCGATGACGGATCTCTCGAAGCTTTCCTTGAGCAAGTTGCACTGGTCGCAGATAGCGACGCATTCGACGGCAGCAAGGAACGCGTCACGCTGATGACCCTGCACGCTGCCAAAGGGTTGGAATTCCCACACGTGTTCATCATTGGGGTCGAAGATGACATGCTGCCGCACAAAAGGTCGAAAGAAAGCGAAGCTGAAATCGAAGAGGAGCGAAGGCTGCTGTTTGTGGGAATCACGCGAGCCAAGCAATGGCTACAACTGAGTTGCTGTAAACGAAGAGCCATGCGAGGCGACGTGCGCCCGGTCATCCCCAGCCCATTCCTGAATGAACTGCCTCTCGAGGAAATGAAACGGGTCGAAACTTCAACAGAACAAGACTGGTTTGACGAGGATCCGTACGCCAGTGATGATTCCTTCGATGAAAGCTATCCAGAGTCATGGGACCTTCCCGATGAAGCCTCACCAGAATCGGGTAACAAGCCAGACGTGGACATTGCCAGCGAGTCCCAAGAAGTGACCCCTGATGAAACCACCCAGCTCACCGAAGATGATTTGGCCGAAGCTGCTGCCCGAAAAAAACAGCAAAACGTTGCTGTATCAATAGCCTCGAGCCTGAAGACCGCAGCCGATCTGCTTTCGAATCCTACCACCCCACTGCGTGCCTATAGCGAGGGAATGCTGGTCAGGCATGCCGACCATGGCGACGGCACAATCGTGTCGATCACGGGCCGAGGTCCCAAACGCATCGCCCGCGTACGTTTTAACGAGGAAGAACGCAGTTTCCGTCTCGCCTTCGCAGACCTGCAAGTTCTCGAAGACTAAGATCCCAGTCTATCGTCATCCAAACTAGCGTCACAGCCGAACCCATCACCGTTTTCCCCTCCAACACTCCGCCCAACTGCCATGGACCGGCTTCAGGTTGGCCAAGAAGTCCCGTTGCCATCTTCTCAAAACAGTCTGCTGACCTTACCATTTGCCAGATCAGCGACCGCGCACCACCCCGCTTATGAGGCCACGATGTCCGGCACCGAATTCGAGTCTACCAACGCCCAAGTAGGCGTGATCATGGGAAGTCGCAATGACTGGGAAACCATGAAGCATGCTGCGGATGTCCTTGACAGCTTGGGAATTCAGAACGAGCGTTTGGTGGTATCAGCTCATCGCACCCCGGCTCGCATGTTTGTCTATGCTCAGAGAGCGGCGGAACGCGGGATCAAAGTCATAATCGCGGGGGCAGGCGGTGCAGCCCATCTTCCAGGCATGGTCGCCTCCGAAACAATACTTCCCGTGATCGGAGTTCCTGTGCAAAGCCGAGCATTGCAAGGCCTTGATTCACTGCTGTCCATCGTTCAAATGCCCGGAGGGGTCCCGGTTGCAACCATGTCGATCGGAAATGCTGGAGCCAAAAATGCTGGGATCATGGCCGCACGTATCCTCTCGCTCTCTGACATTCAACTACGATCCAGACTTGAGAACATGATCCAGCAGCAAACTGACGCAGTGCTGGAGTCAGCCCAACTGTGAACAATGCATAATCGTTATGGAAACCCAAGCTGATAAATCACCGCAGCCAATGAACGCCAAGGCCCCCTTCGTCTGTGATACACAACTCCCCGGCTCAACGATCGGGATGGTCGGTGGAGGTCAGCTAGGACGCATGTTTGCAGTCGCAGCAGCGGCCATGGGATACAGAGTCGTAATCTTTACCGATGCCGACAATTCACCTGCATCTCACGTTGCTGACCAGACCGTTGTCGGTGATTTGAATGATCAGGCAGCAATCGATCGGTTCGCCCAACAATGTGATGTCATCACGCTGGAATTCGAAAACATTCCCGCTACGACGATCGCGCGATGCCGAAAATTCGCGCCCACCTATCCTTCTGCATCCGTATTAGCGACGGCACAGGATCGTCTGATCGAGAAAACAACATTTCACGAGGCCGGACTGCCGGTCACACCCTTCCGAAAAGTACTTGACAGCGATTCGCTGCAAACGGCTGCGAATGAATTAGGCTGGCCCCTGATCATCAAAACCGCACGCAGCGGATATGACGGGAAAGGCCAGCATCGCCTTGAATCTGCAGAAGATGCCAAGCAGGTTCAATGGTCAACGGCAACCGAATGGATTGCTGAAAAATGCATCCAATTCGAAAAAGAAGTTTCGGTCATCGTCGCACGCACTCCTGATGGACGTTGCGAAACCTTTCCAATTTTTGAAAATACGCATACCAACCATATCCTTGACATTTCAGTTGCCCCTGCCGACTTGCCCGACAGCGTATCGCAAGAAGCGCGCAGAATTGCCGCCGCGGCCGCGGAAATCCTGGATGTGGTGGGGCTGCTATGCGTCGAATTGTTCGTGTCAGGTGAAAACGTCCTGATCAACGAAGTCGCACCTCGCCCCCACAACTCTGGGCACCTTACGATCGAGGGCTGTGAGACGAGCCAATTTGAACAGCACGTCCGTGCGGTTTGTAACCTGCCGCTGGGAAGCACTCAGCAACGCACCCCCACCGCAGCGATGGCAAATTTGCTCGGTGATCTGTGGACGCCTGATGGACAAGCCCCAGACTGGATCGCCGCACTTGCCGATCCAGGTCTTAGCTTGCACTTGTACGGTAAAGAACAAGCCAAACCATCACGAAAGATGGGACACCTGACGATGACGGGACAGGACCGAGAAACCGTGGTGAACCGTCTTTGCGAAGCCAGATCGAGGTTAAACCGAGCGAAGCTCTCCCAAGGCTGAGCTGAGAGACTGAGCTGGGCGAAGCAAACCGCCCGTCAAGTGGATCATCTTGAAGCACACGATGTCCCGGCGAAGGCAGGAACGCTTCAGGCGAGATTCTCTTCTGCTGCTTGTTTATTGAAAAACAAGTACACGTACTTCGCTGCGACGTAGAATGCAATTGCGGTCCATAGCCCCGCCGCGTCAGCTACGAAATCGAGCACATCTGGATATCGGCCCGGAATAAAATTCTGTGTGATCTCATCGATAGCCGCGTAGCTCATTCCCACCAAGCCCATGATGGCAAAACGCTTCAACCAGCGAGGTGAATTGGTGACGTAACACAGTAGTCCGCCGAGTAGAAAAAAGGCAGAAAAGTGCTTTACCTTGTCATTCACGCCAAAACGCAGATCAACGATTTCGCCCATATCTGGCAAGTGCGTACCTGTGAATATGCATAACCAGTACGCAGCGAGCACAACGATGGCCAAACGAACCCCAAAAATGGTTATCTTGGTAACGGGACGCATGTCGGCTCGCTCCATTGAGTAGGCTGGGAAAGCGGTCTGAAAAAAGACGTTTCTCATGAAGTATCGTTTCACGCTTCCGAGCTTCCGTCCCTGAACCTTACCTTTGATTTGCACCTTGTGCTGCTCCCAAAAAACGACAATCCCCCTCTACTCTTCAATGAAGGTATGCATCGTGATTCTCAAGCTGATTGGCCAGTCAAATTACGTCCGTTTTGCGTCATTAACCTTGGGAGCACTGATTTTCAGTACCAATCTGCCTGCAACAACATTCGCAGCCCAACCGCCCCAACAGAAACCAACCGCTCACCCGACAGCTGGTGACAAGCCAGCCCAAGAAGCTGACACCCAAGGTGCTGGCAACAAGAATGCTGGCAAGGAAGAAGATGCAAAAACGAAGAAAGACCAAACTTGGATGTCGCTCAAAGACAAATGGGTGGTAAGCCAGTTTGGTGGCGACGGACCTGTGGTCATCAAAGACAAACTGATCACGATGGGCCTGGGAGATCCTTTGACGGGGATCCGTTGGGAAGCTGAATTACCGAAGGAAAACTACGAGGTGGAACTTGAAGCCCGCCGACGTGAGGGATTTGACTTCTTTTGCGCTCTTACGTTCCCAGTCGGTAAAAAGCACGTCAGTTTCATCCTGGGAGGATGGGGAGGTGGCGTTGTTGGAATCAGCAGTGTTGATGGTTTTGATGCGAGCGAAAATGAAACCACATCATTCCGGAATTTTAAAACAGACCGTTGGTACAAAGTCCGTGCTCGAGTAGACGCCAATCAAATTCAATGCTGGATTGATGATAAACCCGCCGCTGAGCAGATTCGCAAAGGCCATGAATTCGACATACGTTACGAAATGGACCAATGTGTTCCATTGGGTGTTGCCGCATTTCAATGCAAATCTGAGGTGCGAAACATCCGAATACGTAAACTGACGCCGGCAGAGATCAAGGCTGCCGAAAAAGAAGCTGCCAAACCAACGGAGTGAGAATCAAGCATGAGCGAGGGATTTCAGGAAGAGCTGTTTGACGCTGATAACCACTGGATGATGCGAGCATTTGAGCAAGCGAACGAAGCCTTGACTGCGGACGAAGTTCCCGTCGGCGCTGTCATCGTTCGTGATCATGAGATCATTGCTGCCGCGTCCAATCAGCGTGAGTCACTTCACGATCCCACTGCACATGCAGAAATGATCGCGATCACACAAGCTGCAGCCGCTATCTCAGACTGGCGACTGGAACAAACCACACTGTATGTCACCCTCGAGCCCTGCGTGATGTGCGCCGGAGCAATTCTGCAAAGCCGCATTCCCCGCGTCGTGTTTGGAGCTGCTGACCCGAAAGCAGGTGCTGTTTGCAGTCTTTACGAATTGCTAGCAGACAACCGCATGAATCACCAGTGCTTGGTGACCGGTGGGGTGCTTGCCGAACCCTGTGGCCAGATTTTGACCGATTTTTTCCGAGCGAAGCGTGCCTTGAAGCGGCAATGAAAGCATCTCATCCGTGTGAATCTGTGCCGGTCCTGCAGATTCTCGGACTTTTACTGCTGCACTGACCAAAGAAGCTAACCCTCGCCGGTAAAACCGTCCGATACTATCCGCACAACCCGAATTAAGCGGACCGCAGCGCAAAGCTTTTGCATTGTGCGTGAGTAATCTTCTTCGGGGGCACACGGGAATTGCCCACTTGGGTGATGTGTGTAGGGAGGTAGAGCTCGGTTCAACGCCGGACTCTATCGCAAAATTAACTGCAAGACGGTGGAATAAGCGATGTCGGTAAGGAAGCTGGCTTCAGGCGTACTCGCGGCACTAGCTCTTCTGGGCGGTGCTGTAATTGCGGACGCCAAA
>JBPCVE010000026.1:0-43183 GCA_051010795.1 Rubripirellula sp.
TGCCTGGATCGTTTGACAGATGAAGCCGTTGCAATCGTCAAGTCGATCCCACACAACACCGATCCCACCTTTCTGTATTTTCCACTGACCGCTCCCCATAAACCCGTTCTACCTACAGAAAAGTACAAAGGCAGCACCAAGCTTGGACCCTACACGGACTTTCTCAGACAAGTCGACGCGACCATCGGACGCGTACTTGAAGCGTTGGATGAGGCAGATGCCATGGACGAAACACTGATCATCGTCACCAGTGATAATGGATCTTTCATGCGGCGCACCGTTCCCTCGATGCCAGATCACGTAACTGACAATACAGTGCAGGGGTACCATGTGGACCATCACGAGGCGAACGGACCGTGGCGGGGAACCAAGGCAGATATCTGGGAAGCCGGGCACCGTGTTCCTTTCTTTGTTCGTCTGCCTAACGCTGAGATGGGCGGTACAGTACAACACAGTGTGGTGGGCCTAATCGACATCATGGCAACTCTCGAAGATCTGACCGGAACCAGGAAAGCGGAGTCAGCTGGGCCTGATTCCCATAGCTTTCTGCCCCTATTGAAGGGGAAAGAATTCGCTCGACCGCCTTTGATCTGCCATTCCGCGGCTGGAATGTTCGCGATCCGTCACGGAAAGTGGAAGCTTATTGCTGGCAATGGAAGTGGAGGGCGAGAGCAACCCAAAGGAAAACCGTTCCAAGCCCCCTGGATGCTCGTCAACTTAGAAACTGATCCTAAGGAACAAATCAATCAAATGGCACATCAGCCCGAGTTGTTTGCACAACTGAAAACTCAGTTGATGCAGATCAAAGGCAAGGATTGAGGCACATTCATCTCGATGTGCCAAACGCCATCTACGTGTGAGTGTGGTTAATTGCTGTTAGATTATATTTACAATGCTGTGGGCAACAGGTGGATGCCGTCGTGTTGTTCACGTTAATTAAACTACGAAGTCTTAAAAACGCCCAGAGGTGCAGTTCGCTAATGTCCATGATTCAAGACGCCGCATTTTTACGAGTACTGGTAATCCTTTGTTTTGCCGTGTTTGGTTGTGAGCTAGGGCAGGCTGAAAACTGGGGGCATTGGCGAGGAGACGGCGGCAATAGCGTCTCCAACGATGCGACTCCACCGACAAGTTGGGGCCCTGCGGAAAACATAAAATGGAAAGTCAGCGTTCCCGGTCGCGGTTCTAGTTCACCAGTGGTGTGGAAGGGACGTGTTTTTGTGACCAGCGCAGTACCCAGTCCCAACTCAGCTTACGAATTCACGGTATTTTGTTTTGATCGAGAAACGGGACAACAACAGTGGAAAAAAGTAGCCACTGTTGGTCGCCCTCATGAGGGAACTCACGGCACAAACGGGTTCGCTTCTGCTTCGCCCTGCACTGATGGCGAACACGTCTACGCCCAGTTCGGTTCACGCGGTCTGTATTGCTACACACTTGACGGCAAGTTGGTATGGAGCAGGGCGGATTTCCCGCAGATGACCATGCGAGGGACTTTTGGCGAAGGGTCCTCACCAACGATTGCCGGTGATCTCTTGATTGTCCCCTGCGATCACGAAGGTCAGTCTGCACTTTACGCACTCAACAAATTGACAGGCAAAACGGTATGGGAAACGAAACGTGACGAGCCCAGTTGTTGGGCAACTCCGTTCGTAATCGAGTCTGATGGCAAAGCACAGATCATCATGAACGGACAAAACTGTGCGAGGTCGTATGATGCGGAGGATGGAAAGGAGCTTTGGCGCTGCGGTGGCCAAACCCAACGCCCCGTCGCGTGCGCTGTCGGCGCAGAGGGAGTGGTTTACGTGGGGAGTGGGTTTCGCGGCTCGTTTCTCGGGGCATTTCAAACCAACCAACGCGGTGACATCGAATCAAGCGATGCTGTGCTATGGAGCGTAAACCGCGACACCCCTGATATCGCTTCCCCACTCTTGTCCCAAGGTCGCCTGTACTACCACAAGGGTAAGACTGGAATGTTGACCTGCCTGGATGCAGCAACTGGGACGCCCCATTACACCACCACCCGGATTCCGGGCATCAAATCAACCTACGCATCACCTGTCGCTGCGGGCGGGCATGTGTATGTGACCGGTCGCGCCGGAACCACGGTAGTCTTAAAAGACGCTAACGAATTGCAGATTGTCTCCAGCAACTCCGTGGGCGAACCGGTAGATGCAACACCTGCTCCCGCTGGCAATGATCTATTCATTCGGGGCCAACACCACCTGTTTTGCATTTCCGAATAGTATTCGCCTCCAACTTCTTTTCTCTATTACCTGCATGGTGAGATTCCTTGAACAAGCACCGTTACGTTTTCACGCTTTTCGCATCGTTGGCGATAGCTGCTGCCGGATCAATTGTGGCCGACGCCCAAAGACGCGGTGCGCGAAAGGGTGGCCGCAACAGCGGACAGATAGCGTTGAAAGAACCTTTTCGTGGCTTGTCTGCAAATGACAAGATTGAGAAGGGACTATTCAAAATTGAATCAACTGGTGTTTCAACCCAACCGGTTGTGAAGGCCGCCAAAAAATTTATCGCTGGGATCTCCGCAGAACAACGTGAACGCACTTTGTTTAACGTCGATGACATTGAATGGAGAAGCTGGGACAACCGTCACTTTTATAAACGGAAGGGGGTGGGTTTTGATGAGATGAACGCAAAGCAAAGAGACCTCGCATTCGGGCTATTACAAGCCAGCTTGAGTGCAAAAGGGCTCAAACTATCCAAAGACATCATGAAGCTGAACGGAACGCTTGCCGAGCTTGCGGACAATTTCGATGAGTACGGAGAGTGGCTTTATTGGATCACCGTGATGGGCGAACCGTCGGAAACAAAGCCCTGGGGATGGCAGATTGACGGCCATCACTTGATCATCAATTACTTTGTCCTGGGTGATCAAGTTGTCATGTCCCCCGTGTTCATCGGCAGCGAGCCGGTTCATGCCACTTCCGGCAAGTTCAAGGGAACCATTGTCATGCAGGAGCAGCAGGACACAGGCGCTGCGTTCATGCGGTCGTTAACCGATAAGCAACAGGCCGAAGCGACCCTTACCAAAGTAAAAGACCAAAACAACGCTGTTGCGCAGGCATACAAAGACAACATCAACTTGAACTACGCGGGGTTGCGTGCAACCCAATTATCAGAATCGCAACAACAGCATCTGCTAGCAGTGATTGAAACCTTTGTCGGCACCATGTCCGAAGGCCATGCACGGATCAAAATGGCCGAGGTCGAGAAACATCTGGATCAAACGTACTTTGCCTGGGTTGGCGACATTAAGCCAGAGAACGTTTTTTACTATCGAATCCACAGCCCCGTCCTGCTAGTCGAATTCGACCACGAACGACGCGTAGCTCCGTTCCGATCCGCGGAGCCGTCGCGAGATCACATTCATGCAGTCCTACGAACGCCCAACGGAAATGACTACGGCAAGGACCTGTTGCGGCAGCACATCCAGCAACATCACGGCCCTGAAGGCCATACCCGCGAACCGCTCGACAAATAGACAGACCTGATCTACAGACTGTTGTCGCTGCGTGTGAATGCACGAATTGATAAAGCGTGCTCCACACAGACGCTGCTAGTTGACCTTGGAATCGCTTCCTGACATCTCGTGAAGAAAAGTAGGCAGAACTCCAAGGTAACAATTGCAGTGCGTGCACACTGGCGTACTCTCCGGCACGGCCGTAGCACACCTTGGACACGGCCGTTCTGTTTTCGCCCGGCGTTTAGGTGCGGGAGGGACTGCATCCATGGAACCCAAAATTCGCATTACGCCTGTGTCGGTGACTTCCTTCGCCTCGGCTGCGGCTGTAGGCTTGAATGTCAACGCAAACACAAACTCAACGGAGCAGCGTGGGCATTTCACAGTCTTACCTACTAGACTTGCCTTGCCTCGGACCTTGTGGCCAGAGGGACACGCCGCTGTGACTTTTTGATTGGTTGGCTGTAACATGTTTTTGTCCCCTATGTGCTGTGCAGTTTTAGGCACTTTTTGGTTTGCGTTCCATCGCATTACCGAGCCTCTGAACCTCGGTCCTGTCCGTTTAAACAATCGGCAACCCGTCAGGTTCCGCTAATTCGCATCAGCCAACTTGAGTTGCCAAGAAACCCGTCGAACTGAAGGTTGGAAACTAGGTGGGGGTAGACGGGGTGACTATACCCACGTGACAAGTGGTAGCAGAGTTAACATTTCTTATGATCACCTGCGGCTAGTTTGTATCCGTTACCACTGAAACGTTACGAAACGTTACCAGCGTAAAACTGGCTGTTTCGGCACAAGTGGGAAACGCAATGAGCCTTCAGTAAGGGTTGCGACGACCGCGCTCCCAATCACATGACAGCCTTCCCGAAGGAACAGAGAAGCACCCTAAAACGGACACTGTGGAAAACCCAACGCATCGCTGATGCAGGTGCATCAAGCCGCGACAAATCCTGTCCCATTCAACGGAGATGATCGGGTGGGCAACAGAAATTGAAAGGCTTCGTAGCATTCTGTACACGTGCCGCATGCCGTCGTGGCCTAAACTGACGAGGCGTTGCCTTTAAGCTGTGGCCGCACCCTAAGAACAACGAAGCTACCGCTTAGATCGCTACCACTTAGTTCAATGCCAGGTGTTCCGTTCAATGGCGTTAATTTTGGGTTGGTCACGACTCGCACAGTGTAGTGCTCCCAAACCCCACGCAAGGTCACTGCAGTCAACTTGCGTGACATCCGCCCCCGTGAGTTCACGAAGAAGCCCCGCGGCATAATCGTCTTCTGGTGCTTGAAACTTCGGTACAAGCAAACGATCAGGACCTAGACGCAGAAAGTTGCAGTAGCTCTGAGGAACTGCTTGTTCATGAATCCGACGCATCGCTGGTGCCGGCAACGGATGGACTGTTGGCTTCGGAAAAGTGGTCTCTGCCCACGCTTCAAGCTGCAACCGATTGCGGTTGAGTTTAGCAGCATGATTGTCCTGTGAATGGTGAGAGACACATACAACAATGTTTTCCCCGTCGGTGAAACGAGCCAGTTGGTCAATGTGTCCATCTGTGTCATCCCCGTCCAACCCTCCGCCGTCGAGCCACACCACTTCGGTCACGCCAGTGAGTCGGTGCAGTTCTTGCCCCACCGTGGTTTCGTCAAGACCGGGATTCCGATTTCTCGCAAGCAAACAACTAGCGGTAGTCAACAAGCGTCCCCTACCATCAAATTCCAATGCTCCGCCTTCCACTACCAATTCACTTACGGCGATTGGTGCATGCAATTGCGTCCCAATACTTTGACACACAGCTGCATCCAAATCCCAAGGCGGATACTTTCCTCCCCAAGCGTTGTATTGCCAGTCAACCAGACTGAGGCTTTGGTCTGCGTCGGTCAGGACAAATGTTGGACCATAATCTCTGATCCAACAATCATTAGTTGGCATATCGATCAGTTCAACGTTGTTTTGTGATCCAAGGAAGCTATTGCACTCACTGGCTCCGTCTTTACCAGCAAGCACTCGCACTGGCAAAGATTCCGCAATCAGCTTCACCCACATGGCGAAGAACGCTGGGATCGGTTCGAAGCGTCCTGGCCACGTGTCATGATTATGGGGCCAAGCGATCCAGACGCACTCTTGTGGTTCCCATTCGGCAGGAACTCGTCGCTCTGCACCGAAACCGGACTTCGAGCTCCAGCCTGGCTTGGCCTGTGGAGTCACTAAGGCTTCCGTTGAGCGAATAGCCATTCAAAAACGTCATCACGTTTGTAGGTTTGGGTCCAGCTGTTGTGGCCAACCCCTGGGTACTCTGTGTACCGCAGTTCAGGAGCGTGTCCTACCTCCGTCAGCGCCACTACCATTTCTCTGGCCCGCGAGATGGGCACGACATTATCCTTTTGGCCATGCAATGCCCAAATCGGAATTCCCAGATAGTCAGCAGCCCAAGTGGGATCGCCCCCACCACACACTTCCAACAGGGCGGCGAAGCGATGGGGTTTGGCCGCCGCTGCGTACCACGCACCTTGGCCACCCATCGACAATCCCGTCACGTAAACTCTGGCCGGATCGACGGGAAGTTTCTTGACAAGGGCATCGACCAGTGCGAGCGTTGCCTTCATCGGATTTGATGGCATGGTGTCGAACTCACCGCTTCCCGATGGCAGGTCCCACGCTGATTCGACCCAACGCTGTTCGGCCGGGCACTGTGGAAAGACAACGAACGCAGGGTATTTCTCCATCCGTTGTGGGCTCGCAAAGTCAGTCGCGGCATGCACCAACTGCTTCTGGTTGTCGGCCCCTCGCTCGCCAGCGCCATGCAAAAACAACACCAGCGGGTAAAGTTTTCCCTTCTCAAGGCTGGCAGGCGGCAGCATTCGGTAGGGAATTTGATAGCCCGCCGGTCCGGAAAAGACTTCCGCCGAGTATTTTGAAAGCACCGCGTCGTTTCCCTGAGCCTTCCGATGAGGCCCCCATGGCATCCCTACGACCGCCAGAAATGCCAGAATCGCAATAATTGACTTTGGCTTGTGTGAACGCTCGAGCATCAGAATGTCTTATTCGGGTTTAATTTCTTCCTTCACCTTTTGAACAAAGTGTGGGGATTTCCCACCCTTGCTGAGCTCGACGGCTCTCTTATCGGCCTCTTTCTTTTGGTCGAATTCGAACACGGCAACCCGCTTCAGATTCTGACTAAAGACGCCCCAATAGAGTCGCAGCCGAACTTCGGCAGCGACCTTCTTTTTCCGCTTGGTAGCCTTTTTAGCGGCTTTTTTCTTCTTTGCGGTAGCCTGTTTTTCTGCGGCTTCTGCTTCGGCAGCTTTTGCCTTCCGATTGACGACCTTTCGGGCCATGGAGCAAGCGGGGGTTTAGAGGGGTGGAAAAAACGTTGAAAATCGCAAAGCAGAGCGTAACATGCCAGCGGGTTGTCTGTCAGGGGGAGTTAGGGCCTCATTCTGGCGTCAGAACTAAAAAAGGATCGCTATTCGCAGAGGGCGAAGTTTCGTATGCTGTCTGGGACCGAGTGTTCCGTCGGCAGCGTCGCGAAATCAGGACGACGTGGTGGAACGCCCCTATTCAGGCGTCATCCCACGTGAAGACGTCCAATTCAACGGAGGAGAATCAGAAGATGCAGGTTAATGTTTCAGCTAGGCACGGTAGTTTGCAGCCAGGGGACCAGGAGCTGCTTGTTGAAAAAGCAGAAAAACTCCGGCGGCTGTACGATCGCATTAATGCAATTGACGTAACTGTCGATCTGAAACAGTTGGATAAGCCATCAGTTGAGATTCAGGTTTCGGCCGAGCACGCCGATGATTGTGTCGCAACAGCCGAAGCGAGTACCGTGATCGCGGCACTCGACACTGCAATTCCAAAGATTGAACAGCAGCTTCGAAGATTAAAAGAGAAGAAAACAGGCCATCGGGCTACGGGGCACAAACACATCGATACATCGGCCGTTGAAGACGAGTGAGACAATTGCGGCACAACCGTGCCTCCGTTTGCTCGCCTTCTGCGACCTTAACCATTTTTATTCCCGCCAGCTGTCACATCCAAGTGCAGTCGTTCGTCGCCACGGGGGTACTAACCTCGTCCTACGTTTCAACGAAGGACCACCGGGTTGTTCCGACGTGATCGACTGAGCCCCACAAGCTTGGCTGAGATAGGCGGTTAGCTAACAACGAGATTTCCAAACAAGGAATCGCACTCAAATGAAGTTCGCAGATTTTATTACGACCAAAGCAATTCGCGCCGAATTGAAAGCTCAAACCAAAGAAGGTGTCATTGAGGAGCTTGTCCAAGCTCTTCTTGACTCTGGTGATGTGGATGCCGATCAGCGTGACGACATCATCGCATCAATCATGAAGCGAGAAGAACTCGGCAGCACGGGCATTGGTCGAGGCGTGGCGGTACCCCACACCAAACACCCCAGTGTTCAGAAACTAGTCGGCACCGTTGGCGTCAGTGAAGAAGGCGTCGATTTTGAATCGCTTGACGGAGAACGAGTTCAACTTTTCTTCTTGTTGATCAGCCCTCCCGAGCGTCCAGGCGATCACCTTCGAGCACTCGAAAATATTTCCCGGCAGCTAAGAGATGAGACGTTTTGTCGCTTTCTGAAGCAAAGCAAAACGCCTACCGACATCAATCAATTGTTGCAAGAAGCAGATGATAACCAGTTTGTATCTGGCTAAATGAACAAGAATTTACCCACTCGAACCGTCACCGTGCGCAACCCTCAGGGCCTGCACGCTCGTCCTGCGGATCTCCTGGTCCGCATGGCATCCGCCTACCAATCAAACATTTTGATTGGTAGAGACGGTGAATTGGTCGATTGCAAGAGCATCCTCTCGCTTCTCACCTTGGGCGCTGCCCAGGGAACCGTGCTGAATATCTCAGCAGACGGTGATGATGCCGAGGACGCTCTGATCGCGATCGGGGAACTGTTCGAGGCGGGTTTCGATGACACAAATGAAGTGCCGGGACCGGAGTCAGCAGTAGATGGCTGACTCACTTATCTCGGCCAGATTACCCGTCATGTGATCTTAATCACATGCATTGGAGAATCGGATTCGAGCGTTCGAATCCGGTACAGAACATAAATCATAACCAACGAACAATGACGGACCGCGCCCCACGTACTCGCGGCCGCTCACGCGGTCTTGGAGTAACGCCAAGCAATTGTTGATGGACCTCTTTCCATCTTCAATATTGGTGGATACCTCCCGTGAGAACCGTTCCGTCGCACGACGATGGTCGAACTTCAAGGTATTCCTGTTTCGCCGGGAGTCGCTATCGGCCCAGCACTAGTGCTGGACGCCGATGGATATCGTATTTCCCGGACTCTTATCGCCGCTGACAAAGCGGGCGAGGAATATGCGCGCTTGCGTTCGGCTGTGGATGCAGTGGCAAAGCAAATCGAGGCCAATCGGCTCGGGACGAGCGCTGTTGCAGGTGATGAAACCGGGGATATCTTCGCCGCCCAAATGCAGATGCTGAATGATCCGCGTTTGCATGGTGAATTACGGCGTCGCATCACTACCGATCTGCATGCCGCTGAATACGCCGTGAACCGCGTGTTGCGAAATTATGCGATGGCCCTGCGACGTCTCGAGAACCCCATGCTCGCCGAACGAGCTGAGGACGTCTTGGACATCGAGAAGCAGTTGCTACTTCAACTGGGCGCTTTCACCGAACAGCCACTCACCGACCTCACTGAACCTGTGGTCATCCTGTCGCACAATCTGTCGCCCAGTGAAACCGCGAATCTGGATCGACGTTACGTCCAAGGTTTCTGCACCGAAGTGGGCGGTTCGGGAGGCCACACCGCGATCGTGGCCAAAGGCCTTGAGCTGCCTGCGGTCGTGGGTGTCGGAAGCTTTCTCGACTCCATCGCGAACGGCACGCGGGTGATCATTGACGGAGATCGCGGCAAAATCATCCTGGATCCTGACGCGAGCACGCTAGCCAGCTATCAGCAGCGGATCGAACAAAGCCAGACCCTCAGCGCACAATTGGCAGAGTTGCGTGATTTGCCTGCGGAGACCGCCGACGGCACTCGAATCAGACTGAGTGCAAATATCGAGTTTCCGCACGAAACAGGTTCCTGCCTCGAACGTGGTGCCGATGGAATCGGACTCTACCGCACCGAGTTTCTTTATCTGGCCAGTACGGAAGAGCCAAGCGAACAGGATCACTACGAAGCCTACAGTCAGGTCGTCAGTGAGATGAACGGTCGCCCTGTGGTGATTCGTACACTGGACCTCGGTGCCGATAAGATGGGGCATCGCCCGCTGGCAGAACAGGAATACAACCCGTTCCTGGGTCTCCGCAGCATTCGGCTGTCTCTGCGAAACCTCGATCTGTTCCGTCCCCAGCTCCGGGCAATCTTGAGAGCCGCAACGCATGGCGATATCCGTGTCATGTTCCCACTAATCACGACAATCGGTGAGTTGCGACAGGCGAAAATGCTGTTGACCGTGGTCGCGCGAGATCTAAAGGAAGAGGGTATCCCTCACCGCTCCGACATTCCGGTTGGCATGATGGTGGAGGTTCCAGCCGCGGTAGTGATGTTGGAACACTTCGTACAGGAAGTGGACTTCCTGAGCATCGGCACAAATGACCTCGCGCAGTACACCCTCGCCGTGGATCGAAGCAACGAATACGTCGCAGATCTATACCAGTCCAGCGACCCTGCGGTGTTAAGACTGATTCAAAGATGCGTAAATGTTGCAGGTGACTGGGGACGGCCGCTTGCTGTTTGTGGAGAGATGAGCAGCATTCCCGGCCGCGCCCTGCTTCTTGTCGGACTTGGGGTGAGGAACCTGAGCGTTCCACCGCTTGCGTTGTCCCGAATCAAGAAAGCGATCCGTAGCGTTTCTTTAAGCGAATGCCAGGAAATCGGCGAACGGGTGATGACGCTTGATTCCGCGAGAGACGTTGACGTCTATCTGCTGGATAGACTCAGTGTGCTGGTGCCTGAACTGGTCGTGACATGAACAACAACAGCTTTCCCCCTTTATGACAATCGTGACAGATTCTGATTCCAACGACATTGAGTCCGACCACGTGGCTGAAAGTGCCAACGTTTCCGGACCGCAACAATCGACCGCACCTGTTCTGCGGATTCGTTACCGCGTGCGTTTTGGAAAAACTGATTTGTTGCGATGGATCAGCCACCGTGATCTCGCACGTTTGTGGGAGCGATTACTGCGCAGAGCCGGGTTGGCTCTTTCAATGACTGAGGGGTTTCACCCCAAGCCAAGGGTTGGGTTTCCGTCAGCATTGGCGTTGGGCGTGGAAAGCCTTGACGAGGTGGTTGAGATTGATCTCGCCGAGGAAATCTCCGCCCAATCGTTATTGGAGCGGTTAGAGGCAGACCAACAACCAGGGCTCAACATCAAGAGCGTGACCCGCCTACCTGAAGGCATGAGCAAGGCTCAGCTAAACGCAAGCGACTACACATTTTCTGTTGTAGATGGCGTTCAGGTGCCAGAAATTGAAGCCGCAATCCAAAAGTTGCTTGCCAGCGATTCCGTATCTGTTGAGCGCAAAAAGAAAATGCTGACTGTGAAAGTCGCAGAGCAAATCACAAAACTCGAATTGAATGGTGACGTTATCAACCTACGCTTGGCGGCAAGCCAGGCCGCATCACTCCGCCCAGGCGATGTTCTGGATCTGCTGGGCTTTAGTGATTGGGTTGAACTCGGAACTCTCATACGCCGCATTTCGGTGGAACTCAAAGAAGAGCCCACTGACTGCGCCCCAAGCTGTGTCGCGGTGTCTCCTGACTGGGACACACGGATGAATTCACTCATAAGCCCAAGTGAGGAGGAAGCATGAATAATCCTCCCTCTTCCTTGTTGGCTGTTAACCAAACATTACCACCGTCGGCGTCCATGCCGAAATCTTTTGGTTTCGCATTAAGCCGGCCTAACACCCCTGAGGTGCTTGTCGATGAAAAAAGAAATGCTAATCAATGTGTTGCAACCGGAAGAATGCCGGATTGCAGTCCTCGAGAACAATCGTCTTGACGAGCTCTACATGGAGCGAAAAAGTGTTGAGGCGTTTGCAGGAAACATTTACCGCGGCAAGATTGTTAATCTCGAACCTAGTATTCAAGCCGCTTTCGTCGACTTTGGCGTTGGGCGAAATGGATTTTTGCACATCAGTGATGTTGAACCACAATATTTTCGACAAGGTGGCTACGACCCGGCAGAAATCATGCGGGAGTCTGATGAACTTGCGGAAGCTGCCGCAAAACGGGCGAGAGAATCTGGACGGGGCAGTAAGCATGCCTATAAGGGCGGACGACCCCGTGTAAAGCCACCCATTCAGGAGATATTCCGACGGGGTGACGAGGTGCTTGTCCAAGTCATCAAGGAAGGAATCGGTACCAAGGGGCCCACGCTCAGCACCTACATTTCCATCCCCGGCAGGTATCTGGTTTTGATGCCTTCACTGGCGCGTGTTGGCGTAAGTCGCAAGATTGAGGATGAGGACGATCGCAAAAGACTCAAGCGATGCCTGCTTTCGCTCAATCCACCCAAGGGTCTCGGCTTCATTGTTCGTACTGCCGGTGCCGGACGAAAAGAAAAAGAACTGTCGCGTGACCTCGAGTACCTGCTGCGACTGTGGAAAGCAATCGCACGGAGGGTCAAAACGACCAAGGAACCGGGGGTCATTTACGAAGAAAGTGACCTCATCATTCGAACAATTCGCGACATTTACAGCGACGACATCGATCAAATACTGGTCGATGAACCGGAATCTTACGAGAAAGCTCGTGATTTCCTGAAAATGGTCATGCCACGCGTCGTCGATCGCCTGAAACTGTACGAAGGAGAATCGCCGCTGTTCCACAAATACAAGTTGGAACAGGAAATCATCAAAATCAACACAAGGCAGGTGCAACTTCGCGATGGCGGGTCCATTGTGATTGATCCTACCGAAGCACTTGTGGCAATTGACGTTAACAGTGGCAGCTTCCGAGGCAACGATTCGGCCGAAGAGAATGCCTTCCGATTGAACGTGGCAGCCGCAAAAGAGATTGCACGTCAGTTGAGGTTGCGAGATTTGGGTGGCGTGATCGTAAATGACTTCATCGACATGCGAAAAGAAAGCCACCGCCGAAAGGTGGAACGCACCCTTCGTGACGCGATGGCGAATGACAGAGCGCGGACTAAAATTCTACGAACAAGCCCATTTGGTTTGATCGAAATGACGCGTCAGCGAATCCGTCCGAGCCTTAAAAGAAGCATCTACAATGACTGTCCCTGCTGTGAAGGTCGTGCATTGGTCAAGACAGCCGAAAGTATGTCGATTGAGGTGATCCGAACCCTTGCTCTTGCGGTCAACAACAAGCATATCTGCCGTGTCACCGTGCGAGTCAATGATCAGGTTGCCGCGCACCTGAATAACAAGAAGCGACGTGAGGTAATGGAAATGGAGGATGTCGGCAAAATGGCCGTTCAGATCCTCGGTAGCGAGGCGTTGTATCCGGAGCATTTGGAGATGGATTGTCGCGATGATCGCGGTGAACGTGTCGAACTCGACTCCAACAACTAACCAGCCACTGGAATCTGGCGTTGGCAGGTTTCCAAAGCCCCCGACGCCCATAGACGGTGAACAAACTCTCGAAACTCAAGCTGACAGGGCACACGCTGTGATTGAACTCGGTATCAACATCGATCATGTCGCCACCGTGAGGCAAGCACGCAGAACTTTCGAGCCAGATCCCGTCGTCGCCGCTGCCTTGGCTGAACAGGGAGGTGCTGATGGGATTACGTTCCACCTACGAGAAGATCGAAGGCATATTCAGGAGCGGGATGTTGAGCTTCTGATGAGAACAGTCACCGTAAAGACCAACATGGAGTTCGGTTGCGCTGATGAGATCGTTGATATCGCCTGCAATGCAAAACCCACCTGGGGACTCTTGGTTCCTGAGAATCGCGCCGAGGTAACCACCGAAGGCGGATTGGATGTGGCATCTGATCAGGGGCGTATCGCTACGGCCATTCAGAAACTCAAAGACCATGACATCCTAGTCAGCCTGTTCATTGATCCAGACACCCACCAAGTCGAAGCCGCTGGAAAACTCGGAGCAGATGCTGTCGAGTTGCACACGGGTCCCTACGCGCTCGCTACCCGTAAAACGCTGACTGACGAACTAGCGCGACTGACCGAAGCTGGAAAGGTAACATCCGAACTCGGAATGCGTTTGCATGCTGGTCACGGGTTGAACTACACCAACGTTCGCCCAGTGGCCGCGATTCCCAACATGATCGAACTTAACATCGGGCACTCGGTCATCAGCCGGGCGTTGATGGTGGGCATGCGGGAAGCGGTTGCCGAGATGCGACGGATTCTGGACGTCTGCCAACCCTAAGCGGTCAGCTAAACCACCCCTGCATCAGCCGTATTTTGTAGCGGAACGTTCTACGCAGTCACCACTGGCGAGGAATTTTCGAATTATTGATGTGTGAACCTTATTAAAGTCTGCGGCCAGTCAAGTGTTTTTGTCTTATCTGCAGTCTGTCGGCTATACTCGAAGAGATGTATTTCTTGTCGCTTGGAAGTTGTTCTATGAAAATCACCCAACGATTCCTCATTGTTCTTTTGGTTGCGATCGGTGCGATCGTTCCTCATGTGCGGGCCGATGAACGCCGGGCGCCGGTACCTAAGGTTGACCCGGACAAACTGAAGGGCATCTTTTTTGCAGACGTCAAGGACGCATTCCGCGGTGACGCACCCACAATTGCAAGCGTGCGTGCCACGGCGACTGCGGCTGCGGCTGCAGTGGCTCCCTCAGCAGGCACGCCAGGCGCCGAAGCTGGCCCCGCAGGCAACGAGTTGTGGGCCAGCCTGATTTCTCCCCAATCACTTGAAGACGAGGTCAAGAGGCTCAAACTTGAATTCGATGGCGTTGTGACAACCCCCGGCGCTTTTAACAGTGGTGGGTACCTCGACGCGCGACTTCACCTCACGGTCCTTGCATCCTTGTTCGCTGTCATCAACCAACACTCAGGCGACGTTCGATGGAAGAACCAGGCAGCGGCAGCTCGTGATCTGATCAGCCGCACGGCGTTTAATTGTAAGGCAGGCTCAACGCAGGTGTATAACGAAGCAAAGCTACGCAAAGGTGATCTACAGGATCTGGTCGCAGGCAGTGGGCTTGCCAGCAAAGATTCCGAAGATGAGACGGATTGGACGATGATTGCGGACCGGTCACCTTTGATGGAGTACGCAGAGTCGCTGATCGACGCGTTGGAAGACGGCGCACGCGATGAAGCCACGATCAAAAAAGAAACGGATCTGGTAAAACGAAATAGCGAACTTCTTGCGCTGCTGGGCGAAATTCTTACTCAGGAGGGCATGGATGACGCGGACGATGATGACTACGCCAAGCTCAGCCGCGACATGGCGGAAGATGGAAAGGAAGTCACGGCAGCATTACAACGCGGCGACTTTGATGCGGTTCGACTTGGTGTCTCGAAAATCCGCCAAAAGTGTGATGCTTGTCATGAACAATATCGCTAGCCAGCCGAACTTTCCGTCGCTGCCTCAGTGCACCGCCACTCGTTCAAATGGCCCGGCGTGAACAAGGCGTGCTCTGGTAATTGCACGATGGCCGACAGTTGGGTTTACCAATCCGCTAGAGGGCCCGTTGATGATTCGACTGCGTAGCGGAATTGCGCGTCACAAAAAGCGTCGGTCATCCCGGCAATGTATTCCCCCACAACCGACTCCAGCGGGTTGTCTTCGGCTCGCTGACGGAATCTCAAAGGCATTCGTGACGGATCACACACCAGTACCTTGAACATCGCCTCGAGCCGGTCCGACGCAGCCCTGCGAACCGGAATCAAGCGTTCATGACGATACACCGCGTTGAAGAGAAACGATTCCAGTTCACTACGCTCACGCCCTATTGTCTTGCTGTGCGATAATCGCAATCCTGCCTCGCAGACACTGACGGTGGTCTGTCCCTCAAAGGGACGCACGGCCTCGACGGCCTGTTCCAGCAAGTCGCTGACCTGCAAGTCAATCAACTCGTGCACCAAAAGTTGCCGCAACTGTGACTTCGGCAATAACCCATGTCGACCGCGAGTCCGCTCCAGAGCGCGTCGAATCACGGCAAGCTCAGTTAGCTCTTCGATTGACAGCAGGCCCATCTGCAACGCGTCGTCAACATCATGTGCGTCATAGGCAATTGAATCTGCAGCGTCCACGAGTTGAACTTCCAGCATCGGCGAACGCCCCACGGCTGCTTCCGCTTTGTGAGCACGAACATCCTGCCCAGCGAGTGTTTCGGAAGACAGGTTCAGTCCGGGGAAACTCGCGTATCTTTGCTCCAGTTGCTCGACGATCACCAGCGCAAAGCCGTTGTGGGAGAAACCACCAACCGACTCCATGCAATGACTCAAAACGTCTTCGCCGCAGTGGCCAAATGGCGGGTGTCCAATGTCGTGCATCAATGCGAGTGCTTCTGTCAGGTCCTCATTCAAACGCAACACTCGCGCCATTGTTCTCGCCACCGAGGCAACCTCAAACGTGTGGGTCAAGCGGGTACGGTGGTAAATCCCCATCTCGCCTGTGAACACCTGCATCTTGCCACTTAGTCGCCGAAACGCACTGCTATGCAGAATGCGATCACGGTCACGAGCAAACGGACCGCGGTAAGCGTGAAACGATTCGGGATGAACCCGCCCACCCGTGTCGCGACTGTGGACTGCGTAAGACGCTAACAGCAAATGCTCTCGATCAGCATACCGGCGAAGGTCAATCATGGGTTCAGAATTTGGTTGATCCAAAGTGATCCCATTTTCGTGGCGGGGAATTTCAGTCGGATACACTGTGCCAGAATACCATTTTGCCGCGTTGCCAACAGCAAGACCTGCGAGAACGATCCAAATAACACTTCTTGCGGCAGACAATCAAACGTAGGCCAGCTTTCGGACATATTGATTGAAAATAGATAGCTGAGCGTACAAAATGCCAACCATCGCAACAACACCGAACCTGTCTTCAAACTCGTAAGCCACACTCTTCCTGAGTACTGCCGGCGTGGCTAAACTTCAGAACTCACTGATTTGTATTTCGATCGCAGAGGTTCTTCTGATGGCCAGCAGCACACCTTGGTTGCAAAATGGATGGATTCAACAGAGCCAGCACATTTTAGGTTCATACCAACGCCTATTGGGTAAACCCTTGATCGAAACGCACGGCTCACAGACTGAGCAGGCAGAGTCGCTGTTCAACGCCCCGTTTGTTGTGGTTGCGCATGGGATTCAGGGAGACCCCCTGCTCAATTATGCCAACGCGGTCGCTCTGCAACTTTGGAAGATTTCAGTTCCCGTGCTGCTTGAAACCCCGTCACGAATGACCGCAGAACCCATGCACCGCGACGAGCGTGCTGACCTACTGGCACGCACGACGCGTGACGGTTACGTCGATGATTATCGCGGCATTCGAATCGCTACCGATGGACGGCGATTCCTGATTCACCGAGCAACCGTTTGGAACCTTGCGGACAATGAAGGTCACTACGCAGGACAGGCAGCGACTTTCGATCAATGGACCACGCTCAGCGAAGGGTAATCCACCCTCTTCATCTTCGGTCGCGTTGAATTGCCGGGCTTGTTAGTAACTCATCAGCCACGCTGGCACGGAACCACTCTAACGATGTTTCCGGACTCAGACTCGGCAAGGAAGTAGAAGTTTTGACTCAAAACAGGAACAATGATTCGGTATTGCATGACAGATCTCCACTCGGCATTGGTCACGACGAAAGAAAAAAACACACAGCTGTCTCCTGCAGTGATGCGAAGCACCACCGAGAGAACCGATCCGAATCGTATTTTCGTTGCGTCATCGCATTCCAGGAAATAGAAGATTCCCGAATCAGCTTTCCACTGATTGCAATGACCTGACGGCCCTACGATTGCTCCCTTCAACTCTCTGCGTGACACTACGCACGAAACCTGACGATGGGTCGCGTGCTGCGGGACGATGTGGCTAAACCCCGTTTTGGGATTCGGAAACTGGGAAGCAACGCAGTTGGTCAGCACGCGGAAAACGTCAACGGTTGCCATTGCGCTAAACTGAGACGATAAAGGCATGCGGGGGGCAACTCGGCAATGCAAAGGTATTTCACTTCCACCCAGACTTTGAAGGACGACCCCTATGTCCGCTACCCAGCCTCGCTATTTCCCCCTGTCTGCCGTTGCGGTTGCGTTTTGCTTGTGCCTGCCTTATAGCGTGATCGCAGCGGACGCGAACGATTCTTGGGGCAGTTTTCGTGGACCGGAGGGTAACGGAGTAGCTGCCGGAAAGCACCCTGAGGCTTGGAGTATGAACAAGAACCTCGCTTGGTCGGTAGAGGTTCCAGGGGGTGGTTGGTCTTCACCGGTGGTGGCAGGTGACAAGATCTTTGTCACGACTGCCGTGGCAAGTGACGGCACACGACCCAAAGGTTTTGGCGAAGGCGTAGCGTCGATGCGATCCCATTTTATGGGGAAAGCACCAACAAATCCATTCAGTTTCGAAGTGCATTGCATGAGCCTAAAAGATGGCAGCCTGCTATGGAAACAGCAGGTTGTTTCGAAGAAACCAGCCCACAAAGTTCATCCATCGAATTCCTACGCCACTGAGTCCCCAGTGGCTGATGGAGAGCGTGTTTTCGCTTACTTTGCTGCTGTCGGCGTTGTCGCTTGCCTCGACCAGCAGGGTGAGACTGTCTGGCAAAAAGAGGTGGGAGCGTATCGAACGTCCAGCGATTTCGGTAGTGGAAGTTCACTTGCGATCAATGATGGGCTGGTTTTTGTACAGTGCGACAACGAAGAGAAGTCCTTTCTAATCGCTTTGAATGGCAAGACTGGAGACGAGATCTGGAAGGTCGATCGTACCGGGCGGACAAGCTGGAGTTCACCGATCATTTGGAAGAACAGACAGCGTACTGAATTAGTCGTCTGCGGTGCTGGGAATGTGACCGCTTATGATCCCAAAACGGGAGGGGCCCTGTGGACCTTGACCGGCACTGGCGGAGCATTCAGTGCATCTCCTACTTGCGATCAAGATCGGATTTACCTAGGCAACAGCGGCCGGAACAGTCGGGGACCATTGATTGCAGTTGCTGCCGGTGCCTCTGGCGAACTAACGCTCGAGTCCATCGGGAAGAATCAGGTCGTTTGGATTGAAGATGCTGCCGCACCAGGCATGTGCTCCCCCGTTGTTGTTGATGGACGCCTCTATGTTCTCAGTCGCGGTATCCTCAGCTGCCACAATGCAGAGACAGGCGAGCGGCTGTATCGCCAGAGGCTTAAGAATGCATCCAGTGTTACCTCGTCTCTATGGGCTGCGGATGGCAAGGTTTACGCACTGAACGAGTCTGGTGAAACATCTGTCATCAAAGGAGGTGATGAGTTTGAGCAACTTCCTTCGAATGAGACTCCTGGTTTGTATTGGTCAACACCTTCCGTTGCCGGACAAGCATTGTTGCTCCGTGGTGCGAAAATGCTCCACTGCATCAGGTAGCGCTTTCTTGGTGTGCACACCCCGACGGGTGTTCTTCCTAGTTGTCGCACCCGTCTCTTTACTCGACCGATGGAATGTGATTGCCCGGACGAACAGCTAGTGCGGCGTCTTGCAGTCTAGATTGACGTTGTTGCCGGTTCTGGTTGCTTGGCATTTTTTCAACCCGAAACATACAACGTCTGATTATTCCGAAAATAGCAGGTGCGCCGAAAGCATTACCCGACTGCAATTCCGGTCATGCCATTTTTTCGTATTAGTTCGCCCTTTGTACAAGTCTTGCTAATCCTTGTGCAGCCAGATAAACGGTGCGAGCATATTGTTTCTCATCCAGTCGTCCTCGAGTCAAATTTCAACCTAAGCTCCCTACAGCGGGGCTGTGCGCAGAACATAGGTGCTCAACTGCCCCCTGCTGACAACAGCAATTCAAGTAAGAACGCTCGGGCACGTTACACCGAGCATTGAATCGACACTGGGGAAGGTCCGTTGGAAAACGAAGAGTTCATACGCGAATTCTTGGAGGAATCCGAGGAGAATCTTGATCAACTTGATCAGGATTTTGTCTCTTTGGAGCAAGCTCCAGGTGATCTCGAGCGTTTGGACAGCATCTATCGAGCGATCCACACGATCAAGGGAACCAGCGGTTTTTTTGGCTTTTCAAAGCTCGGTGCAGTCGCCCATGCTGCAGAGAACCTGCTCAGCCGCTTGCGAGATGGCGAAATCACCCTAACCGAAAGCCTCACTTCCGCCTTGCTCGAATCCGTGGATGCTGTCCGTGACATCCTTGCCAACATTGGCCGTGATGGCGATGAAGGAGACGGAAACTACCGAGAGCTAAATCAGCAACTCGAAGAACTATGCTCATCAGCAGTTATCGCTGACTCCCATGACGTCCCCTCCCAGGCCGCCGACGCTGGTGGCGTCACCTCGGAGGACGCAACCCAAAACAATGACAGCATTGCCCCGCTCGAAGATGAAACCGCTCGGGCCGCCAGCCAACCAAAGGTCAGTCAACCCACCACCCCAGCGGAGTTTACGCCGCCCGAAAACGCTTTCGCAGAGGTAACGCAAGAGACAAGCACCCTCGAAAATCCCCCCGAGAACGCCGGGCCTGAACACGAATCGGTTGAACCGAAAAACACCGAGTTGACGCAACCTGATGCAATACCTGTTGGCACGACTGTCCCCCCAAGCAAAACCAACGACTCGCCCCCGGATAGCACAAAATCTGGTAACGGCCCGGACCCAGGAAAGCCCCAAGGAGTCGGTTCCGAAGGCAGCATTCGCGTGGACGTAGGGCTGCTGAACCAACTGATGGACCTTGTTGGCGAGCTGGTTCTGGCTCGCAACCAACTTTTGCAAACAGAGAGAACTGAACACGATCGTCGCTTGAGCAAGGTCACCCAACAGGTCAATCGGATCACGACAGAGCTTCAAGAACGTGTCATGAAAACACGGATGCAGCCCATCGGAAACATCTGGGGAAAGTTTCCGCGCTTGGTTCGCGATTTGGCCGTGATGTGCGGAAAAGAAGTCGACTTGCTGATGGATGGCGGGGAAACCGAAGTCGATAAGTCGTTACTCGAAGCAATCAAGGACCCACTTACACACTTGATTCGAAATGCAATTGATCATGGCATCGAAAGCGCCGCAGATCGAATCTTCTATGGCAAGAACAAAAGAGGCCAATTGCATCTTCGTGCATGGCAAAAAGGTGGCAAGGTTAACATCGAGATCAGCGATAATGGCCAAGGAATCGACCCGAATGAAATCCGCGCAAAAGCAATCGAAAATAACCTGATCACTGTTCAAGAAGCGGATGCTATGAGCGACCAACAGCTGGTCCAGCTTATCTTTTGGCCGGGTTTCTCAACCGCAACTCAGGTTACTGGTATCTCAGGACGCGGAGTCGGCATGGATGTCGTCAAAACAAATATTGAAAGTATCGGCGGCACAATTGACGTCCAAAGTCGCATCGGGATCGGGACTGCTATCAAGGTCAAAATCCCGTTGACCTTAGCGATCGTTCCCGCACTCATCATTTCAAGTAGTGACCAGCTTTTCGCAATCCCACAAAGTCACTTGGTGGAAATGCTGCGTCTGGATTTAAAAAACAAACGCGACAGAATAGAGAAGCTACGGAATACTCCGGTATATCGACTCCGTGGTGAATTACTGCCCATCGTTTATCTCAGCAAACTGCTGGGAACTGAATCAGTCGATTCACATGGAGCGCATGACCATGTCAACATCGTCGTGCTGCAGGCAGACAATTGTCGATTCGGACTTGTGGTGGACCATGTGCAGCGGACGGAGGAAATCGTGGTCAAAGCCCTCCACCCTTCGCTGGGCGTTATCCCACATATGGCTTGCGCGACCGTCATGGGTGACGGGCGCGTCGCGATCATACTCGATGTTTTGGGCCTGGCGAGCGACGTTGGTCTTACGGTGGAAGAGCTGAAACAAGCTTCAGGACTCGTAGAGCAGTCTTCGGTCGAGCAGCGTCGAAACCAAATGCTGATCTTTCGTCTTGCATCCGGCCGCGAGCTTGCGATTCCACTGTCCGAAATTGACCGACTAGAAGACATTCCGATCACGAGGATCGAACAAACGGATCAGATGCAGGCAGTGCAGTATCGTGGGCAGATTATGCCACTACTACCGCTATCGCAATTACTTGGAGAAGCATCTCAGGTAGCCGCAACGGCTGACAGCACCGTTGCCTCCGAAAGCAACGCCGTCAAGGCAATTGTTATCAACGTCAACGGCACCCACACAGCGATTGCCGTTCGAGAAATTGTTGATGTGGCGGAACAACAAGATCCCATGCGACTGACACACAAACCTGGAAGTCTGATCCGGGGAGCAGCAGTGATTGAAGGAAAAGTGACGGATGTCCTTGATTTGGAGTCGGTGCTTCAAAGAAGCGGTTTCGATCAGCACTCACAAGTGGGGGAAGGAACATGAGCGGAATGACTGGCGAGGGCCAACGACAAGTGTGTGCATTCACTTTAGGTGAGCACCTATTTGGCATCGACGTGAGATACATCCAAGAGGTCTTCCGCTTTCAGGAATGCACTCCGGTGCCACTCACACCACCGTTAGTAACGGGGCTGCTGAATTTGCGTGGCCAGATAGTCCTCGCCATTGACCTCCGCCAGAGGCTTGGCCTTGAAAAACGTCCGAGTGAAAAATCACCCACAAGTATTGTTGTGAGAATCGAAGATGGCGTTCTGAGTTTCTTGGTGGATGAACTATTCGACATCATGAATCTCGACAACGCACAATTCGAAACAATACCCGAAACGCTGACGGAAACTGAAAAACAGTTCGTTACGGGGTGCTTCAAGTTGAACAATCGACTGTTGATCATGCTGGATGCGGAACAAGTAGCCGATATTTCCGAAACACTCCGGGCAAATCTTGAGAAAATACGCAGCAAACGCGACAAACCTGTACCTCTGACAGAGTTTGGGTAACACGCGGATTGAAGACCCTATTCAGAGATCAAGAAGCGGACACTCATCCCCACCCACGCATTGGCAGCTCCTCGTGGAGCAAATATTCAACTAGAGACAGAACATGAACGCCCAATCGACCAAGACGAAACAACGCAGCCTCGGACGCTTAGCCGGGATCATCAACGCAATCTTACGCAACCGTCTGCTGCTTGCATTGCTTGCCATTTCGCTTATCCCCTTAAGCATCCTCGGACTGTCGATGTACTACCAGACGTCCAATGCAATCATGAAGCAGGCAACGGATCGCTTGACTGCCGTCCGCACCATCAAAGCAAATCAAATCCAAAGTTACTTCCACTCAATCCAAGATCAGATCCAGACATTTTCCGAAGACCGCATGGTGATTCAGGCGATGTCCGATTTCCAAACGGGCATGGGTACGATCCAGGCTGACAATGAAGT
Source organism: Rubripirellula sp. (assembly GCA_051010795.1). Taxonomy (GTDB): domain Bacteria; phylum Planctomycetota; class Planctomycetia; order Pirellulales; family Pirellulaceae; genus Rubripirellula. The sequence goes on from JBPCVE010000026.1 coordinate 22,910, forward strand.
GACTGAAGCGTCACTGGCTGAAATGCGGGAGCAGGTTGAGCGTTATTACAATTCAGATTTTGCTCGTCGATATAACGAAGGCAATAACGAAGCCGATGCAAATCAGGAAGCATTGATCAGCAAACTTTTCTTACCTCTCGACGCCGACGCCATCACACTCCAGTACCAGTACATACAAAAGAACCCGAACAAGTTGGGAAGCAAGGACCTTCTGGATGACGCCGGGGACGGATCCAGTTACAGTAAGTCCCACGCACTCTATCACCCAATCATTCGCAGCTACTTGCAAAAGTTCGGGTATTACGACATTTTCCTTGTCGACATCAAGAGCGGTGACATCGTTTACTCGGTCTTCAAAGAGGTCGACTACGCCACTTCCCTGCGTGACGGACCGTACGCAGCCACTAATTTAGGCCAAGCGTTCCAAGAGGCTGCCAAATCTAGCTGGAAAGACTCGGTGGTATTCCTTGACTATCAAACGTATCCACCTTCCTATGAGGCGCCAGCAAGTTTCATTGCCTCGCCAATTTTCGATGGCGACGAAAAGGTTGGAGTTGCTATTTTCCAAATGCCCATCGGACGCATCAACGAAATCTTATCTGAAAGAACCGGGCTGGGAGAGAGTGGGGAAACCTACGCAGTCGGGTCCGATCATCTGTTCCGAAATGACTCGAAGTTCCTCGACCAACTGAATGTCGACTCAACCATCATCAACCCCAAGGTGAGCGTGAATACAGTGGCCGTTACAAGTGCCTTGGATCGCAATGAGTCTGGATGTGCAATCATTGAAGACTATCGCGGCAAGAAAGTACTTTCATCCTGGCAGCCCCTAACAGTCGACATCGATGCAGAAGGCAATGAGGACGGAAGGCATTGGGCTTTGATGTCCGAAATCGAGTTGGCCGAGGTGCGCCGTCCCGTCGTGCAGATCGCCTTCTACTCAACCATGATTTGCGTGATAACCGCCTTCTTAGTGCTGTTCATTTCCTATCGATTCTCGAAACAATTTACCGCCGAGGCTACCCGGCAAGCCGCGCTCGTCCACGGAATTGCCGATAATACCACCTCCCTTGCTGGGGCGTCGGAGGAACTGACTTCCGTAAGCCAACAAATGAGTTCCAATGCGGAGCAGACAACCGCTCAAGCAAATGTCGTCTCCAGTGCCGCTGAACAGGTGAGCCAAAACGCACAAACCGTTTCCTCGGGAGTCGAAAGTATCACAGCCAGCATTCGCGAAATTTCTGAAAGTGCAAATGAGGCTGCTCGCGTTGCAACTGAGTCTGTACGAGTTGCATCCGCAGCAAATGATCGGATCACCAAGTTGGGGCAAAGCAGTTCAGAGATCGGTGAAGTGATCAAAGTCATTACCTCGATCGCTGAACAGACCAATATGTTGGCCCTCAACGCGACCATTGAAGCCGCACGTGCTGGTGAGGCAGGAAAAGGCTTTGCTGTGGTTGCCAATGAGGTGAAAGAATTAGCGCATGAGACCGGCCGCGCCACGGAAGACATCCGACAAAAGATTGATGCGATTCAAGATGATACCGGACATGCTGTAGACGCGATTGGCAAGATCAGCACGATCATTAACAAGATCAGTGACTTCCAGAACACGATCGCCAGCGCCGTGGAGCAACAGACCTCCACAACCTGTGAAATCAGCCGGAATGTGTCGGAAGCCGCCATCGGAAGCACCGAGATCGCTCAGAACATTACCCAAGTTGTCTCGGCTGCCGAAAGTACCGCCGAAGGAGCTGGGAACATGCAAATGTCCGCTCATGAATTAGCAAGGATGGCGGCTGATCAGCGATCTCTTGTAGAGCAGTACCGCGACGCGTGAGATTTGGGTAGCATCAAACCATGCGAGCATTTGTAATTGACGATTCGAAACCGGTACGCAGCATCTTGGCAAAGATGTTGCAAACCATGGATTTCGAAACCACGGAAGCTGAGAACGGCCAGCAGGCGCTTGAACATCTTGATGACCATAACATACCAGATGTGTTTGTGGTCAATTGGAACATGCCGATTCTCAATGGGTTGCAGTTCATTAAGACGGTCAAGGCGAATCAGCAGTACTCTCACATCCCACTGCTGGTCGTTTCTGCTGAAACGAAAGATTCAACCAAAGCGGAGGCAAGCAACGCAGGAGCCAGCGGATTCCTGAGCAAACCCGTGACACTCGCAACCCTACGAACCACACTGGTTTCGCTCGGGGTTTACCCCGGCCCGAGCGGCTCCGCTGTGACCCCTCCACGACTGAATCCAAAGGCGTCACAAAAACAGCTACCTTCTCAAACCAACACGTCCACGAAGACTGTCAGCACAGTGGCGGCGGAATCAGTTTCCTCGACAGACTCTGCCAGACAAAAGATTCGGGTCCTGATTGTCGACGACTCAGTGGTGGTGCGTGGAATCGTGAGCAAGATGCTGCAGGAAGACGGTGACCTCGAGGTAGTCAATACAGCTGCGGATGGTGTGATAGCACTTGCCAAACTTGAGCAATGTGACGTGGACGTCATCCTGTTGGACATTGAGATGCCAAGAATGACAGGTTTGGAAGTTCTGAAAAGACTCCGCGATCGTCGCAACCGAACGCCGGTAGTGATGTTCAGTAGCCTGACGCAACGTGGGGCATCAGCAACCATCGACGCATTAATGTTAGGTGCGAAGGATTATGTGATGAAGCCCGGCGGCGCTTTCATGACGGACGCTAACGAGGGAAAGCGTGCGATCATGGAAGAACTGATACCGAAGGTAAAACAAGCCGCAGCAAAGACTTCGCTTCGGTCTGCTGCGAAGAACAAGTCCCCCAGAATGCTTCCCGCGAGAAGTACAAAACCATTGCAAAAGATCGATGCCGTGGTGATCGGTGTGTCAACAGGAGGACCTCAGGCGCTTGCAAAGTTGATTCCAAAGTTCGGCAGTGATTTTCCCGTGCCAGTGATCATCGTCCAGCACATGCCTGCCGCCTTTACCAAGCACCTGTCTGATCGATTAACCACCGATTGTGGTTTTCCTGTATCTGAGGCCGTGCATGGACAACAATTGGAAGCTGCGACATTTGTGGTCGCACCCGGTGGTCTCCACTTGGGAGTGAAGCGTTTTGCATCCAAAGTGAGGGTCGCTCTTAACGATGGTCCCGCGGTCAACGCATGCAAGCCGTCGGCAGATGTCCTGTTTGAGTCAGCAGCCACCGCCTATTCAGGACACGTGTTGGGGGTTGTGCTGACAGGCATGGGCTCAGATGGCACGGTCGGCTCCAAGGCAATTAAACAAGCCGGTGGCAGCATCATCGTTCAGGATGAAGAAAGCAGTGTAGTCTGGGGAATGCCAAGCAGTGTTGTTCGTGAAGGTTCAGCAGACAAAGTGGTTCCAATTGACGAGCTTGCAAGTGAAATTTTGACACGGGCATGGAAGTCTCGTAAGCGGCCGAACAAGATGGAATCGGGTAACGGCGAGGCAATGAGCCCATGACCATTCGACCCGATACATTTGAGTACATCCGTGACGCTTTACAACAGCGGACCGCGATCCGTTTAATGGACAATAAGGAATACCTTGTTGAGACCCGGCTATCCGTGCTCGCCAAGAAAAATGGTCTGCGCAATGTTGACGCGTTGGTAGATCAACTCCGAGAGCCAGGCTCATCTGTGCTCTGGAACGACGTAGTGGACGCGATGACCACCAACGAAACGTCGTTCTTTCGCGACGTCATACCCTTCGATGTGCTAAGGGACAAGGTCTTCCCAGCCCTCATGAAAAGCTCCCAGAACACCAGGCAACTGCATATCTGGTCCGCTGCCTCAGCCAGTGGCCAGGAAGCCTACAGCATCGCAATGCTGTGGAATGAAATAGGAAGCCAATACCCCCTTTGGGACCTGGACATCCTTGCCTCTGACATTTCCCACAAAATGCTAGAACGTGGCCGAGAGGGTTCCTACTCAGATCTGGAAGTGAATCGAGGGCTCTCGGAAAATCGGCTTGCCGGCAACTTTCAACGTTCCGGCGATCGTTGGATGGTGAATGAAGAGCTTAAAAGGAATGTGAGCTTTCAATACCTGAACCTGATTCACGCCTGGCCCAGCCTTCCCAAAATGGACATTGTTTTCATTCGCAACGTGCTGGTTTACTTTGACCACCCCACCAAGTGCAATTTATTCGCTAAAGTGCGCAAGATAATGAAGCCCAATGGCTTCCTGTTTTTGGGTGGAGCAGAGTCTGCCCTCACGATCGATGACCAATTTGAACGAGTTTTTGACAGCGGTGGCAGTTGCTATCGGTTGAAAAGTGAAGACAACCCATGACTGATAAAATAGAAGTTCTGATCGCGGAAGATAGTCGCATTCAAGCAAAAATGCTTCGCAAGAAGCTCGAAGCGGCTGGGTATTCTGTGCGTTGGGCAGAGAATGGAAAATTGGGCATTGAGATGACCAAGCAGCAACGACCTGCGCTCATCATCTCTGACATTGAAATGCCCGAGATGACGGGCTACCAATTTTGCGAGTCCGTGAAGTCAAACGCTGACTTAAAGACAATCCCTTTCATCTTGTTGTCGACACTTTCTGAAGCAGAGGACATCATCCGTGGATTGCACGTGGGCGCCGATAATTATGTCACCAAGCCCTATGATCCGGAGTACCTGCTTTCACGCGTCAGCGATTTGTTGTCAACGCCGCTGGGTGATGATGAGGACGAAACTGAACTGCAGGTCAAGCTAGCTGGAAAAGAATACACGGTCAAAGCGGGCAAACAACAGGTACTCAATCTCCTGGTATCGACCTTCGAAAACGCTGTTGGCAAGAATCGAGAACTCGTAGCAGCCAATCAAGACCTCTCTCTCGCCCGCGATCAACTCAAAGAATGGAACAAGGACCTCACAACGCTCAACTCGGAGCTAGAAAACAAGAATCAGAAAATGGCGCATGATTTGGCCGCCGCTGCGAAAATTCAACAATCGCTTCTGCCAAGTGGGACGCCAGATATCCCAAGCGTCAAACTGGCTTGGACATACTCGCCCTGCGATGAGCTTGCCGGAGACTTTCTGAACTTCTTTCCACTTGATGATCGACACCTCGCGGCTTTCGTGGTTGATGTCAGCGGTCATGGAGTTGCTTCATCATTGCTTGCCGTCACTGTCGGCAGAGTGATGACCCCGATGGTATCCAGCACCTCGCTGTTGGTGAAACCCACGGAAGATGACAACGGCAAAAGAATTGTCTCACCTGCCGAAGTCGCCTACGAGCTCAATAATCGTTTCCCAATGGAAGAACAGGGAAACCTTTACTTCACGATGATCTATGGTGTGCTCGATAAGCAGACCCAAGAGTTCACGTTTGTCTCTGCCGGACATCCCAATGTCGTTCATGTACCGGCTGGCGGAAAGCCAACTCTCGTTGAAACCGCCGATATGGCAATCGGTTGGATTGAGGACACCGAATTTGAAGAACATAGCTTGCAGCTAGCTCCCGGTGACCGGATCTACCTGTATTCGGATGGGGTTCCTGAGGCGATGGACCAGGACCTGGAAGAATTCGGTGATGATCGAATGCTGGAATACCTGACCAAATCACTCACTGAGTCCATTGATGTCAGTATCAAGCAACTCTTCGATGCGGTGCACAAGTGGTGCGTTGTGAATGGACCTAAAGATGACGTCTCGATCCTTGGAATAGAAATCACGGACTGAGGGGGCGCGGAATCATCCGTCAATACGAGTTGCCACAACGCGTTATAATACGGCCGCACGCCTGGCGCCAGTATCTGCCACCCAACCTCTTGTCTGAGCCCTCGGTCGTTCTCGGCCACGCATCACCGTGCAATTGAATTCGCATTAGTAATCAAGACCGATCTGGAACCGAAGAAAGTGCCAAACCGCTACATTGTTTTCTTCCCTATTCCAACCGCTCACGACTCTCACACTAAAGTGCCATGAACGATCTGCAACAAACCGCATCGAATCAGCAACAGCCTGAGTTGGAAGCTAATTCTCAACCACCCAAACAGGGAATGAGCGGCTGTGCACAGGCAGCAATAGGTTTTGGAATTTTCTCTTTCATCCTTCTGTGCATCGGCCTTGCCGGAGTTTTTTGGCTGGTCAAAAACGCACGGGGTTTCGCCGAGAGTATGGTGACGCCCGCTATTCAAAATGTGGTCTCACAGATGGAGATACCGGCACAGCAGAAGAAACAGATTTCAGCGCGGATTGAAGAACTGGGAGAAGATTTCAAAGCCCAAAAGATCAGCGTCAACGAGTTGAAGACGATCTTGACAGGTGTGATTGCCAGTCCAATTTCGGCTGCTGCGGGGACCATCTGGTTCACCGAACAATACATCTCAAAATCAGGGCTCACTGCTGCAGAGAAGAAAGACGCGACTTTAACGGCAAAGCGTTTCGCAAAAGGTTTGCTTGACACGAGCATCACTAATAACGAAGCGAACGAAGTCATGGACATGATTAGTGTGGAGACGCCGAACGGGGAAACGAACATTAAACAGACCCTTACAGACAAGGAACTGCGAGATATCCTGCTGAAGATGAAAACGGCTGCCGACGCCGCCGGGATTCCAGCCGATGTTCCCGACATCAATTTTGCAACAGAGTTCGACAAGGTAGTGGACGGCGTCCTCAATGGGACGCCAGAATCCGGAACCCCCGTAGCGCCTGCACCCTCCGTAGAACCAAACACGACTACGAATGGACCGAACACTGGCCCAGATCAACCCGCCCCAGATGAGCCTACAGCGTCTGAGGCTTCGCCGTGAACACAGTGCGGCTACCGAACTTTCGGCTTGAGTCCATCCATCTTGAGTCATCATGCTGGTGAGTGGGTTTACAATCCTGACGGCATACTTGCGCTCTGCCCGCAGCCAATTTGCACAAGCCTCTCTTCAGTAAGTCGAGCATGGACTTGTGTGACGAGTCACGAAGAGGCCGAACCAGGTCCTGCCCAGCCCCCCTATCTTCCCGCTCATCCCGGCTCGTCGCGCCCTTACGGAACGTCTGGCACATGAGCCCGACACTCGCGCAGTACATTACAGGGCGTTAAACCTATGTACCCGCCTGGAAACAGAGGACTGCTGTGAACATTGAATCTTTCACGACCTGGATAAATCAACCATCAACTCAAGAAGCATTTAGAGTAATGCTACCGAGCGTTCCGATTGCTTTGGCGATTCTGTTTCATGCGGTTCTCACCCGCACCCGTCGACTAGGAAACAAACCAGCGGCGCCCAGCAAAAGGTCAGAGGCAAGGATTCGTTAGTCACAGGCTCCCTGCGTCCTTCCTTCTCCATACGAAACACGGTAGGTGATTAGCGAGATGGCTGTGATTACTGTAAATTGGTCAAGATAGCCTATTCAAGAATCACTCTGCACATCGCCTGCGGGCCCTCGTGCCCGTATTTGAAGAACTGACTCGCAAGCAATTGCAATCCGGGTGACTTCGATTCATCACCATCCCCTCTAAAGATTGAAAGACGATGACCTTCTGTCATTACCCTCTTGTTCATAGATGTCTTGCCCTGTCCACACTGGTCCTGTTTGTGGCCGGTTGTGGATCGACCGACAGCGGATCCCAACCACTTGAGGCAGTTACCAACTCCATCGGGATGCCATTGCTGGTCATTCCAGCTGGGAAATTTCGCATGGGGTCCAACAGAGGTGGTGAAAACGAAAGGCCAATCCACGAAGTCACGATCAGTCAACCTTACGGACTGGGCGTAACGGAAGTCACCGAAGCACAATACACAACTGTCATGGGGAAGGATCCTAGCTTGACGAACCCAGCCAACGCAATCAATTCATTGTCCTGGAATCAAGCAAACGAGTTCTGTCAGAGATTGTCGATGTTACCCGAAGAAAAATCGGCAGGGCGTGTTTATCGTCTACCAACCGAGGCTGAGTGGGAATACGCATGCCGCGCGGGGACTGAAACTGCCTACAGCTTCGGTGATGATCCAACGCAGGTGACAGCTCACGCTTGGTACAACCGTAACAGCGGCCAAGACACCCATCCGCCGGGGCAGAAACCGCCAAACCCATGGGGTTTTTCTGACATGCATGGAAATGCCTGGGAGTGGTGCCACAATTGGCTTTATGACTACGATGATTCCCCAACCACAGATCCGGTGGGGCCATCAACAGGCAAATTGCATGTACTCCGCGGAGGTGGATGGTTCCACCGCGAGCCCGACTGCCGTTCCGCCTCGCGTTTCACCGAGGACCCGAACTCGCCGACCAAGTTCACTGGTGGATTGCGGGTAGCGTTCACTTCCAGCTAACCCACCTCCAACACTGATCCGTTGGTGCAAGCGTTTACTGGCACATCGCCAGCAAGGCAGCCTTAGCTTACTCCGAATCATCTACTTCCAGCATCGAAGTCTAAGCAAACCTGAATCAGGAAAAACATTATCCGAGACTACCAGTGTTCACACATCAAGTGTCAGTCAGCTGTCGTGCGAAAATGCTCCTGTTTCTTTTCCTGCAACTCCGTCACGATCTGGCTAGCCATTAATAATGCTTCGCTGAGATCCTTGTAGGTAACACCATACTTAGCAGACAATGGAACAGTCGACTGTAAAATCTGCCACGCCAATTTGTTTGCATCCATATTCAAGCTCCGGGTGGATAAGGTTCGGGACCGGCTGTTGCACCGTGCGTCGTTGCACCGTGCGTCAATGATGACGCGTACAACCACACACAAATCCGCAGTCGAGATCCTGCACCGAAAAAAACAAACCTCACTGCAGAATCGGTTGTGGTCAGTTCGTAGGGTCGAACAGCTGATTAGCCAATCCAAGGGAAAAGGGGTGCGCTGTCTCCCCGCTCGCCAGAGGCTAACGCCGTGCAAGGCGTTCCCGAGTGCCGAGAAAGTGAAAACACCACTCGTTCAGCATCGCGAACCCGCACCGTAAAGTCAAGAAATTTGACCGCAATCGGGGAGTCCGAAGCAGTGCGGAATGTCAAATTTTTTCGGAAAAAAAAGACAAATACAGCCACCACTTTACAGCGTGTTTCCGCATCTGTGACCCGCACCGTTCGGACTTTGCCGGTGGATCTGACCTTCCAACTTACACGGAAGTTAGCCATTTCGTTGACTCTGGAGGTGCGATGGATACACGCTGACATGACATCTGCGCCAATGCTGGTAACAGAACGCGATTGAGTTTGGATTGCGTCAGCAGTATAATTAAAGCTCCGCCTGTACCATGGAAAGCCACTCTTGGTCCACGCGTCCCGCCTTGCACCCTGCGTCGAGGCTCGCTGGGAACTGTCAATTGAGGTAACGCGCTGCCCCCGGGCGCCGACTGCCTGCAAGCTCCGTTTACTGGAGCCAAACATGGAGAAACGGATTGGATCACGCTCGCCACCTTCCCGCGTCACTCATCCTCATCGTTGGTTGCTGTCTTTCCCTGTTCCATGACAGCCTCGATGCGTCCGAAGCAAGCGTCAAGTTTGAACGGGAAATCAAGCCGATTCTTGCCAGTTACTGCATTCAATGTCATGATGCCAAGACCACCAAAGCAGATTTGCGGATTGATACACTCAACCAAAGTTTTAATGGACCGCAGGCTGAAACTTGGCACGACATCCTCAACCGCGTTGTCATCGGCGAAATGCCGCCGCAGGATGCTGAAAACATCCCCACCTCCGAGCGTCGCAGACTGGTAAGCTGGATCAGGGACAACCTTAGCGCAATTGAGGATCAAAACCGCCCTGGAGGTCAGACAGTTGTCAGACGCCTGACCCGATACGAGTACAACAACACGCTGCGAGACCTGACAGGAATCGAACTCGACTATTCAGCTGACCTACCTCCTGACTCAAGTTCACCGAATGGATTCAAAAACAACGGATCCACCCTCGGGATCTCCGCGATTCAACTGGAGTACTACGTTCGCGCCGCCCGCCGCGCAATGGCAAAGGCGATCGTGACGGGTCCGGAACCGCCGGTACACACACATCGCTTCGAAAGCTCCTCGCCGTCGAACACACCCAAGATCAAAACACCGATTGGCAATCGCATGAAGCCGGGCGGCCGTTTCTTCGGCAAGATGCTCGAGTACCCTCGAGAGGGTGATTTCGTCGTGCGTATCAAAGCTAGCTCATTGGTCCCCGATGGTCACGGCATTCCCCGCATGCGAGTCAGCATTGGCCTTCGATCCGATACCGTCTCGCCCACAAGACTGTTGGGCGAAATCGACGTTTCCAACCCTGAAACGCTGCCGGAGGTCTACGAGTTTCGCGGCCGAATGGAAGAATTCCCGCTTCCGGGACACAACCCAAAATTTCCCGGCGTCACCATCATTGTTTCAAATGCTCATGACGATGGATTACCGCCCGAGTCAACATTTGCTTTTCCCCTCGCAAAACTTTCACGGGCTGAATCAAAGCAGGTTGCCTCGCAAGTAAAGCAACGAGCTCTTGTGTTGCCCAAGTCGGACCTACCTAGGTCCAAAGACAAACAAAAGTGGGCACGCGAGTTTGAAAAGATAGCAGAATTGTTACAAAAACAGATAGAAGAGTTGCGTCTCATCGATGCGGACTCGAATGCCGTCATCGATCTGGCATGTCGAGTTTTTGAGGTTACCAATTCCACCAAAAAACTCCACAACAACCTTCGGAAATACAGCAAGGAACAGGGAATTGATTACCCAAGCCTGCTGGTTTTATTTGAGAAGGAAAATGCTGAGGGGATCAGTGATCACCAAACTGTCCTCGCAAAATTTCAGCACATCACTCCAGTGAATCGCAAAGATAAGAAAGCGATTCGCGCATTACTTCCTCCTGAGCCGCCACGGTCAACCCTGATCCTCGAAACACTTGAATTCGAGGGGCCCCTTTTTGATCAGTGGCCAACATCAACGCACCGAAGATTGTTGCCACAACTGGCGGTCAAGAACACCGACGCAAGTGCTGCCAAACCAAGGGTCAATGAACAATATGAGCGAGAACGTGCTAAGCAGGCGATAAAGCGTTTCATGAAAGAGGCGTTTCGGCGGCCCGTTACCCACGCAGACATTGCCTATGTCCTTGAATTTTACGATGAGGTTCGACCAAGATCTGAATCCTTTGAAGAAGCAATGCGTGAAGCGTTCGTCATGATTCTTGTCTCACCTGATTTCCTATATCAGGTCGAAGCGAGTTCCACGCCCGGTCCTCGCCCACTGTCGCCGCATGAGCTCGCAACCCGACTGTCGTATTTCCTCTGGTCCACCACCCCGGATAACGAGCTCACCCGCTTGTCAGACTCAGGGAACTTGACCAAGCCTGCGGTTATCGCAACCCAAGTGCACAGATTGCTACAAGCGAAACAGTCCAATGAATTCGTAAAACACTTCACCGACCAATGGCTTGATCTACCAGGCATTGATCGTGTTGCCATCAATCCAGAGTATTACCCTAAATTTGATGACAAGCTCAAAACCTCGATGCGAGAGGAGACTCGGCTATTCTTCGGGGAAATTCTGCAACGCGACCTAAGCGTTTTGAATCTGATTGATTCTGATTTTCTAATGTTGAATGCTGAGTTGGCCAAACATTATGGTATTGACGGCCCAAAGGGTGGCGCATTTGAACGCGTCTCTGTTCCAAGCGATTCACCTCGTGGTGGCTTACTCACGCAGGCCAGCGTATTGCTGCTCAATTCAACTGGCGAGGATTCTCATCCGATACGGCGAGCCGTCTGGCTCCGCAGTCGATTGCTCGACGACCCACCAGCACCGCCTCCGCCCGACGTGCCCGAACTCGATTCAGAATCCGAGGAAGCTACGGGACTTTCGGTCCGTCAACAACTCGAACAGCATCGCAGTCGAGAAGCGTGCAATGATTGCCATCGCGGCATCGATCCCTGGGGAATCCCTTTTGAAAACTTTGATGCCATTGGAAAGTTCCGCACCGAAGCGCTCCGCGTCCATTCACGGAATCGCAAGAAGAACTTTGTCAACGTCTCATCTGACAGTGTCCTTCCCAACGGTAAAAGTATCGAAGATATGAACGGACTGAAGACCCATCTCCTGAAGAACGAAAAACGCAGGTTCGCGAGAGCCTTAGTATCACGCCTGCTTGAGTACGGAACCGGCCGATCCATCGTTTTTTCTGATCAAGATAGTGTCGATAAGTTAACGGATCAATTTGAAGCGGATGAATATCGCTTAAAAGGTTTGATTGTGGCTATCGTGCAATCAAAGTTGTTCCAAACAAAGTAAGCGAGTCGAAAGAATTTTAGATGAAAAACAAATCTTGGCAGCTTAATCGTCGAACATTGCTTCGCGGAGCGGGGGCAACCATGGCGTTACCATGGATGGAAGCCATGGCGTGGGGCGAGAGCACTGCAGCAAGTCTGCCCACACGTTTTTGCTGTGTCTATTTTCCGTTCGGTGTTGCCGTCCCCCGTGAAGATGACCCCAATCGGAAATGGGGTTGGTTCCCCACAGGCGAAGGCAAACACTTTCAGTTTACGAACGTACTGAGCCCACTCAACTCGCTGCGCGATAACGTTACGGTCATCGGAGGCATATCCCATCCCAATGGATGGGCGATGGGAGGCCACGATACCGGAGACATCTTTCTCACTGGATCGCTGATGAAGAACGGCGTCTTTACCAATACGATCTCTCTAGATCAACGGATCGCACAAGCAAACGGAGAACACACTCGCTTTCCCTCCCTTACACTCTCTAGCGATGGCGGGGTCGGCGAACCCACACGTTCATGCACCTTGTCATTTTCGCGAGAGGGACGCCCCATTCCCGCGCTATCCAGTCCTGCACAAATTTTTGATCGCCTGTTTGGAGATGAACAAGGGGGCACTCCCGCACAACAACGACGACAATTGAGAAATACGAGCAGCATGTTGGACCGTGTCCTCGAACACTCAAAACAATTGAATCGCCAGCTAGGCGCAAATGACCAGCGTAAGTTCGATGAGTACCTCTCCTCGGTGCGTACGATCGAGCAGCGTGTCGAACGCGCAGAAGCATGGCTCGATGTACCAAAACCAGAGGTCTCACGCGACTCGATTCATGCTGATGCTACTCAACAGGGCCCCAAAGATTACATCAAAGCTATCTACGATCTGATGTATCTGGCTTTTCAAACTGACTCAACGCGAGTTGCTACCTACATGATTGGCCAAGTTGCCGGCGCAACCACCATTGCCAACGCATTTCCCCGTTGCATTGGACTGTCCCCCAACTGGCATGGGCTAGCCCATGGTGCGGGCAAGGCCGGCGGCATTGAGAACCTCGGTCGCTTTGATCAATTCCTCGCTCAGAACCATGCCGACTTCCTAAACCGATTGAACTCCACCGGCGAAGGCGACGGGACATTGCTTGACCGCACCATCGTGCTGTACGGATCAAGCAACAGCAAGACGCACAGTAATCATAATTACCCGCTTCTACTCGCTGGCGGGCGGGGACTCGGGGTTTGCCACGGGCAGTACCTCAAGTACAACGAACGAGACATGCGTTTATCGAATTTGTATGCAACCGTGTTGGATCGTCTTGGTGTCAACGACGACCATTTCAGTGACAGCACGGGTGAGATGACCGATATTCTTTCATAAAAGGTAACAGAAGGACCGGGGGATCGCGTATCACTGGCAACGATTCGAAAGCCACTCGTCGTCACGTTAATTCAAAACGGCACACGACCCACCTATCTGCATCGAAAGCGCAGCAAATACGCGTGCCCACCTAGTAATGACGTGGTAGTTTCTGATCATCAGTCAGATGTGCCAGGACGACTAATGCTGGATCCTTGTCATGAAAACTGCCGTGCATGGTCCACGCAACGGCACGGGCACGCCACTGATCCAAGTATTGAGCCACAGTGACAAACTCGTCTTACCAGCGGCAACAAGACAAGGCTACCGAACCAGTCTCATGAATCAGCGTTCACACCCCACGCATCAACTGCTTCATTGTTCCCCACGCTCTCCAACCCATGAAACTGAAATACCGCAGCATCGTCCGTGTAACTGCCATAACCCATGCATCCGTTTCAGCGCGTCCCTGCTTTCGCTGACCGCCTTCGACAGATAGACGACATCACAGCAGGGTCAATCGATGCTTCAAGCCAGACCTTAATCGCAATCCGTTGGAGCCGCAGTATGGCAAACCTCTACAAGCTCGACCAGAAACTCCTCAGCGACGGACGTATCACAAAAGACGAAGTGGGTCGTATTCGCAAACAGATTGAGAGTGATGGAAAGCTTGATTATGACGATGTCATTTTTTTGGTGAATCTGGTCGCGAACGCATCGGATGTTTGTCAGGAATTTGATGATCTGTTCTTCCCCGCCATGCGAAGCATACTGCTCGCTGATGGTGTGATCGGCATGGACGAGCAATACCAACTTCTTCGCATGCTCTATTCAGACGGGAATGTACGTCCCTCAGAAAAGGATTTCCTCAAGGACCTGTATAAATCGGTGGATCAGATAACCCCTGAGTTTCGCGAAGTATGTGATACCGCGTTGAATTCACCGGCGACGAACTGGGACACCGGCGGACACAAGCAGTAATCAGTTGGCTTAAATACCTGCATTTGCGTCCCCTCAATCTCGACTCCGGAAAATCGCTTTGGGTTCATCATTTCAGGTGCGTTCTCGATATTCGGTCGCACTTTTGTTATGAACAGCGTTTGACAACCAAATCATTTGTCCCACACGTGCTTCCGACTACTCAGTCATGCCCTGTCGATTCAGGAACGTCGCGACGTCTTCCTGACCTGGCTCCACGTCAAAATATTGGCATGCTGTACAGGCAACCGACACGTTTGCTACCATTCACATGCAACAGATAGCGACAACCAAAAGTCATCTTTCTCGTGGGTCCATCGTATTAACAGTGGGTAAACGTTATGTTGACAAAACAGTAGTGAACCATGGTGTCCCACCCCTCCTTCGCAAAGGCAGTTTTTGTCATGTCGAAGAAGCACAGGCATCCAGATGCCTGACGGTGTACGAGAGTTGATTTTGGCCCAAGATTTCCCAAGGGTGACAAAATGCGTATGGCGGCTCGGATCGCATTGATCTTCATGTTCGCCTTGTACTGGGGTGGTCTCACGTTTTATACCGGGGTTGTCGTCCGAATCATCCACATGGTTCTGAATGATCCTATGGATGGCGGACTCATCACGCAACAAGTGACGCTCGTTCTACAAGTGCTTGGTGCCTGCACTCTCCCGCTCATGCTGCTCAATGATGTTGACGTAGCAAGACGTTCAAAACGGCTCGGTCTAGCCTTGCTTGGATTGACCCTGCTGCTTTCGTTCGCTTTGGCTGCTCTTTTTGTCGTCCATGCCCAACTAGACCGCGTAATTGATGTGCAACAAATGGTAATTACTGATCGCGTCGAGTTTGATGCAGCGCATCGACGGTACAATCAAAGCACAACGGTGCAATGGCTCGCGGCATTCATTTATCTACCGCTAACTTTGTACTCGTGGCGGTCCACCGATTCAGCTCTCCCACTCAAGTGAACCAGCACCCGTCCCTATCAAGCAACTCAGACGCACATCAGGCCGACAGTTTAACTTGCACACCGCGTCAGACTCGCTCACCACAGACGACGGATGCTTTCTTTCTCAGCGGCGAACGATGATAACGAGTGTCGCTCACAACGAAAGCAATGCTTGGGGTGAGCCTGATTCTCGGCCACTGGTGCTCCGTGGATTGGAACACTGGCACTCACTCATCAGCTTCATCACTCACTTTGATGCCTTTCGCTGACAACTTATCAATCAAGTCTGCTCGCTGCAAAGAACGATGCACTGCCTCTTCCGGAGCTATAGTCTCATCCATCACATGCTGGACTAACGCATCATTCATTAGCATATTGCCTTCCTTCCTACCCACTTGCATGCCCGACTCGATTTGGAAAGTCTTGCCTTCCCGAATCTGGTTGGAAATCGCATTATTGACGATCAAAACTTCCAGTGCTGCCACCCTGCCCTTCGTGGGACGTTTGCAGAGGGTCTGAGCAACAATACCCTTGAGGCTGCTTGCCAACATGGTCCTGATTTGTTCCTGTCGGTCCGCAGGAAATTGGTCAATGATGCGGTCCACGGTGGAAGCTGCTGTGGTGGTATGCAGCGTTCCAAAGACGAGATGGCCAGTCTCAGCAGTTTCAATCGCGATATGGGTCGTCTCAAGGTCTCGCATCTCCCCGACAAGCACAATATCAGGATCCTCACGAAGTGCAGCCCGCAAAGCACGCGAAAAGGACTGTGTGTGTGTATGAACTTCACGTTGGTTAATCAGGCACTTCTTGTTCTCATGCACAAATTCGATGGGATCTTCGATGGTGATGACATGATCGGTTCTTCGTTGATTGATGTAATCAATCATTGCCGTCAACGTTGTACTTTTGCCAGACCCGGTGGGTCCGGTAACCAGAACAAGGCCCTTGGGAAGCGTGCAAAGGTTTAGCACCGCTTCGGGTAAGTTGAGGTCTTCCGCTGTCATGAAATCATTGGGAATGATTCGAAAAACGGCGCCAGGTCCTCTTCGATCTTGAAATGCATTGCAACGAAAACGTGCGATGCCCTTGAGATCATAAGCCCAGTCAGCGTCACCCGTTTCAGCGAAATTCTGCCGCGCGGTGTCCGTCATGATTGGATCAAGCAATGACTGGACTTTCTCGGACTCGAGCGGCGTCGCTTTCAATGGTGCCATCGTTCCGTTGACTCGCAGGATCGGTGGCGAGCCTGTGCTGATGTGTAAGTCTGAACCCTCGTTCTTCTGAATCGCGGACAGGTACTTGTCGATATCAGGCATCCTGAACTCCAAAGCAATGGACGACGGTAGGTGGGAAAGGACACCTCAACATCGTGAGGAATCCCATGGGCCCGCATCACAAAACATTCCATTCTGGCACTCGCTTGCGACCGCATCCGTGCCTGCATACAGGCCTCTGCTCGCCTAGCGGTATAGCGACCGCAAGACTGAATAGCAAACATTTCTGCGAGATTTAACGCTTCAGATAGTTTTTCTTTGAAAAAGAGCCACTTCGACAATGCCAACCGAT
The DNA here is from genome assembly GCA_051010795.1 of Rubripirellula sp. Lineage (GTDB taxonomy): Bacteria > Planctomycetota > Planctomycetia > Pirellulales > Pirellulaceae > Rubripirellula. The sequence continues at coordinate 39,947 of JBPCVE010000026.1, forward strand.
ACGACAGTATCTCCCAACACGAAGCCCAGCACCTTTGCGGCTTAACGATTCGTGGACCGCCGGGTGCATGCTTTCTTCTGACACTCACCTGCGCAACAACGGGTAGTTATTTGCGAAAAGACTCAGGCGACGCGGCTCTATTCTGCAACTTTGCCTAGTGTGTAGTTGCCTGAGTTACGCCGCTCGCCAGCGATTGACTGGCGTTTGAAAATACTGGGCAACACAGCGCTTCGCTGAATGCATCTCCACCCACGACCAGACAACGTGGGGAATTAAGTTCACTGCAGCAGCGAGCCTCGCTTGGACGGGACAACGCGAGGGCAACTGCCCTCACACCTGAGTCAACCTCAGCGAGGGCCGCCCCGTGTCAGATCATCTAAAGTGCTGTCCTGCGCGGTCTGTGATGCCTCACCGACACGATCGAGCAGGTCACACAGAAGCGTTCCAAGGGGATGTAATGTCGGAGGAACAACGGGTGACTCACGTCGGGGACTATCTTCGCTCGCATTAGCACCAGAATTCGAGTCCGTCGTGTGCGTTGCACCGCTATCACCGTTGGCAGGCTCAGCCGGAGCCTCCTTGGTCGTGGACGCTACTACTTCATCAACGACGTTTTTTGCTGCGTTTGCTGCAACCGTTTGTGCCGTTTCCCAAAGTTCGGAAACCTGAATTCTCTTTCCACCCTGTGTCAACTCGATGTCCAAGTCTAAATTCAGCCTGACTTTCATCTTCTCACCTCATTTTGCGAACATGTGCCGGATAACGCATGAAACGAGGCAATGCTGTGTCACGCAGTGCACCGTCGCATTTTCAGGCCCAAGACCTGCTTTTTCGGGGCGCGAAATCACCAGTTTTTCTCAGGCACCAGTCCCTGAAGCCTCTCGCCACCCTTCCTTCAGTGTTCGCTGGAACCGCAGCCCAACGAGTCGCACAGGTGACATGCATGTACGCCATCAACAAAAACATGACCATCATCGGTTCGCTACCAAGTGTGCTTGGTGGCCAACACAACCTTGGTTGCTCTTGCAACGCAACCCAGCATGAGCACATAGCAAGCAGTCCTGAGGTGAGGCATCTTTTCCGAATAGGGTTCAAGATCCGAATGGCGTGAACAGTCGCGAACCCATAAAAAACGAATGCCACTGAACTAGGAAACGATGAGACAGATTGGTGGCGTTCTTGGGATTTCCAATGGGCGATTACCTTGTATTCAAGATGCCTGACGAGGTGCCGCAATCAGCAAACAGCCAAGTAGGCAGGGAACCTGGGTCGTGCGTTACTTTGATTTCGGCCTAGGCCACTAATAGAGATGCTGTGTTGAAAGACCGGCACCTCGTTTAGGTACTTCGCCCCCTTACCTCAGTCAAAAGCAACGCAAGGGGGCTGTCGATTGAGATCGTTAAGTTCTGCCAGCGAAGCTCCTTAACTCAGATCCTTTAATCGCAGGCTTTGCACTCTTTATTTGAGCAGGAGCCTTCGGTTTCTGATCTGCGGCTCCCGATGCCATCGCTTTACTTGCTTGAGGTGCAATGGCGGCCCCAACTTGCGTAAGTACCCATTGAGTACCATCCCAATATGGCGTTGGAGCCGGTGTGGCTGGGGGCCGACTGACTGAATTCTGGTATACCCAACGCGCTCCATCCCAGTATGGTTGCTTAGACGCTGGAGTTGGTGGTTGCGGTGAAGGGGTTACCCACCTCGTTCCATCCCAATACGGCTGATTAGCCCTCGGGGGCGGCCTCAATTGCGAAGGCGGTGCTGAGGGAGATTGCGGCGGCGGATAGACCCACTTTGTGCCATCCCAGCGTGGCTGATTGGGACTCGACGGCGGTGGCAGTTGCGGGGCTGGTGTCCGTTGTTGGGGTGGGTATGCCTCACCATTTGCATTCACAGTTGTGACTCCCGAACGGTTGACGGGATACCAACCGTTGCCAGCGCCTGCAGGTGGGGACTGCTGAAAATAGCTGAAAAACTCATTGTCATTTAAAGCATAGTATTTCCCATTCATGTAATAGCGGTACTTCATCCCGAACTATTGCCATTCCACCGATTGTTGCGGATTGAATACCACGTGATTCCGCTACCGGTTTGGGGCGGCGGAGAACCGCCACCTACACCGGTGCTCGTACGATAATATTGTTTGTGGATCGTATTGCAGTTGTAATTCGAGCACCGCCAGTATTTCCAGTAACCGCTAGAAGTGTGCTCCTTAGTCGATTGACCGATAGCAAGCGAGACACGGTTCGGTGCCGTGATTCTCGTTGTCCCATTACTGTTGCCACTCCCGCGATTGCTGTTGGAATTCGGATTGTTGGTTGGATCGAGGATTCCCCCATTATTTGTTCCATTGCCAAACAAAGTTCCCAGACTGTTGTCGGCTGTTTTATCACCTGCGTTCCACTGGGCGGACGCGTCTTCCACAGCAGGGAACACCGTCAGCGCAGCAATCGGGGCAATAAGCAAAAGTTTCATTTCCGCCCAGGAAAATTTCAAGTGGAATTAGAAAAGTGATGAGCAGGCAAGACGCCAACTCCGCTAATCAAGGCGGGTAAGAAACGCCTGCCACCTAGTTTCGCGTTTCGCAACGTCTGCGATTCGACCTGTGTTGTCAAAGATGCAAAAGAGCAGGTTTTCAGATTCACAGTGAAGAGACGAAACGACTAGCGGAACACGCTAAACCCAAGAGCAGCAATTGTTCGGCCATCAGTGCGAGAGGTTTGCCAGATTTGAGCGGTAGTAACGCAAATGCTGCAGAGCGGTGAATAGTTTGGGAGCTTCCAAAACAGAGACGAAGACAAAAATAAGATCCCGCATCGTGCTGAATAGCTGGTTGATACAACGCTCTACCATTCTGTACAGCGAAACGATGTGATGGGGTGCAACAACCGTGGAATCTACGTTAAACTGAGTTGTTAGACGCACGTCTTTTAGACCAGAAGACCTCGAAAAAGCTGCTTTCTTTTACAAGGGCGATTAGCTCAGTTGGTTAGAGCGCTGTGTTCACACCGCAGAGGTCACAGATTCGAATTCTGTATCGCCCATTTTTAACTTCTTGCACCGCAACATGTTACAACGCTCAGTCGGTGATACCTTTCGAGTATCTGATGCGTGATACCTTTGGTGATACTCTTGGTGATACCTTTGGGGTAATGGCTGGTTCCCCCTGCTTGATACGTGTCGGACTTTTTCCGTTCACCGCCGCTGGATTTTCGACTGTACTATCAGGCGTTTCAGGAG